>DASPIH010000332.1:0-39332 GCA_035629195.1 Blastococcus sp. | reverse complement strand
GCGCTCGGCCAAGGCGATCCCGGTGTCGGCGCAGATGCGGAGCGCCCTCGGCCTGGCCGACGGCGTGGCGTCGCTGAGCCCGGTCGAGCTGATGCGGGCGATCCTGCTGGCGCCGGTGGACCTGCTCTTCAACGGCGGCATCGGCACCTACGTGAAGGCGGCGTCGGAGAGCCACCTCGACGTGGGCGACAAGGCCAACGACGCCGTCCGCGTCGACGGCGGCCGGCTGCGCGCACGGGTCGTGGGGGAGGGCGGGAACCTCGGGCTGACCCAGCGCGGCCGGGTCGAGTACGCCCTGGCCGGCGGACGGGTGAACACCGACGCCATCGACAACTCCGCCGGTGTGGACACCTCCGACCACGAGGTGAACATCAAGATCGCCCTCAACCGTCCGGTGGCCGAGGGCCTGATCGACGCCGAGGGCCGCGCGGCGCTGCTCGGCGAGATGGCCGACGACGTCGCCGTCGCCGTCCTGACCGACAACCACGCCCAGAACGCGGCGCTGGCCGTGGAGACCGCCTCGGCGCGCAGCCTGATGGACGCCCACGAGCGCTTCATCCGCCTGCTGGAGCGCTCCGGGCGGCTGCTGCGCGCCGTGGAGGCGTTGCCCGACGACCGGGCTCTGGCCGAGCGCCGCCGCGACGGGCAGGCGCTCACCAGCCCGGAGCTGTCGGTGCTGCTGGCCTACGCGAAGCTGCAGACCGGTGACGCGGTGCTGCACTCCTCGCTGCCCGACGACCCGGCGTTCGAGGAGCTGCTCGTCGGCTACTTCCCCCGGCCGCTGCGCGAGCGCTTCCCGGCGGCGGTGGTCGGCCATCCGCTGCGCCGCGAGATCATCGCGACCGCGTTGACCAACCGGGCGGTGAACGTCGCCGGCGTCACCGGGCTGTTCCGCCTGGTCGAGGAGACCGGGATTCCGCTGCCGGTGGTCGTGCGCGCGCACGCCGTGGCCCGTGCCGTCTTCGGCATCGACCGGATGTGGGACGGCGTGCGGCCGCTGGACAACCGGGTGCCCGCCGCCGTCCAGGTGGAGGTGCGGACCGAGGCGACGCGGCTGGCCGAGCGGGCCACCCGCTGGCTGCTGCGCTCGCCGGACCTCACCGCCGAGGACCCGCCGCCGCTGGCCGAGGTGACCGGCCGGTTCGCCGACTCGGTGACCGAGCTGCAGGCCGGCCTGCCCGGGTGGCTGCGGGGAGGCGAGGCCGAGGCGTACACCGCCCGGTCGGCCCGCTTCCGGGACGCGGGTCTGCCGGAGGAGCTGGCCGCGCAGGTGGCCGCCGCGCCGCTGATGCCGGCCGCGCTCGACCTCGCCGTCGTCACCGAACGGACCGGTGCCCCCGTGGCGCTGGCCGGGCAGGTGATGCAGCAGCTGGCCGCCCGGCTGGGGCTGGTCTCGCTGCGCGAGCTGGTCGGAGCCCTGCCGCGCGACCGGCGGTGGCCCTCGATGGCCCGGGCCTCCCTGCGCGACGACCTGGCGATGGAGCAGTCCTCGCTCACCGAGGACGTGCTCAGCCTGCGCTCGGCCGACGGCGAGAGCCCGGCCGAGCTCGTGGCTCGCTGGGAGCGGGGGTGGGATCCCGCGCAACGCCGGGCCGCCGGCCAGCTCGCCGACATCACCGCCGGCGACCGCCAGGAGCTGGCCGAGCTGGTGGTGGCCGTCCGCACCCTGCGCGGGCTGCGTCGCCGTCGTCAGGCCCGCCGCCTTCCCCGTCCGGAGGGCGGGTAGCCGGCGGATCGGGGCCGGTTCTGATCGGTTCTTCCGCTTTCTAGCCGCTTCTCTAGAAAGCTCTAGAAGACGCCAGTCATGGAACCGTCACATCTGGAAGGGGTTGGCGGTCGCCCGCGCGGGCAGGGTCGGTGGAACCTGCCCGCGCGACCCGAGGACCGCCCGTGCCGCTCCGCCCGCTCAGCCGCACCGACGGCTACCTCCCCATCGAGGACCACGGCCTGATCGGCGACGGCCTCACCTGCGCCCTCGTCGCGCGGGACGGCAGCATCCCGTGGCTCTGCCTACCGCACTTCGACAGCCGGCCGTTCCTCGCCGGCATCCTCGACGCGGAGCGCGGAGGCAGCTTCGCCGTCACCCCGGTGGGCCTGCGGGAGTCGGCCCAGCGCTACCTGCCCGACACCGGGATCCTGGTGACCGAGCTGCAGGGCCCCGACGGGCGGCTGGAGCTCACCGACTGCCTCACCCTCCGCTCGGGTGCCGATCTCGCCGAGCCGGTGCCGTCGGGCCGGGGCGAGCTGCTCCGGCTGGCGCGCGCCGTGGGCGGCACGGTCGAGGTGGACGTGCGGCTGGCTCCTCTGGACGGCGTCCTCGTGCGGCCGGAACTCGGCTCCTGGCGGATCCACTGGGCCGTCCAGCCGCAGCTGGAGATCCTGGTGTCGTCCTCCCACCCCCTGACCGTCGCGGGCGACGGCGCCCTCCGCGGCCGGGTGACGCTCGCCGACGGCGAGCAGCTGACCGTCGCGCTGCAGTGGTCCGGCCACACGCACACCCGCACGAGCACCGATCCGCAGCGGCTGGTCGAGCAGACGGCGGCCGCCTGGCGCGGCTGGGCCGCGCGGCTGGAGTACACCGGCCCGCAGCAGGACCTGGTCCGGCGGTCGGCGCTCACCCTCAAGCTGCTCGACCACGCACCGACCGGCGCGATCATGGCGGCGGCGACGTCGTCGCTCCCGGAGGAGATCGGCGGCTCCCGGAACTGGGACTACCGCTTCACCTGGGTCCGCGACGCCGCGTTCTCCAGCTACGCGCTGCGGCGGATCGGGATGCGGGACGAGTCCGACGCCTTCCTCGCCTGGGCGTTGCGCAACATCGAGCGGGACGACCGCGCCAGCATCTGCTACACCCTCGACGGCCGCCGGCCGGGCATCGAGTGGGAGGACCTCGCGCTCTCCGGGTACCGGGGGTCGCGGCCGGTGCGGTGGGGCAACGGTGCGGCGCGGCAGGTCCAGAACGACGTCTACGGAGAGCTGCTCGACGTCGCCTACCTGTGGGTGCGCACCGGCGGTCGGCTGGACCCGCCCCTGTGGGGGGCGCTGTGCGAGCTCACCGAGCAGGCCATCGCACAGTGGTCCACCCCGGACAACGGGATCTGGGAGATCCGCGACGCCGGCCGCCCGTTCACCTACTCGGTCGCGATGTGCCATGTCGCCGTCGACCGCGCGCTGCGGATCGGGGAGCTCTGCGGGCTGCCGTACCCGCGCGAGCGGTGGCGGCAGGAGGCCGACCGCATCCGCGCCACGCTGCTCGAGCGGGCCTGGGACGCCGACCGGGGCACGTTCACCGAGCAGCTCGCCCCGCCCGGGCAGGGGAACCGCGGTGGCCTGGACGGCTCGCTGCTGACGCTGCCGCTGCGCCGGCTGATCGCCGCCGACGACCCGCGCATGGTGGCGACCACCGAGGCGGTGCGCCGGCACCTCGACGCCGGCGACGGGCTGCTCTACCGGTACCTGCACACCGCCTCGCCCGACGGGCTGCCCGGCGGCGAGGGCGCCTTCCTGCTGTGCAGCTTCTGGCTGGTCGACAACCTGGCCGGCCAGGGCCGCCTGGACGAGGCCCACGAGCTCTACGACTCGCTCTGCGGGCGGGCCAACGAGGTCGGACTGCTGGCCGAGGAGATCGACCCGTCGACCGGGGCTTTTCAGGGCAACTTCCCGCAGGCGTTCAGCCATGTCGGGGTCATCACCAGCGGGTGGAACCTCGCCCGGGCCGAGGAGGCGCGGCGATGAAGCGTTCCTTCCTCGTCCTCGGCGGCACCGGTGACCTCACCGGCCGGCTGCTCCTCCCCGGCCTGGCCGAGCTCGTCGACGCCGACGTCCTGGAGCAGCCGCTGGACGTGCTGGCGGTCAGCCAGGAGGACTGGTCCGACGACGAGTACCGCGCCTGGGCGCGCGAGCAGCTCGCCGAGCACGCCGGCCACGTCCCCGAGGAGTCGCGCGAGCGGCTGGTGGACCGGCTGGGCTACCGGCACGGCGACGTCACCGTGGCGGCTGACCTGCGCGCCGGGCTGGAGCGGGCCGGCGGGGTGCCGGTGGTCTACCTGGCGCTGCCCAACACCGTGTTCCTGCCGACGCTCGAGGCGCTGGCCGAGGTCGGGCTGCCCGAGGGGGCCGTCGTCGCCGTGGAGAAGCCGTTCGGGCGGAACCTGGCCGACGCCCGGGCGCTCAACGCCGTCCTGCACCGGCTGGTGCCCGAGGACGCGGTGTTCCGCACCGACCACTTCCTGGCGATGCAGACGGTGCTCAACATCCTCGGCCTCCGGTTCGCCAACCGGATGTTCGAGCCGCTGTGGAACGCCCAGCACGTGGAACGGGTGGACATCGTGTTCGACGAGACCCTCGGCCTGGAGGGCCGGGCCGGCTACTACGACACCGCCGGCGCGCTGCGCGACATGCTGCAGAACCACCTGCTGCAGATGCTGGCCGTCGTCGCGATGGAGCCGCCGACGGCGATGGACGCCCGCTCGCTGGCGGCGCGCAAGTCCGACGTGCTGCGCGCCGTCCGGTCGCCGGAGGACATGCGCCGCGACACCGTGCGCGCCCGGTACACCGCGGGCACGGTCGGCGACCGTCCGCTCCCCGACTACACCGCGGAGGACGGCGTCGAGGCCGACCGCGGCACCGAGACCTACGCCGAGTACACCGTCGGCATCGACAACTGGCGGTGGGCCGGCGTGCCCTTCCGGCTGCGCTCGGGCAAGGCGCTGGGCGCCGACCGGCACGAGATCGTGCTGCGGTTCAAGCCGGTACCGCACCTGGCGTTCGGCCGGGACGACGGCGAGGGCCCGCCCGAGCCCGACGTCCTCCGCCTCCGGCTGGACCCCGACGGCATCAGCCTGGAGCTCAACCTCAACGGCGCGGGGAACCCCTTCGACCTCGAACGCCGGGCGCTCGAGGTGGACCTCCCGCCGGCGCGGCTGTCGGCCTACGGGCTGCTGCTCCAGGAGCTCCTCGCCGGCGAGGCGGCACTGTCCATCAGCGACGTCGAGGCCGAGGAGTCGTGGCGGATCGTCGAGCCGATCCTCGCCGCCTGGGCGGCCGATGAGGTGCCGCTGCTGGAGTACCCCGCCGGCTCCGACGGGCCCGTGCGCTGACGGTCCCGTCGGGGGCGAGATCGCCGATCCCGCCCCTTTCCGGGGCCCACGGAGGGCGTGATCGCACATCTCGCCCGGTCTGAGGGCGTCTAGCGACGCCGCTAGAGAGGCGTAGAAGCGGTTACAGGGGCGGACGGCGCTCGCCGAAGCGGGTGGCCTGCTCGAAGGCGTGGCCGACCTCCAGCACCCGCCGGTCACCGCGCGCCGGCCCGACGATCTGCAGGCCCACGGGCAACCCGTCGGGGGTGAACCCGCCCGGCACCGAGAGCGCGGGGCAGCCGGTGGGGGACAGCAGCGTGCACGAGCGCATCCACTCCAGGTAGTTCTCCTGGGGGACCCCTCCGATCTCGGTCGGGTACTCGACCTCGACGGGAAAGGGCAGCACCTGGGTGGTGGGTGCGAGCAGGACGTCGTAACGGCCGAAGAACGCGACCATGCGCTCGTAGAGGCGCGTGTGCCGCTGCTCGGCCCGCGCCAGGTCGGCGCCGGTGAGCTTCGCGCCCATCTCGGCGTTCCAGCGGATCGACTCCTTCACCTGGTCCGGGTGCCGGCGGGCCAGATCGCTGTAGGAGGCGTCGAACAGCCAGGCCCGCAGCGTGCCGAAGACGTCGTCGGCACCCGAGAGGTCGGGGCAGGCCTCCTCCACGACGGCGCCGAGCGCCTCGAACACCGGCAGCGCGCCGGCCAGCGTCGCCGTGACCGCCGGGTCCACGGCCACCCGCCCGCCCAGGTCGGGGGCCCACGCCACCCGCAGGCCGTCCAGCCGCTCCGGCAGCGGAGCGGCGAAACCGGACGGGTCGCTGTCCAGGGCGATCGGCACGCGCGCGTCCGGGCCGGCCAGCACCGACAGCTGCAGCGCCACGTCGGCGACGGTGCGGCCCATCGGCCCCTGCACCGACAGCGTCGACCAGGCCATCGGCGCCGGCCACGTCGGCACCCGCCCGGGCGTGGGCCGCAGCCCGACGACGTTGCAGAACGCCGCCGGGTTGCGCAGGGAGCCGCCCATGTCGCTGCCCTCGGCCAGGGGGACCAGCCCGGCCGCGAGGGCCGCCGCGGCGCCGCCGCTGGAACCGCCCGCGGACAGCCCGTGCCGGTAGGGGTTGTGGGTGACGCCGAAGACCGGGTTGAACGTGTGCGAGCCGGCCGCGAACTCCGGCACGTTGGTCTTGCCCACCCGGATCGCCCCGGCGGCACCGAGCCGCGCGACCACCAGCTCGTCGCGCAGCGGAACGGTGTCGCGGTGCAGCGGAGAGCCCCACGTCGTCCGCATGCCGCCGGTGGCGTGGGTGTCCTTGTGCGCGACCGGCAGCCCGTGCAGCGGGCCCAGTGGCCGGCCGGCCGCCTGGGCTGCGTCCGCCGCGTCGGCGGCCGCGCGCGCTCCGTCGGCATCCAGCGTCACGATGGCGTTCAGCTGCGGATTCACCCGCTCGATCCGCGACAGGTGCGCCTCGAGCAGCTCCCGCGCCGATACCTCGCCGGCACGCACCAGCGCGGCCAGCTCGGTCGCCGGGCGGCTGCACAGGTCGTCGTTCGCGCTCACCTGAGCAGCCTGCCAGAAACCCGGGTGCACGGACCGCGCGACTCCGGGGAACGATGGAGGGCGATGACCGACGAACGAGCCACCGCAGGGGACACCGCCGGCTTCGAGGCCCTCGGTCTGCGCCCCGAGCTGATGAACGCGCTGACCGCCCTCGGCTACGAGGAGCCCACCCCCATCCAGCAGGAGGCGATCCCGCCGCTGGTCGAGGGGCGGGACCTGCTCGGCCAGGCGGCGACCGGCACGGGCAAGACCGCCGCCTTCTCCCTGCCGGTGCTGCAGCGGCTCCCGGCCCACCGCACCGACCGGGCTCCGGTGGCGCTGGTGCTCCTGCCCACCCGCGAGCTCGCCGTCCAGGTGTCGGAGGCCCTGCACCGCTACGGCAAGGACCTCGGCGCCCGCGTCCTGCCGGTCTACGGCGGCGCCCCGATCGTGCGGCAGCTGCGCGCGCTCGAGTCCGGCGTCGACGTCGTCGTCGCCACCCCCGGCCGCGCTCTCGACCTGCTCAACCGCGGCGCCCTGCAGCTGGGCGAGGTCGCCACCGTCGTGCTCGACGAGGCCGACGAGATGCTCGACATGGGTTTCGCCGACGACCTCGAGGCGATCCTGGGCGAGACGCCGGAGCAGCGGCAGACCGTGCTGTTCTCGGCCACCATGCCGCGCCGCCTGGACGCGCTGGCCCGCCGGCACCTCTCCGACCCGGTGCGGATCACCATCGGCCGGGAGACCGTGGCCCCCGGCGAGGCGCCCCGGGTCCGGCAGACCGCCTACGTGGTGCCCCGCGGAGCCAAGCCGGCCGCGCTGGGCCGCATCCTCGACGTCGAGGCGCCGACCGCGGCGATCGTCTTCTGCCGCACCCGGGAGGAGGTCGACACCCTCACCGAGACGCTCAACGGCCGCGGGTACCGCGCCGAGGCGCTGCACGGCGGGATGAGCCAGGAGCAGCGCGACCGCGTCATGAGCCGGCTGCGCGGCGGAACCGCGGACCTGCTGGTGGCCACCGACGTCGCCGCCCGTGGACTGGACATCGAGCAGCTCACCCACGTGGTCAACTACGACGTCCCGTCGGCGCCGGAGTCCTACGTGCACCGCATCGGGCGCGTCGGCCGGGCCGGACGGGAGGGTGTGGCCATCACGCTCGCCGAGCCGCGCGAGCACCGGATGCTGAAGACCATCGAGCGGGTGGCCGGGGCGCCGATCACGGTCGAGCGGGTGCCCACGGTCGCCGACCTGCGGGCCCGACGTCTCGACCTCACCCGCGCCGCCCTCCGGGAGAGCCTGCTCACCGACGAGCTCGACCGGTTCCGCGTGGTCGTCGAGACGCTGACCGACGAGTTCGACCTCATGGAGGTGGCCCTGGCGGCGGTCAAGCTGGCCCACGAGGCGTCCGGCGGCTCGGACGACGACGAGGAGATCCCCGAGGTCACCTTCCGGGCCGACCGCGGCGAGCGGGCCTCCGGACGGCGTCCTGACGGGCAGTCCGCAGGACGCGGCGGGCGGGACGGCGGCAGGGGCGAGAGCCGCGGGGACGGCCGGGGTGAGAGCCGGGGCGGGCGCTCCTCCGGAGGGCGCGTCGCGCGGCTGTTCGTCGGGGCCGGCCGGGAAGCAGGGATCCGCCCGGGCGACCTGGTGGGAGCCATCACCGGCGAGACCGGGCTCTCCGGCCGCGACGTCGGGTCCATCGAGATCCACCAGCGGTTCGCGCTGGTGGAGGTGCCCGAGTCCGCGGCCGACGAGGTGGTGCAGGCGCTGCGCGCGACCATGATCAAGGGTCGCAAGGCCCCGGTCCGGCGCGACCGGCCCTGAAAGGACCCCCTGCCCCCCGCCACTCGCAGGCTCGCGGCGGGACCCTGCAGGGGGCCGTCAGCCTGCTGGGTCAGGAAGGACGGTCGGGGGCACCCGGTTGGGTCCGGCCTCGACCGGCCGGGGCCGGTCCTGCCGGTGGAGCCGGACGGCGACGAGCGCGACGTCGTCCTCCGGATGACCGTGCACCAGCCGCTCGACCAGCTCGTCCAGCAGCTCCTCCAGCGGCAGGCCGGCGAGCTCGACCAGCGCCTTCCGGAGCCGGTCGATGCCCTCGTCGAGGTCGGAGTCGCGCCGCTCGACGAGCCCGTCGGTGTAGAGCAGCACGGTGGAGCCGCGGTCCAGGGTGACCACGAACTCCCGGCGGCGGGTGGTCGCGTCCACGCCGAGCATCAGGTCGCCGTGCCACTCGGTGAGCTCCTCGACGTTCCCCCCGGGGGTGACGACCAGGGGTGGCAGGTGCCCCGCGTTGGCCCAGCGCATGCGGGTGACGCCACGCTCCAGCTCGTCGGGCGTCTGCTCGAACCGGGCCACGGCCGCGGTGGCGAGCGTGGATGTCTGCAGCGTGACCATGGAGCTGTCCAGGCCGCGCAGCACCTCGACCGGACCGGCGTCGCTGTAACTGGCGATGCCGCGGAGCAGCCCGCGGAGCTGGCCCATGGCGGCGGCGGCCTCGGTGTCGTGCCCGACGACGTCGCCGATGACCAGCCTGGTCGTGCCACTCGGCTGCAGGAAGGCGTCGTACCAGTCGCCGCCGACGCGGGCCGCCTCGGCGGCGGGCAGGTAGCGGACCGCGATCTCCGCGTGGTCCGGCTCCGGGGGCTCGGTGAGCAGACTGCGCTGCAGGCCCTCCGCCAGCTGCTGCTGGGCGCCGAAGAGCCGGGCGTTCTCCAGTGCCAGCCCGACCCGATCGGCGACGTCCTGGGCGGTGGAGAGGTCCTCATCGTGGGCCGGTCTGCCGTCGGTGTAGTAGACGGTGAGCAGACCGAGGGTGCGACTGCGACCGCGCATGGGCAGGACGACCGCCTCGCGGGGCGCCAGATGTGCGAGCAGGCTCTGTGCCTCGCCGGGGTGCATCAGCGCCAGCACCTCCGTGCCGGGGCGGCGGGTGAGCGTTCCCGTGCGCAGGGAGACGGCGGCGGGGGAGTCCGGCGGCATCGCGTCCAGTCGCAGCTCCGCGTACCGGTCGAGCACCGGGCGCAGGGCGGCCTCGGCGTGCCAGGAGCCGACGTCGCGGGGGCGTCCGTCGGAGTCGACCACGGTCACGATGCAGAACTCGGCCAGCGCGGGCACCACCAGCTCCGGCAGGTTCGCCGTGGCGGCCAGCGGGTCCAGCTCGCCGGCCAGCTCGGCGCTGACCGCGGCGAGGAGCGCGAGCCGGCGGGCCGACCGCTCCGCCTCCTCCTGCACCCGGCGGCGCTCGGTGACCTCGAGGAAGTAGACCGACAGGCCGTCGGGGCTGGGCCAGGCACGCAGCTCGTACCAGCCGTCCAGGGGCGCGGGGTAGTAGGCGTCGAACGCCACTGGCGCCCCGGTGCCCACCGCCTCCCGGTAGCTGTCCTCGAAGATGCTGTTGATCGCGGCGGGGAACGCCTCCCACAGCACCCGGCCGAGCAGCTCGTCGCGGGACGACTGCAGCAGGCGCTCGGCCTCGGCGTTGACGTAGGTGAAGCGCCACTCGCGGTCCAGGCTGTAGAAGCCGGCCGGCATGGCCTCGAGGATCCGCGTGACGAGCGTGGCCGCCTCGCGCTCACCGGTGATGTCGTAGGCGGCACCGAGCACCCGCGCGCTGCGGCCGTCGTCCCCGGCCGTGGCCCGGCCTCGTGCGTGCACCCAGCGGGTGTCGCCATCGGGCCGGACGATGCGGTAGGTGATGTCGAGGTCGCCGCACGCGTCGATGGTCTGCTGCAGCGCCTCCCGCACCCAGTCGCGGTCGTCCGGGTGCAGCCGCGCGTCGAACGCGTCGAGCGTCTGGTCGAAGCCGACGACGTCGTAGCCGAACATGCGGATGAGCTGCTCGTCCCAGATCAGCTGACCCGTGGCCGGGTCCAGGTCCCAGGTGCCGACGCCGCCGGCCTCGGTCGCCAGCTCCCACCGCAGGCGGTCGCTCTCGTGATGGCGCAGCAGCTCGGCGAGCTCGAACTCGGTCATCACCGAGCCGGCCAGCTGGCGGAGGGTCGCGACCTCCGAGGGCGCCCACGGTCGCGGCTCCGGATCGAAGACGCACAGGGCGCCGACCGCGCAGCCTGCGCTGTCGGTGAGGACCGTGCCCAGGTAGGAGCCGACCACACCGGCCTGCACGGGGGGCAGGTCGCGCACGCGGGGGTCGGTCCGGGCGTCGGGGACGATCAGCGCCTCGCCCGGGGGCAGCGCGGCGGTCACCGTGCAGAGCGACTCCTCCAGCGGCCCGGTGGTACCGACGGCGGCGTCCCCGGTGCCTGCGGCGACCAGCTGGGTGTCGGCCAGCAGGGCGACCTGGCTGCCGGACGTGCCGAGCAGCCGGGCCGCGAGCTCGGCCAGCCGGTCCAGGCCGGCACGGTCGCCGCCGGGGAGGAGTCGTCGGGCGGCGTCGACCCGCGCACGGTTCGCCCGCAGGGTGGCCGCCGCCCGCTCCGCGAAGGGAACGTCCCTGTCGGCCGCGCGGTCCGTGAGTGCGTCCACCGAAGCCCTTCTGCCCGGGACGTCGCCGGGTTCCAACGGTCGTACCGCACTGCTCGGGTGGTGTGGTCCCTGTAGTTATGCCATGCCAAGCCGGTTGCGCGCAATGGAGCGGGCGGGATGTGACGCGTTCCGCCGCTCAGCCTGCCGGTACCACGAGGGTCAGGCCGGTTCCGCCGTCGTGTTCCACGTGCAACTTCGCCCGGCGGAGCAGTGCGCGAAGCCGCACCACGCTGTCCGGCTCCGCCGTGGTCGTGGCCAGCAACCGCGCCAGCCGGCCCTTGTGCGACTTGTTGAAGTGGCTGACCACCGCCCGGGTGCCGTCGGCGCGCTCGCTCAGCACGGTGACCGTCACCGCTCCGGGAACGGGCGCCAGCGCGGCGTAGGAGCCGCTGCGCAGGTCGACGACGAGTTCGCCGCGAGCCGCCAGGACCGGGGCGAGCACCGGCTTCCACAGCGAGCGCAGTGGAGGGACCCCGGGCAGCGACGCTCCCGCCGACAACCGGTAGGCGGGGATGCGGTCGGACGCGCGGACCAGCCCGAAGAGGGCCGATGCGACCGCCAGGCGGCGGTCGGCCCGCGACCGCTGGGCCCGGGTGAGCGAGCCGGCGTCCAGGGCGTCGTAGAGGACGCCGGTGTACCGCTGCAGGGCCGGCAGCGTCGGAGCGGACCGGAGCGCGGCGTTCCGGGCGATCGCGTCGTCCTGTGCGGAGGAGAGCCCGAGCGCCGCCCGGGCCGCGGAGGGGTTCCCGGCCAGCTCCACGAGGGTGTCGACCAGCCGGCTCCGCACGGGGGTGAGCTCCGGCGCGGTCAGCGAGGCGAGGTCCAGCGGGCCGCCGTCCCCGCCGGCAGCCTTGGTCTCCGAGGGAGGTAGCAGGACGAGCACGCGACGAGACGGTACGTCCCGCGTCGTCCGCCTCCGCCCGGAGGTCGAGCGCGAACCCGGAAGCGGCCGGCGGCCCCGCCCGGGGCGCCGCCCTGAGCGTGCGAAGGGTGGGGAGGAAGGGTCCTCGTCAGGTCCAGTACAGCAGCCGGGCGCCGGGGAGCCGGACCGGGAGCGCGCTCTGGAACCAGGTCCGGAGCTCGGCCATGGTGTCCTTCGGGTACACGTGCTTGACGGCGCCGAACTTGCCGCGCTTGGTCGACCGGAGGTCCTCGTCCATCTCCAGCCGGCTCCGCGGGTACCACTCGGTCAGCGTCGCCTTGCTGCCGGGCGTGAAGCGGTGCGTGATGCACTCCACCGTGAGGTCCGTGCCGTCGGGAACTGCGGCCGCGATCCGGTCCAGCAGGTCGCCGTACTCCTCCCGCCACTGCTCTCCCGGCATGATCGGGGCGATCACCACCCCGACGGGATAGCCCGCGGTGGCCACCGCGGAGAGCGCCGCCAGGCGCCCGTCGACCGGGCTGGTGGCCGCCTCGAAGCGGCGGGCCACCGATGCCGCGTTCACGGAGAACCGGAGCCGGGTCCGGCCGGCGTGCGGCAGCTCCAGCAGGTCCGCGACGTCGTCGAACTTGGTGGTGGCCCGAAGCTGGACCGGAGCCCCCCAGTCGTGGGTGCCGAAGTGGGTGATGGCCCGGGCCAGCCCTCCGGTCAGGTGCTCGATGGCGAGCGGATCGGTGTAGCAGGAGGCCTCGAACGTCGTTCCCTCGCTGCCCCGTTCCACCGTGCCGGACGTGACGCCGCCCCGGCCCACGTAGGGGTCCAGGCCGGTCAGCACCTCGTCCAGATCGGCGAACACCCGCGTGATCGGCGGTCCGCTGAGCGATCCGGCCAGGTAGCAGTACTGGCAGTGCGCCGGGCAGCCCTCCGCGAGGTCGAACCGCCAGTCGGCCGACGGTGGGATGGGTTGCAGGCGGCGGCGGGAGGGTGCGCCGACGACGAGGGCGAGGGTGTTCTTGGCCTGCATGAAGGCCGCCCGGTCGCCGTCGCCGCGCAGGTTGGGGAGACGGTCACCGCGGAGCAGTTCGATGTCCTCGACGCCGGCGGACTCCAGCCGGTGCAGGACGTGCTGCCCGTAGGGGCGCTCGGCGGCGGATCGGGTGACGAGGACCCGGGCCGGGGTCCACGTGCGGGTGGGGGCGGGCGCTGCGACGGAAGTCATCACCCGGATCAACACCGCAGACCAGCGGGCGGAGCCCGCTCAGGGGGTGAGGTCGACCACCACCGGTGCGTGGTCGCTGGCGCCCTTCCCCTTGCGTTCCTCGCGGTCGATGACGGCGTCGTGCACCCGAGTTGCGAGCACGGGGCGTCCACCGATGAGCTCCGCCGGCTAAACCGGTGCGCCAGGACGTTCGACGTCGAGCCACCGACGGTGCCCAGCGTCAGCACGACCATGTCGCTGACACGATCCGCGCTCGGCCCCTCTAGCCACACGGAAGTCCGGCTTGGTCAGCCCGTCACGAGCGGCGGCATGTAGAAACTGTGTCAGAAAAGACTGGCGATACTGCTGCAGAAGTAGGTGCGGGACGCCGTCACCTCTCCTATGGTCGAACTCACGCATCATGCTGAGGAGGCGCCAGTGCCCACCACCGCCACCGAGAAGGTGACGCGCGCTCACGAGCGCTCAGTCACCGCTAGTACTGCAGACATCGCCCGGTACTTGCAGGAGGTTCTGGGTCCGAAGCTCACTGCCCACCTGGCCGGGAAGAGCAATGCACGAACCGTGACCACCTGGGCGAGTGGTACGAACAAGCCGCAGCCAGACGCCGAGGAGCGGCTCCGGCTGGCCTACCAGGTCGTCCACCTGATCCAGGCCGACGAAAGCCTCCATGTCGTTCGGGCCTGGCTGATCGGGCTCAACCCGCAGCTGGACGACGAGGCGCCGGCGACGGCAATCCGCGAGGGCCGGTTCAAGGAGGTCTTGACGGCCGCGCGTGCATTCATCGCTGGTGGCTGAGCTTGCGATCGCGTACCCCCCGCCCGCCGGCCTGTGGCGCGTCGGGCGGGGAGACGCACCCCTGCTGCCTAGCCGTCCAACGGCGGGGGAGTTCACGGCGACCGGGGGAAACCGCTTCGACGCCGTCAACGGCGACTTCGGCGTGCTCTATTTCGCGAGCACCCTGGACGGCTGCTTCGGCGAGACTCTGGCCCGGTTCCGGCCTGCGCCGGACCTGCGCGCGCTCCTGAAGGAAGAGTGGCGGGAGAACGCCGGGTTCATGGAGGTTGGCGCCGTCGCGGCCGATTGGCGGCACCGCCGCACCGCCGTCCGGGTAGCCGTCGCTGACGTCCCGCCGCTGCCCTTCCTGAACTTGGATTCTGTCGAGACCCTCCAGGTGCTCCGAGAACGGCTCGCCGGCAACCTCGCCGTCCTGGGGGTCAGCGACCTCGATGTCGCCGCCGTGCGCGGCGGCGACCGTCGCGTCACTCGCCTCATCGCCGCTTGGGCGCACCAAGCGACCGACGTTGCCACGGGCGAACCATGCTTCAGCGGCATCCGCTACGCCTCCCGGCTGTCCAGCGAGTGGGTGTGCTGGGCGGTCTTCGACCGGGTCCGGCTCGAGCCCTTGGAGTACCTGACCATCACGCCGGAGATGGAAAGCCTGCAGCGGGTCGCCAAGACCTTCGACCTCCGCGTGCACTGACGCCCTGCTCTCGGCGCGAGCTTGCTCAGTCCAGGAAGAGGCTGATTCCTGAGCCACTGACCTATGTCGCGTTCATCCGGTCTGCGGTGCGGACCTGAGTAGGCCCGCAGCTCGCCCTCGGTCAACGCCAGGTCGATCCCAGGTGAGCTCTACGACGGACGTGCGGTGAGCGGCCGGGTGTCTCTCATGGCAGCCGATCCACAAGGCTGGCCAGCCATGCAATCGAAAAGACCAGCTTGGTGCGGTCGGCGCCGGCATGCGGTAGTCGCCGCCCAGGGTCTGCGCATGTGCTCAGTCGGCGATGTCGACCACCACGGGGGCGTGGTCGCTGGCGCCCTTGCCCTTGCGTTCCTCGCGGTCGATGAAGGCGCCCTGCACCCGGGCGGCCAGCGCGGGCGAGCCCAGCACGAAGTCGATCCGCATGCCCTCGCGGCGGGGGAACCGGAGCTGGGTGTAGTCCCAGTAGGTGAAGACCCCGGGCCCGGGGGTGTGCGGCCGGACGACGTCGGCGTACCCGGCCTCCACGATCGCCCGGAAGGCGGCCCGCTCCGGCGGTGAGACGTGCGTGGAATGGGAGAACACCGACATGTCCCAGACGTCGCCGTCCTCCGGGGCGATGTTCCAGTCGCCGACCAGGGCCACCGGCGCGGACGCGTCCTCGGCCAGCCAGTCCGCGGCGGTCGCGCGCAGAGCGGCCAGCCACTCCAGCTTGTAGGCCAGGTGCGGATCGTTCAGCGCCCGGCCGTTGGGCACGTACAGGCTCCAGACCTGCACGCCGGCGCACGTGGCCCCGAGCGCCCGGGCCTCGGGCGCGGGGTCCTGCCCCTCCTTCGACGACCACGACGGCATGCCGGGAAAGCCGGTCCGCACGTCCTCGAGGCCCACCCTCGAGAGGACCGCCACCCCGTTCCACTGCGAGTGGCCCACGTGCGCCACCTGGTAGCCCATCGCCGTGAACCGGTCCTCCGGGAACTGGTCGTCGCGGCACTTGGTCTCCTGCAGGGCCAGCACGTCGACGTCGTGCCGCTCCAGGAACGCCGCAACCCGGTCGACGCGGGTGCGGATGGAGTTGACGTTCCAGGTCGCCAGACGCATGGCAAGCCACCCTACGGCCGCCCTGCAGGGGCCCGGCCCGGGCGTGCGAGGGCTGGGGGGCAGGGTGGTCCTTCTACTGGTCGCGGTGCCGGCCGGAGGCCGACGGTGTCACGGCACCTGGACGGGGGTCTCGCCCTTCGCCGCCATGCGGGCGCGCAACCGCTCCCGGCTCTCCACGAACTTCGTGGCCTGGGCGTCCAGCCCGGTCAGGAACCCGGCCAGCGCTTCGCGGGCCTGCTCACCCTCGGGACCGAAGTCGCTGCGGTCGAAGACCTTCCAGGTGCGCAGGATCGGGCTGACGACCTCGTCGTGGTGCAGGCGCAGGTCGTAGATCCCGGCCTTGGCGATGATCGTCGAGTTCTTCCGGAAGTCGGCCATGTTCGCGCCGGGCATCTCGAAGGTCATGACCTCCTTGGCCACGGCCTTCATCGTCTCGTCGGGGTCGATCTCGAACGCTGCGGCGACGAGGTTGCGGTAGAAGATCATGTGCAGGTTCTCGTCGGTCGAGATGCGGGCGAGCAGCTTGTCGGCGATCGGGTCGCCGGTGGCCCTGCCGGTGTTCCGGTGCGAGACGCGGGTCGCCAGCTCCTGGAAGGAGACGTAGGCGACCGCCTCGAGCGGGGTCTTGTCGCCGGAGTCGTAGCCGGTGGTCATGTAGTCCATCCGCGCCCGTTCGAGCTCGACGGGGTCGACACCGCGGGTGACCACGAGGTAGTCGCGCAGGGCGATCCCGTGCCGGCCCTCCTCCGCCGTCCAGCGGCCCACCCACTGGCCCCAGGCGCCGTCCCGGCCGAATCGCGTGGCGATCTCGCGGTGGTAGCTGGGCAGGTTGTCCTCGGTCAGGAGGTTCACGAACATCGCAGCCTTGGCCGTCTGGTCCAGCTTCGACTGCTCGGGTGACCAGTCCTCGCCGCCGAGGAAGGCGAAGTTGCGGCCCTCGTCCCAGGGCACGTAGTCGTGCGGATGCCATTCCTTGGCCATCCGGATGTGGCGGTCGAGGTTTTCGGCTACCACGGGCTCCAGCTCGGTGAGCACCGCCGCCTGCGGGGATGTCGTAGCCATGAGGTCCTCCATGTCGACTCGATCCACGCCGGACGTGGGCCGCGAGCCCAACCAGGTCGCCGTGGTCGTCGATGACTTCCCCGCGGCGGCGCACTTCACCCTTCCGGGCGTAGGCACGATCCTGGCACCGCATCGTGATCGTCCACCACGGGCACCTGCCGCCTCCTTGGTGCCACTATGAGGGCATGACTCAGCGGCGCCCGGCGGCGATCGGCGCGTGAGCGCCGGTTCTGACGCCCCTGCTGACGCTTCCGACGGCGGGGCCGCGGCGCTCCGCGACCCCACCCCCGGTCGCCGTCGCGACCGCGGTTTCGTCGCTGCTCTCGGCCTCACGGCACTCGGCGCGCTGCTCCCCGGGACGGCGTTCCTCGCCGCCGGACGGCGGGTGCTCGGCGGGCTCACCCTGCTGCTGTTCCTGCTGCTCGTCGGCGGGGGCGTCTGGCTGGCCACGGGCGGGCAGCGGTTCGCCGCCCGCGCCGCGGTGGACACCGACGTCCTGATGGGGGCGACGATCGGGCTCGGGGTCCTCGCCGTGCTGTGGATCGTCGTCGTCGTCACCGGCTACCGGATGCTGCTCCCCCGGAGGACGTCGCGCGGGCGCAAGGTCCTCGGTGGGCTGGTCGTCGTGCTCCTGGTGGCGGGCATCGCGGTTCCGGCGGCGCTGGCGGGGCACGTGGTGCTCACCTCGCGCACGCTGATCGACGACGTCTTCGCCGACGACCGGCAGTCGGCGACCGTCATGGACTCGCCCGACCCGTTCGGTGCCAAGGAGCGGGTGAACGTGCTGCTGCTCGGCGGTGACGGCGGCGAGGGCCGGGAGGGTGTGCGCACCGACACGGTGATCGTGGCGAGCACCGACACGGAGACCGGCGACACCACGCTGTTCAGCCTCCCCCGGAATCTGGAGGACCTGCCCTTCCCCGCCGCGTCACCACTGGCGGCGGTCTATCCGGAGGGCTTCGACGCGGGCAGCGAGAGCGAGAGCCTGCTCAACGCCGTCTACCGCAACGGCCCGGCCCAGCATCCCGGCATCCTCGGGCCGACCGACGACGCGGGGGCGGACTTCCTCAAGCTGGGGGTCGGCGAGGCGCTCGGGCTGACCATCGACTTCTACGTGCTGGTCAACCTCGAGGGCTTCAGCCGGCTGGTCGACGCGCTCGGCGGGATCACGGTGAACGTGAACTACTACGTGCCGATCAACGGTGACCCGGGCACGGGGCAGCTGCCCGACGACTACATCGAGCCGGGTCCGAACCAGCGGATGGACGGCTTCACCGCTCTCCAGTTCGCCCGCGGGCGGTTCGGGCTCACCGACTACGACCGGATGGCGCGGCAGCGCTGCACCATCCAGGCCATCGTCGACGCGGCGGATCCGGTCACCCTGCTGCAGAGCTACCAGGAGCTCGCCGCCACGACGCAGGACATCGTGCACACCGACATCCCGCGGTCGGTGCTCGACGACTTCGTCGACCTGGCCTTCGTGGTCAAGGATGCCGATCTGCGCAGCGTGGTCTTCGACGCGTCGGTCATCAACCCCGCGTATCCGGACTACGACCGGATCCGTCAGCTGGTCCAGGAGGCCATCGCACCGCCCGTCCCACCGGTGGACGTGCCCCCGGTGGAGGTGCCGTCGGCGGGGACGCCCGCCTCGGGAGAGCAGCCGGCTCCCGACCCGGTCACCGACGTCGGTGACGCCTGCGCCTACGACCCGGTGCGGGCCGAGGAGGCACGGGCGAAGGGCGAGCCGCCCACGCGCCAGGGCTGATCCCGGGGCCCGCCGGCGTCACATCGAGGCGATCATGATCAGGTTGCCGCAGGTGTCGTCGAGCACCGCGGTGGTCATCGCACCCATGGCCGTCGGTGGCTGCGTGAAGGTGACGCCGAGCCCGGTCAGCCGCTCGTGCTCGGCCTGCACGTCGGGAACCGCGAACGAGGTGAACGGGATGCCGTCCTCGGCCAGCGTCGCCTTGAAGGCCTTCGCGCCGTGGTGCTCGTCCGGCTCGAGCGCCAGTTCCACGCCGTCGGCGTCCTCGGGGGAGACGACGGTCAGCCAGCGGTGCTCGCCCATGGGGATCTCGGTCTTCTTCACGAAACCGAGCTTCTCGGTGTAGAAGCGCAGCGCCTTCTCCTGGTCGTCGACCAGCACGCTGGTCACGGTGATCCGCACGGTGTTCCTCCTCGGGGTCCTGCCCCTCGATGTCACAGCCGCCACCGGTCGGTGATGGCTCTCAAGGGCGCCGTGTCCAGGTCGTGGAACTTGTATCGACCCTCTCGCCGGGTGTGCACCAGGCCCGCGGCCTCGAGCACGTCCAGGTGCTGGGAGACGGCCTGGCGCGAGGAGCCGAGACCGTGCCGGGAGATCAGCCGGTTGATCAGCTCGAACAGCGTCTGGCCGTTCCGCTCCTGGAGCTCGTCGAGGATGGCACGCCTCGTCGGGTCGGCGAGGGCCTTGAACACGTCGCCCACGCCGCACACCATAGGCAAGCGAATGCTTGCATGACAAGAGGTTCGCCCGGCCCGTGGCAGGTGGGGAAGGGGAACAGCGGAGAATGGCCGCGTGTCCGATGTCGTCGTCCGTCCCGTCACCGCCGTCGACGACGCGCTGCGGACCGATCTGCTCACCTGCTGGACCGACGTCACCAATGCCGGCGGTTCCGTCGGTTTCGTGCCACCGGTGACGTCGGACGACGTGGCCCCCCTGCTCGAGCGCCTCCTCGAGGGCGTCGCATCCGGCCGTGACGTGCTCTGCGTGCTGAGCGTCGACGGGCAGACCGCCGGTTTCGCGGCGCTGGTCGGCTCGTCGGGCCCGCTGCGACGGCACTGGGCCACCGTGCTCCGGGTGCAGGTCCACCCGTCCCGGCAGGGGCAGGGGCTCGGTCACGTCCTCATGGAAGGCGTGCACGAGATCGCGCGCGCCCGGGGATGCGAGTTCCTCCACCTCACCGCACGCGGCGGCACCGGCCTGGACGGCTTCTACCGGGGCCTGGGCTACCGCGAGGTGGGCCGGCTGCCCGGCGCCATCCGGGTGGCCCCCGGTGACGACCGGGACGAGATCGTCATGGCCTGCCCCCTCTGACGCGCCCGGTCGCCGGGCCGCGTCCGTGCTCTGGCACGGTGGGGGTATGGCAGCCCGAGATCCGCAGCCGTCCGGCAAGGCCAGCCGCGAGCGGCTGATCGGCCTGCTCGTCCTGGGGATCGCGGCGGTGCTGCTGATCTCCTCGCCCACCTGGTTCGCCGGGAACCAGGCGGGCGTCGGTGTCGCGCAGCAGCTGCTCGCCGTGGTGCTCGCGGGCGTCGGGGCCTCCCTGCTCCGCAGAGCCCGCCGCGACTGAGCCGGCTCCTCAGCCGCGCCAGGGGCGCTCGCGCGCCAGCTCCTCCTTGGCTACCCCGCGGATGTGCACGGCGTCCGGCCCGTCCACGATCCGCAGCGTGCGGGCCGAGGCGTAGAAGCGGGCCAGGACGGTGTCGTCGCTGACCCCGGCGCCGCCGTGCACCTCGATGGCGCGGTCGATGACGCGCAGGGCCACGCGCGGGGCCGCGACCTTGATGGCGGAGATCTCGGTGCGGGCACCCTTGGCCCCGAACTTGTCGATCAGGTCCGCGGTCTTGAGCACGTAGAGGCGGGCCTGGTCGATCTCCATCCGCGACAGCGCGATGGCCTCCCGCACCGTGCCCTGGTCGGCGAGCGGCCGGCCGAACGCGACGCGGTTCCTGGCCCGCTCGACCATGAGCGCCAGGGCCCGCTCGGCCATGCCGATGGCTCGCATGCAGTGGTGGATGCGCCCGGGGCCCAGCCGCGCCTGGGCGATCATGAAGCCGTCGCCCTCGCCGGACAGGATGTTGCTCACCGGCACCCGCACGTCGGTGAACCGCAGCTCGGAGTGCCCGTGCTGGTCCTGGTACCCGAACACGGGCAGGTGCCGGACGATCTCCAGCCCCGGGGTGTCGCGGGGCACCAGCACCATCGACTGCTGCCGGTGCGGAGGGCCGTCGGGGTCGGTCTTGCCCATGACGATGAAGATCTGGCACCGCCGGTCGGCGGCGCCGGTGGTCCACCACTTGCGGCCGTTGATGACGTACTCGTCGCCGTCGCGCACGATCGACGTCTGGATGTTGCGGGCGTCGGAGCTGGCCACGTCGGGCTCGGTCATCGCGAAGCCGGACCGGATCTCGCCAGCGAGCAGGGGGGTGAGCCAGCGCTCCTTGTGCTCCGGCGTGCCGAAGAGCATCAGGGTCTCCATGTTGCCCGTGTCGGGCGCGCCCACGTTCATCGCCTCGGGGGCGATGGTGGGGGACCATCCGGTGATCTCGGCGACGCTGGCGTACTCGAGGTTGGACAGGCCGCCGAGCTCGTGGTGGAAGAGGTTCCAGAGCCCGCGCCGGCGCGCCTCGGCCTTCAGCTCCTCCAGCACCGGGGGGTGCTCGTGGTCGTCGTGGCCGCGTTCGGCCCGCCAGGCGTCGTAGACCGGCTCGGCGGGGAAGACGTGCTCCCGCATGAAGTCCCACGCGCGTGCGCAGACGTCCTCGGCCTTGGCGGAGAGAGCGAAGTCCATGCCGCGAAAGTAGCGCCGGACGGACGGGGCGTCGCGCCGGGGAACCGCCGGAACGGCGGGGCCGGGCCCCGCCGTCCGTGGACGACGGGACCCGGCCCGTGGTGGAACCTGGTTCGGGGTGCCCGCTCAGACGCGCGTGCGCCCGGTGACGGCCTCACGCACCGGGCCGAGGGCCATGGCCAGGCCCACGACCGCGGTGAGGAGGTGCAGGACGTTGTCGGCGCCGTTGATGCTCAGGAAGTCCCAGTCCTTGCCGATGGCGATGAGGCCGTAGACGAAGGCGGCGCCGTAGCCGATGGCGAGGAGCCATCCGTAGGTGCGCGCACCGGCGAGCGTGCGGGACAGCGCGATGCCCGCCAGGCCGACGACGATGTGCACCACGTTGTGCATGCCGTTGATCTCGAAGATCAGCAGCTTCTCCTCGGTGTTGTGCGCGAAGAAGTCACTGAACCCGGTGATGAAGAATCCGACGATCCCGACGAGCAGGTAGATGACGCCGAACGCGAGCGCCAGCGCCTGAGGCCAGGTCATGCCACGTCGGTCCGCACCGGTGTGGCCGGCTGCTGCAGACATCGTTGCCCTCCCATGTGGTGGTCCCGCCGGGTCCCGGCGGGCACGGGAGTCCGGTACCCGTGCGCTGGGCACGCGTAACGGTGGTCCCCTCTCAGAGGGACGGTCGTTGCCGAAACGTCATCTTCCGGTAAGGACGGTCAGGCGGGGCGGGGCGTCCGCCGGGGCCGGCGGACGACGAACGGGCCGATCGCCAGCAGGTCGACGGGGGCGGAGCCGAAGCACTCGAGCGCGTCGCGCGGGTCGTCGACCATCGGCCGGCCGGCCGTGTTCAGGCTGGTGTTGACCACGACCGGGATCCCGGTGCGCCGCTCGAAGGCCGAGATCATGCGGTGCACCAGCGGGTGGCTGTCGGGGTCGATGGTCTGGATGCGCGCCGTTCCGTCGACGTGCGTGACCGTCGGGATGCGGTCCTTCCACTCCGGCGCCACGTCGTGCACGAAGAGCATGTACGGCGACGGGATGGGCCCCCGGCTGAAGATCTCCCGCGCCCTCTCCAGCAGGACCATGGGCGCGACCGGGCGGAACTGCTCCCGGCCCTTGACGTCGTTCATCCGCTCGAGGTTCGCCTCGTAGCCCGGGTGGGCCATGAGCGAGCGGTGGCCCAGCGCGCGCGGGCCGTACTCGCTGCGGCCCTGGAACCAGGCGACGATGCCGTTGTCGGCCAGCACCTCGGCGACCGCCTCGGCGACGTCGTCCGGGCGCTCGTAGTCGATGGCAGCCGTCTGCAGGACCTTCTCGATCTCCTCGTCGCTCCACCCGCGGCCCAGTGCGGCCCCGGGCATCGGCTGGGTGTCCTCCCCGAGCTCGCGGGCCACGTGCAGGGCGGCGCCCAGCGCGGTTCCGGCGTCGCCGGCGGCCGGCTGCACCCACACCTGCTCGAACGGGCTCTCGGCGAGGATGCGGGTGTTGGCCACGCAGTTGAGGGCGGTGCCGCCGGCCATCGTGAGGGTGCGGTCGCCGGTCTGCTCGTGGACCCAGCGGGCGAGGTCGACCAGCACCTCTTCGAGGCGCTGCTGGACGGAGGCGGCGAGGTCGGCGTGGTCCTCGGTCCAGTCGTCACCCTTGCCCAGGCGGGGGGCGAACTCGGCGAAGTCGATCTTCTCGGTGCGGAAGCCGCCGTCGTCGGTGGCCCGGATCAGCTCGGACAGCTCCCCGACGAAGCGCGGCTTGCCGTAGGAGGCCATGGCCATGACCTTGAACTCGTCGGAGCTGCGCAGGAAACCCAGGTGGTCGGTGAGGTCCTCGTACATCAGGCCCAGCGAGTGCGGCAGCGACTGACCGGCGAGCACCTCCAGCTGCCCGTCCACGTAGCGGCCGGCCAGGTGGCTGTGGGCCTCGCCCCGGCCGTCGAGGACGAGCACCGCGTTGTCGCGCTGCGGGGCGGCGAGGCCGGCCGAGGCGGCGTGCGCGACGTGGTGCTTGACGAACCGGACCTTGGCCGGGTCGAGGCCGGGCAGCGCGTGGGCGAGGAAGTCCGGCGCCATCTCCGCGTACTTCTTGCGCATGGTGTCGCCGTCGTCGAACAGCCCGGTCTCCTCGGGCGTCGTCATCAGGCCGGGGTCGAAGGAGTAGGCGACGGCGTCCAGCTCCTCGGGCCGGATGCCGGCGTGCTTCAGGCACCAGGCGGCCGACAGCTCGGGCAGCTCCCACGCGCTCCACGGCAGCGGGCGCTTGCCGTGCTTCCGGCGGCTGAACCGCTCCTCTTCCGCTGCGGCCACGATCCTGCCGTCGACCACCAGCGCGGCCGCCGGGTCGTGGTAGATCGCGTTGATGCCGAGGACCTTCACGCTGGTGCTCCTCCCGGCCGGGCGTGGAGAAGGGGAGGCCGCCCGGACTGTCCGTTGATCATGGAGTGGGTCGCCGTGTCCCGCAGGTCGAGCGGCGGCCCGTGGTCAGCCGCGGCGGCGGAGCAGGTCGTTGTCCACGACCGCCCGCAGCCCCAGGGTCTTGTAGCCGACCTCGTCGAACAGGACGGTGATGCGGTCGTCCTCGACCCGCATGACGACGCCGGCGCCCCACTCGGTGTGCTCGACCGGGGCCTCCACGGGGAAGGGTGAGTCCTCGTCCGTGTCGCCCCGATCGTGAGCGGTGCCGGCGGAGCAGTTGTCGCAGTTCCCGCACGGTTGGTCGAGCTGCTCGCCGAAGTAGCCGAGCAGGAACTGGCGGCGGCAGTCCGTGGTCTCGGCGTACCCGCGCATCATCTCCACGCGGCTCTGGTCGACCTTCTCGTGGTGCTCGGCGAGCTCCCGCGCCTGCTCGGCGGCCTCGCTCGGCGACGGCGCGCCCTCGGCCGGGTGCGCGGCGCCGTCCTCGTCGAGGACGACGGCCGCGACCTGCTCGAGCAGGTTGAGGTCGCGGGCCAGCGGAGTGGCGGCCCGCCCGGTCTCCTCGCGCAGGGTCTTGACGTCGACGCCGTCGTCGAGCCCCGCGGCGGGAGCGGCGGCCACCAGCCCGGCGACCTGCTGCAGCTCCGCCTCGCCGGGCGTCCCGGCGGCGAAGAAGCGCCGCAGGCCGAGATCCTCCTGCCGGTAGACGAGGACGGCGACGGCCGGTTCGCCGTCCCGGCCGGCCCGCCCGATCTCCTGGTAGTAGCTGTCGATGGAGTCGGCCGGTTCGGCGTGGATCACGAAGCGGGTGTCGGGCTTGTCGATGCCCATCCCGAAGGCGGTGGTGGCGACGACGACGTCGAGCTCGTCGGCCATCCAGGCCCGCTGGGTGTCCTCGCGGTCGCCCTTGTTCAGACCCGCGTGGTAGTGCCGGGCGCGCAGCCCGCGCTCGGCCAGCTCCCCGGCGATCTGCTCGGTGCCCTTGCGCGTGGCGCTGTAGACGATGCCGGGGCCGCGCCCCTCGCCGAGCTCGGCCAGGACGCGGTCGAGCACGCCCTGCTCCTTGGCGTGCGCGTCGGCGTAGTGGTCGACCTCCAGCCGGATCTCGGGGCGGTCGAACCCGGCGACGACGATCTCCGGCTCGCGCATGCCCAGCTGCTCGACGATCTCCGCGCGCACCGGCGGCGCGGCGGTGGCCGTCAGCGCGAGGACGGGAGGGTGCCCGAGCTGCTCGACGACGCCGCCGAGGCGCAGGTAGTCGGGCCGGAAGTCGTGCCCCCAGGCGGAGACGCAGTGCGCCTCGTCGACGACGAACAGGGCGGGCTTCGCCTCGGCCAGGGCGTTGATCACCTCCGGCTTGGCCAGCTGCTCGGGGGCCAGGAACAGGAAGCGGACCGTTCCGTCCCGCAGCCCCTCCAGAGCCGCGCGCTGGTCGCCGGCGGACAGCGTGGAGTTCAGCTGGGCGGCGCGGCCGGCGCGGTCCTCGAGTTCGGTGAGGCGGTCGACCTGGTCCCGCTGGAGCGCGATGAGCGGGGAGACGACGATGGCCGGGCCGTCGAGCAGCTGAGCGGCGACCTGGTAGACCGCCGTCTTGCCCGCGCCCGACGGCAGGACCGCCAGGGTGTCCCGGCCGCTGACCACCGCCTGCATCGCGCGCTCCTGCCCGGCGCGGAAGTCCTGGTAGCCGAGCACGTCCCGGGCGAACTCGCGGATGCGGCGGGTCCGGACGGCGGCGGTGGCGCCGGCGGGGTTGTCCCGCTCGGTGGTGGATGGCACCGGCTGCCTCTCCCCGGCGCCGGGGAGAGGCAAACGGATCGCAGGTCATCGGGCGCGGCAGAGGCAGGCGTTCCCGCGGGAACGTCCCGAGGCGGCGTCAGCTCAGCGGCGAGCGCTTCGAGCCCACGTCGGCGCGGTCGGCCGCAGACCGGCCGGCGTACCAGCCACCGGCGTCAACCGACGCGCGGCTCCGGCTCGCCCGGACGCTCGGGAAGAGCTCCGCGACAGTGGCGTCCACCGCCTCCCGCCGGGACCGCAGCACGGGCAGCAGGTCGACGCCCCGCTGGGCCGCCGCCTCAGCGGTCGCGCGGAGGCGGGCCGCGCCGAGGCGCTCACCGATGCGCTGCGAGTAGCCCAGCAGGAAGGCCCGGCGGAACGTCCGGGGACCGGGGTGGCGCCCGCCCTGCCGCTCGGCGGCGGCGAGCGCCTGGGCCACCTGGAGCAGCAGCGAGGTGAACAACAGCTCGACTGCGTCCAGATCGGTCCGTGCGCCGACCAGGTTGGCGATGCCCAGGCTCTGGTACCAGACCAGCCGGACGTCGTTGGCCTCGGCGACCGCCGCGAGCAGGTGCATCTTGGGCCGCACGTAGGGGTCGGCCACGTGCACGCGGCGGGTACCCACCTCGCCCGTCGGCGCGGGACCGCCGTCGAGGAGAGCCGCGTCCACGGCGTGCCGGGTCATCAGCTCCTGTGCCTTCGCGGTGAGTGCCTCGGCCTCGTCGGCGAACTCCGTCGACTCCGCCTTGGCCAGCAACCCCCGGATGCGCCGCAGCGCGCGGTCGGCATCGGCGACCGGCACAGCGCCGGGAGGCCCAGGAGGAGCGGCGCCCGGACGACCGGTGCCCCACCGCGACGGTGGCGGCACGAGGACCTCGATCCGGGCGGTGCCGCTGAGCACGCCCACCAGCTGCAGCACGATCCGCCACGCCTCCGCAGCCGGCCGCCGGTGTGTCCGGTGCCAGGCGGCCACGACGGCGGGATCGCCCGGTGACAGGGCACCCAGCTCGCGGAGCTGGTCGAGCCACGTCTCGGGGGCACGCGCCGCCGCATCGGTGCGCCGTGCGTGCTCACCGATCAGCGCCACGATGAGCGGCACCGACCCGGCCGTCGCCTCCCGCCGGACCGCGTGCACCACGTCCGCCGGCTGCCAGCCCCGCTCCCACGTCTCGTCCAGGGCGCTGAGCAGCGCGCTCGTGGCGGTTCCGCTGCCGTCGACCTCCGGCTGGTGGGCGGCCAACGTGGCCCCCAGCTCCTGCGCCACCCCGGCTTCGCCGAGCATGCCGCGGCGGTGCCGGAGGAGGTCTGCGAGCCACGCGTCGTCGAACACGAGGACGATCGTGCCGTCGGTCCGGCTGCGGGAGCGGCACCGGCTGTGGACGGCGGGCGACGTCCACAGTTCCGTCTAGGGTCTGGCCGTGGCCGCCTCGTACCGCATCGCCGACGCGGCCGCGCTGCTCGGCGTCAGCGACGACACGGTGCGGCGCTGGATCGACAGCGGTCGGCTGCCGGCACGCCGCGACGGCGGTGGACCGGCCGTGGTGGACGGCGCCGACCTGGCCCGCGTCGCCGCGCAGCTGCACGAGGCGCCGGCACCGGGCACGACGCGCTCCTCGTCCGCGCGCAACCGGCTGACCGGCATCGTCACCCGGGTGGTCCGCGACACGGTCATGGCCCAGGTGGAGATCCAGGCCGGGCCCTTCCGCGTCGTCTCGCTCATGTCCCGCGAGGCGGCCGACGAGCTCGGCCTCGACGTCGGTGTCCGGGCGGTCGCGACGGTCAAGGCGACGCAGGTCAGCGTGGACATCCCCTAGGGAGCGAGACGCAGCTGCGGGTCCCCCCATGTGCGGGGCTTGCGCATCAGCGGCGTGCCCTGCTCCCATGAGCCGCAGTTGCGGCCGACCCGGCCGCCCGCTGCCAGGGAGGACCATGCGCTCCCGTGCCGTGCCGGCGCCGCTCGCCGCCGCGCTGCTCCTGTCCGGGTGCGGCGGCTCGACGGGGGGTGACCCGGGCGGCACCCTCACCGTGTTCGCCGCCGCCTCGCTGACCGACGTCCTCACCGAGCTGGGGGAGACCCTGGAGAGCCGGCAGCCCGGCCTGGAGGTCCGGTTCAACTTCGCCGGCAGCTCCGCACTGGCCGCCCAGGTCGTCCAGGGCGCGCCGGTCGACGTGTTCGCCTCCGCCGACGACCGGCAGATGCAGGTGGTCACCGACGCCGGGCTGGCCTCCGGGGCGGAGGTCTTCGCCGCCAACGAGCTCGTCCTCGCGGTTCCGGAGGGGAACCCGGCCGGGGTCACCGGGCCGGCCGACCTCGCCCGGGAGGACCTCGCCGTGGCGCTGTGCGCGCCGGAGGTGCCCTGCGGAGCCGCGGCGGAGCGGGTGCTGGCCGCCGCCGGGGTGACCGCCCGTCCGGACACCTACGAGGAGGACGTCCGCGCCGCGCTCACCAAGGTCGAGCTCGGAGAGGTCGACGCGGCGCTGGTCTACGTCACCGACGCCGCCGCGCGGCCGGGATCGGTGGACGCCGTCGAGGTGCCCGAGGCCGGCGTCGCGGTCAACGAGTACCCGGTCTGCGTGCTGGACGACGCCCCGAACCCCCGCGCCGCACAGGCGTTCGTCGACCTCCTGCTGTCCGGCGAGGGCCGCCGGGTCCTCGCCGACGCCGGGTTCATGGCGCCGTGAGCCGCCGTCGCGACGGCGCGCGGGTGCCGGCGCCGCTCCTGGTGCCCGCCGCCCTCGGCGTCCTGTTCCTCGCGCTGCCCCTGGTCGGCCTGCTGGTGCGCACGCCGTGGTCGCAGCTCGGCCGGCAGCTCGCCGCGCCCGGGGTGGGGGAGGCTCTCCGGCTGTCGCTGGTGTCGGCCACGCTGGCCACGGTCCTGTCGCTGGTGCTGGGCGTGCCGCTGGCCTGGGTGCTCGCGCGGTCGCGGGCGAGGGGCCGGTCGGTGCTGCGGGCGCTGGTCACCGTGCCGCTCGTCCTGCCGCCGGTGGTCGGCGGTGTGGCGTTGTTCCTGGTGCTCGGCCGCCAGGGCATCGTCGGCTCCTGGCTCGACGACCTCGGTATCACCATCCCGTTCACCACCGCCGCCGTCGTCATCGCCGAGACGTTCGTGGCCATGCCGTTCCTGGTCATCAGCGTCGAGGGCGCGCTGCGGGCCGCCGACACGCGGTTCGAGGACGTCGCCGCCACCCTCGGCGCCGGCCGGTGGACCACCTTCCGCCGCGTCACCCTGCCGCTCGTCGCGCCCGGCGTCGCGGCCGGTGCGGTGCTCTGCTGGGCCCGGGCACTGGGCGAGTTCGGCGCGACGATCACCTTCGCCGGCAACTTCCCGGGAACGACCCAGACCATGCCGCTCGCCGTCTACCTGGCACTGCAGCGCGACCCGGACGCCGCCATCGTGCTGTCGGTGCTGCTGCTGGCCGTCTCGCTGGCCACCCTGCTGCTGCTGCGCGACCGCTGGCTCGGCCGGGCGGCCGTGTGAGCCTCCGCGCAGCCGTCGCCGTCCGCCGCGGTGACCTGCACCTGGACCTGGACCTCGAGGTGGCCGACGGCGAGGTGCTCGCCGTCCTCGGGCCGAACGGTGCGGGCAAGTCCACGCTGCTGCGCGTCCTCGCCGGTCTGCTGCCGCCCGACGACGGCACCGTCGTCGTCGACGGCGTCACCTGGGACGGCGACGGCGTCCACCTGCCGGCGCACCGCCGCTCGCTGGGCATGGTCTTCCAGGACGCCCTGCTCTTCCCCCACCTGACCGTCGCCGACAACGTCGGCTTCGGCCTGCGCACCCGCGGCAGCTCCCGGGCGGAGGCCCGGGCGGCGGCCGCGGCCTGGCTGGACCGGGTCGGGCTGGCGGGCCTGGGCCCGCGGCGGCCGACGGCGCTCTCCGGCGGGCAGGCACAGCGGGCGGCCCTCGCCCGGGCACTCGTGGGCGACCCCGCGCTGCTCCTGCTCGACGAGCCGCTGTCGGCGCTGGACGCCCGCACCCGGCTGGCGGTGCGGGCCGAGCTGCGACGCCACCTGGCGGAGTTCGGCGGCAGCGCGGTGCTCGTCACCCACGATCCGGTCGACGCGCTCGCGCTGGCCGGGCGCGTCGCCGTCGTCGAGGACGGCCGCGTGGTCCAGGCCGGAACGCCGGACGAGATCGCCCGGCGGCCGCGCACCGACTACGTCGCCCGTCTCGTGGGCCTGTCCCTCCTGCCGGGCACGGCCGTGGGCAGGTCGGTGCGCCTCGACGGCGGCGCGACGGTGGCCGCGGCGGAGGACGCCGCCGGGCCGGTGTTCGCCGCGATCCGCCCCGAGTCGGTGGCCCTGTACGTCCACCGGCCCGAGGGCAGCCCGCGCAACGTCTGGCGGGAGCGGGTGGCCGGCGCCACTCCGCACGGGGCCACGGTGCGCTGCGAGCTCGACGGCGAGGTGCCGCTGGTCGCCGACGTCACCGCCACCGCGTTCGCCGAGCTGGGGCTGGCTCCCGGCGCCGAGGTCTGGGCGACGGTGAAGGCGTCCGAGGTCGCCGTCTACGCACGCTGACGCACGCCGCTGAGAGGGTGGGGGCATGAGCAGCATCGCCGCCGTCGTCCTCGCCGCCGGGGGCGGCCGCCGCTACGGGATGCCGAAGGCGCTGGTGGAGTACGAGGGAAGCCTGCTGGTCGAGCGGGCGGTGCGCACGGCCCGCGCGGTCTGCGACCCGGTGCTCGTCGTGCTGGGCGCGCGGGCGGTGGACGTCTGGCGGGCCGCCGACCTCGACGGCGCCACCGTGCTGGCGAACCGGGACTGGGAGACCGGTATGGCCTCCTCGCTGCGAGCCGGGCTGGAGGGCCTGCGCGGCTGGCCGGGGCGGATCGACGCGGCGCTGGTGACGCTGGTGGACATGCCGGGCATGACGCCGGCCGCCCTGGCGCAGGTGGCCGCGCACGCCGCCCCGGCCGCGCTCGCCGTGGCCACCTACGGCGGCGTCCGCAGCCATCCCGTGCTGCTCGGGCGCGACCACTGGGCCGGGGTGGGGGAGACGGCGACCGGCGACGAGGGCGCCCGCGGGTACCTGGCCGCGCACGAGGTGACCGAGGTCGACTGCACCGGGCTGGCCGATCCGGCGGACCTGGACGTGCCACCGCCGGGGGTACCGTCGGCGCCGTGACCGCCCGCCCGCTGATGGCCCGAGTCGTGGACGCGCCGCTGTCGGTCGCCGAGCACGAGGACGCCGTCGTCGACAAGGCAGCGGGCGCCGTCGTCTCCTTCGCCGGCGTCGTCAGGGACCACGACGGCGGCCGGTCGGTCACCGAGCTGGAGTACGTCGGCCACCCCACGGCGGCCGAGGTGATCACGGAGCTGGCGGAGGAGTTCGCCGCACGTCCCGGGCTGCACGCCGTGGCGGTCAGCCACCGCATCGGACTGCTGGGCATCGGCGACGTCGCGCTGGCCTGCGCGGTGAGCGCGTCGCACCGCGGAGAGGCGTTCACCGCCTGCGCGGAGCTCGTCGACGAGGTGAAGAAGCGGCTGCCGATCTGGAAGCGGCAGGTCTTCACCGACGGCGAGGAGGAGTGGGTGGCCTGCCCCTAGGACCGGCCGGCGGACCTGCTAGCCCGCGAACTCCCTGGTGAGCAGCCCCCGCACCCCGGCGTCCACCCGGAACAGGCAGCCGGCCAGCGGGTCGTCGTCGGGCCCCATGCCCTGGCGCGACGTCGTGACGAAGAGCTCGTCGAGGCCCGGCCCGCCGAGCGTGCAGGCGGTCACCTGGAGGGTGGGCACCTCGACCACCGCGTCGAGCCGGCCTGAGGAGTCGTACCGGTGCACCGCCCCGCCGCCGTACATGGCCACCCACACCCCGCCCTCGGCGTCGACGGTGAGCCCGTCGGGGTTCAGGTGCTCGCCGAGGGCGACGAACGGCCGGCGCCCGGTCAGCCCGGCGTCCGGATCGTGGTCGAAGACGTCGATCCGGTGGGTGGCCGTGTCGGCGTAGTACGCCAGCAAGCCGTCAGGGCTCCACTCCAGGCCGTTGGAGACGGTGAGGTCGTCGAACACCTTCCGAACGCTGCCGTCGGGGTCCAGCCGGTACATCGAGGCGGCGCCGGGCGTCTGGTCGTAGGCCATGGAGCCGCACCAGAAGCGCCCCTCGGGATCGCAGCCACCCTCGTTCATGCGGACCCTGCCGTCGTCCCAGACCGGGGGCAGGACGGTCAGCGAGCCGCCGGGGTCCTCCAGGACGAAGCCGCGCTCCACGGCGACGACGGCGCCGCCGCCCCGCCGGGGTCGCACAGCGGCCGCGACGTCTCCGACGTGCCGGCGGCGCACGGCGCCGTCGGAGCCCAGGGTGAGGACGTCGCCCGCGAGCATGTCGACGAAGCGGAGCCCGCCCCAGCGGAGCCACCAGACCGGTCCCTCGCCGTGGTGGGCGACCGGCCCGGTCAGCTGTTCGGCGCGCACCTGCTCAGCGTGCTGCACTCAGCCGCCCGGTCGCAGTGCAGGGGTCGAGTCAGTTCAGGTACTCCGGCCCCACCACGAGCGGAGTGGCGGTCGGGGGCGGCGACGGCTCCACGCCGGCTGCCATCAGGGTGCTGAGCATGCGGGCCACCGTCTCCACCACCGACAGCTCCCGAGCCGCGCTTCGCGCCTTCGCCCGGAAGGCGATGCCGCAGACCGTGCCGAACAGCTCCCCGTCCGCGGTCACCAGGGGAACGCCGACGTACGCGGAGATGTCCCGGATCGACCCCGACATCTGGGATGCGTAGGCCGGGACCGCGGCGGTGACCGTGGCCAGCCGGGGACCTTCGCCCGCCACCATCCGCCGGCACAGGCTCTGCGCCCACGGGAGCACGGCGCCGGGCGGAACGGCCCGCTCGGGGCAGGCTCGAAGCACCACCTGGTTGTCGTCGACGAGCTGGGTGACCATCCAGACGTCCCACCCCACGTAGGCGTGCAGGAAGCGCAGCATGCCGTCCGCGGCTGATGTCCAATCCCGCCACGGCGCGACATCCGTGAGGGCCCCCGGAACCATGTCGTCCATTATTGCGGGGCGAAACGGTCGCGCCCAGGGACCAAGGGCCCGCGAGGAGGCGCCGCCGGGGACGCGCAGGGCGCTACCGGGCCCCGGCGAGCCCGTCGTCCCCGGGGCGTCGGTCCTCGCGCTCGGCGCTCTCCTGCTCGGCCTCGGCCTCGAGCACGTGCGCCTCCCCGGCGACCGTGGCAGCGGCGTCGCCGTGCGACTGGCCGTACAGCTCCTCGGCCCGGCCGAGGAGTTCCTCGGCCTTGGCCTTCGCCTTGTCGAAGATGCTCATGCGTCCATCCTCCTATCCCCCGGCGAAGGGAGGCAGGACGTCCACCACCGCTCCGGGTGGCAGGGCCGTCGCCCGGTCCCGGGTCTGGGTGCCGTCGACGAGGAACGAGCAGGCGGTGAGCACCCGCTCCAGCCGCTCGCCGTGGTCGGCCACGATCTGCCCCACCAGCTGGTCGAGGCTGGCGGCCTCGCGGATCTCGGTGTCGACGCCGGACACCGCTCGCGCCCCGGCGAAGTAGCGGACGGTCACGGACGCCTGTGAGGGCATGGCGGCGGACATGCTCAGCCGCCGATCGCCGACATGGGCCGGCTGGGCTGCAGGAAGCTCGGGTCGTCGATGCCGTGGCCGGGCAGCTTGCCCAGGGTGGCGATCCGCCAGCGGTCGGCCAGCTCGGCGTCGGTGGCGCCCTCGCGCAGAGCGGTGCGCAGGTCGGACTCCTCGCGGGCGAACAGGCAGTTGCGGATCTGCCCGTCGGCGGTCAGCCGGGTGCGGTCGCAGGTGCCGCAGAACGAGCGGGTGACCGAGGCGATGACGCCGACGGTCGCCGGTCCGCCGTCGACCAGCCACCGCTCGGCCGGAGCCGAACCGCGCTCCTGGGTATCGGGCGTGAGCGTGTGGGCTGCCGACAGGCGCTCGAGGATGTCCTCGGCGGTGACCATCTCGCCCCGGGTCCACGCGTGGTGGGCGTCCAGCGGCATCTGCTCGATGAAGCGCAGCTGGTAGCCGTGCTCCAGGCAGAAGTCCAGCAGCGGGACGGCGTCACCCTCGTTCATGCCCCGCATGAGCACGGCGTTGACCTTCACCGGGGTGAGGCCGGCACGCTGGGCCGCGGCGAGACCGGCCAGCACGTCGTCCAGCCTGTCGCGGTGGGTCAGCTCCGTGAACCGGTCGCGGTCGAGCGTGTCCAGGCTGACGTTGATCCGGTCCAGCCCGGCCTCGGCCAGCGCAGGTGCGACCCGCGCCAGGCCGATCGCGTTCGTGGTCAGGCTCACCTCGGGGCGGGGCACCAGCGCGGTGGCCGCGGCCACGATGCCCACCAGGCCGGGGCGCAGCAGCGGCTCACCGCCGGTGAAGCGCACCTCGCGGATGCCCAGCTCCTCCACGCCGATGCGGACCAGCCGGGACACCTCGTCGTCGGTGAGGACCTCCACCTTGGGCAGCCACTGGAGCCCCTCCGGCGGCATGCAGTAGGTGCAGCGCAGGTTGCAGCGGTCGGTCAGCGAGACCCGCAGATCGGTGGCGGTGCGCCCGTACCGGTCGACCAGCCCACCGCTGCGCCCGGGCACCTCGCCCACGGCGGCGCGCACCGTGGGGTCGGGCAGCGAGGCGCTGGTCATGGGCCGAATGTAGTCGCGCCCGTGGATGTGTGCGGGCGCCGGAAGCGTGACCGTTGCTACCGTCGGTCCGCCACCCGAGGTACCGGCGGAGCAGCTTCCGCACTCGCCTGTGGCCAGGAAGCGCGAGAGAGCCCGTGTCACCCCGTACCGTCCTAGGCCCCTACCTGCGCCTGTTCGCCGTCCCCGGCGCCGCCTCCTTCTCCCTGGCCGCGTGGATAGGCCGCTTCCCGGCGCCGATGCTCGGCCTCGGTGCCGTTCTCCTGGTGGAGGGCGAGACCGGCAGCTACGGGCTGGCCGGCGCCGTCTCGGGCACCCTCGCCCTCTGCTATGCGGTGGCCGGGCCGTCGTGGGCCCGGCTCATGGACCGGCGCGGGCAGGGGACGGTGCTGCGCGTGGCCATCGGCGCCTTCCTGCTGACCGGTACGGCATTCGTCGCGGCCGTCGTCGCGGGGAGCCCCCGGTGGAGCTGGTTCCTGCTCGCGGCGGCGACCGGCTTCAGCAGCCCCAACATCGGCTCGCTCGTGCGGGCGCGCTGGTCGGCCGCGCTCGACCCGTCCGGCCGGCAGACCGCGTACGCGTTCGAGGCGGTGGCCGACGAGGTGGTGTTCGTCCTGGGGCCGCCGCTGGTCACGCTGCTCGCGACCCTCGTCGCGCCGCCGGTCGGATTCCTCACCGGCGTCGTCCTGGGCGTGGTCGGCGGGTGGTGGCTGGCGGCGCAGCGCGCCACCGAGCCCCCGCTGCACCCGGTCGACCCGGCTGCCCCGAGGCGCCGGCGGTCGGTGCTGACGCCGACGCTGCTGGTCGTCGTCGTCACCTATCTGGCGGTCGGCACGCTGTTCGGCGCCATCGACGTCGTGGTCGTCGGCTTCGCCGAGGCGGAGGGAGTGCCGGCAGTCTCGGGCCTGGTGCTGGCGGTGTTCGCCTTCGGCAGCCTGCTGGCGGGCCTGGCCTACGGCCTGGCCCGGTTGCCCGGCACCCTGGCCGCCCGCTTCGTGGGGACGGCGGTGGCCTTCGGGCTGGCCGCCCAGCTGCTGTGGGGCGTGGGCTCGATGCCGGTGCTCATCGGCTGCGGCTTCCTCGCCGGCCTGACCATCGCGCCGGTGCTGGTGTCGGGGACCTCGCTGGTCGAGTCCCGCGTCGCTCCCGGGGTGCTGACCGAGTCGCTGGCCTGGACCATCACCGGCCTGACGCTCGGGGTGACCGCAGGATCGGCCCTGGCCGGCGCCGCGGTCGACGCGTGGGGCGCGGAGCAGGCGTTCGCCGTGCCGGCCGTCGCGGCCGGACTGGCCGCGGTGCTGGCGCTGTCGGGTGCCGCCGTCATCAGGGACAGGGCCGATCAGCCCGCCCGCAGCGGATTGGTTGGGGACCGCATCACCGGGTAGGCGGCGGAGGGGCCGATTGCGCACGACCGATCGTTCGGAACTCGGCCCCCCCGATCCGGAAGGACCAGCCTGTGGCTCCCGCAGTACCCACCGTCGCACTGAACAACGGCGTCGAGATCCCGCAGCTCGGCTTCGGCGTCTACCAGGTTCCGCCGGAGGAGACCGCTGACACCGTCGCCACCGCCCTCGAGGTGGGCTACCGGCACATCGACACCGCCGAGATGTACCGCAACGAGAAGGGCGTCGGCGAGGGGATCGCGCGGTCGGGCATCGACCGCGGCGAGATCTTCGTGACCAGCAAGCTGAACAACGGCTTCCACCGCCGCGACGACGCCCTGCGCGCCTTCGACCAGACGCTGGCCGATCTCGGCTCCGAGTACCTCGATCTGTTCCTCATCCACTGGCCGCTCCCGGGCATCGACGTGGACTACGTCGAGACCTGGAAGGCGCTGGAGGAGATCTACCGCGACGGCCGGTGCCGGAGCATCGGCGTCTCGAACTTCAACCCGCACCACCTGCGGCGGCTGTTCGCCGACACCGAGATCACGCCGGCGGTCAACCAGATCGAGGTGCATCCCTACCTGGCGCAGGACGACGTCCGGGCCTTCGGTGCCGACCACGAGATCGTGACCGAGGCGTGGTCGCCGATCGCCCAGGGCAAGGTGCTGGACGACCCGGCGATCGTGGCGGTCGCCCAGCGCCTGGGCCGCACCGCCGCGCAGGTGGTGCTCCGGTGGCACATCCAGCGCGGGGACGTCGTCTTCCCCAAGTCCTCCTCCCGGGAGCGGATGGCGGAGAACTTCGCGCTGTTCGACTTCGAGCTCGACACCGCTGACATGGCCACGCTGACCGGCCTGGACCGCGCCGAGCGCACCGGCCCCGACCCGGACACCTTCAACTACATCCCTGCGTGAGGGGCTGACCCGCGGCGCTGCTCGGTGGCCTGCGGCGCGGGGGTCGGAGGCCTCCCGCCGGAGGCCGCGGACGCGCTCAGCGCACCGGGGGGAGGGCACCTGGCCGCGGTGTGATGCGGAGCATCACGGTGTCGTCGTGACGAAGTCGATGAGCTCCTCGACGCGGCCGATGAGCGTGGGCTCGAGGTCGGTCCAGGTCGTCACGCGGGCGAGGATCCGCTGCGCCCAGACGTAGCCGGTGTCGTCCTCCCAGCCGAGCCGGCGGCAGACCCCGGTCTTCCAGTCCTCGCCCTTGGGCACGGTCGGCCAGGCCGGGATGCCGACGACCGACGGCTTGACCGCCTGCCAGATGTCGATGAACGGGTGCCCGACCACGAGCGCGTGGTCGCCGGTGACCTGCCCGGCGATCCGGGACTCCTTGGAACCGGTCACCAGGTGGTCGACCAGCACGCCGAGCCGCCGTCCCGACGAGGGCCGGAACTCGCGCACGATGCCGGGCAGGTCGTCGATGCCGTGCAGCGGCTCGACGACGACGCCCTCGATCCGCAGGTCGTGGCCCCACACCTTCTCGACCAGCTCGGCGTCGTGCTTTCCCTCGACGTAGATGCGGCCCTCCCGGGCGACCCGGGCGCGGGCGCCCGCGACGTAGGTGGACCCGGAGGCGCTGCGCGCCGGACCGGCGGGCGTGGTCGGTCTCGGCCGGACCAGCACCACGGGCCGGCCGTCCACCCAGAACCCCGGCCCGAGGGGGTAGGCGCGCACGCGGCCGTTGCGGTCCTCGAGGTGGACGACGTCCTTCTCGCAGCGGACCACGGCGCCCACGAACCCCGAGCTCGGGTCCTCGACGACGAGGTCGCGCTCGGCCTCCACCTGGGGGCTGGGCTTCTTGACGGTGCGTGGGTGGACGAGGTCGTCGTACGGCGAACGGGGAGGCACCTGTCCATGCTGGGCGCGGCCCCGGCCGGAGCCGTGGACGACGCGCCGACGTGCGGGGCGGACCGATCTGGGCCGACACGCCCGCAGAGCTGACAACTGCGGAGAGTCACGAGTGATCGGCCGGTTGGATCCGGCAATCATCAGTCCGGTCGCGCGCCACTTCCTGGCGCATGACCTGCAGCTTTCCGATCGCCCGGAGCCGTCTGCTCGCCGTCGGCGCCGTCCCGTCGGCCTGGACCGGCGGGCCGACGACCGGCCGGTCCCTGCGTTCTCGTTTCGGAACGATCGTCCCGGTCACCCATTCGATGGACGAACCGAACCCCCGCTCAGATAGGAGCATCAACGACGATGATCGGCACCGACAGCATCAGCCGCGTGATCGGCCAGGACGTCTACGACGAGTCCGGCGAGAAGATCGGCTCGGCCTCCGAGGTCTACCTCGACGACGAGACCGGCCAGCCGGAGTGGATGACCGTCCGCACGGGTCTGTTCGGCACCAAGGAGTCCTTCATCCCGATCCGTGACGCCGACCTGACCAATGACGGCGTCCGCGTACCGGTGAGCAAGGCGCAGGTCAAGGACGCCCCGAAGATCGACACCGACGGGCACCTCTCCCCGCAGGAGGAGGAGGAGCTCTACCGCTACTACGGCCACGGCGGCGGCACCCAGACGACCACCCAGACCACGGGCATGGCCCAGACGTCGGGCATGGCCCAGACGTCGGGCATGACCGAGACGACCGGCACCGCCGGCTACACCGAGACGACCGGCACGGCAGGCACCGCCGGCTTCGACGACGCGCGCGGCACCGTCGGCCACGACACCTCCGGCCCCACCACGGACAGCGCCATGACGCGGTCCGAGGAGCAGCTCAGCGTGGGTACGCGCTCCGAGGAGGTCGGCCGCGCCCGGCTGCGCAAGTACGTGGTGACCGAGAACGTCAGCGAGACGGTGCCGGTCACCCGCGAAGAGGTCCGGGTCGAGCGTGAGCCCATCACCGACGCCAACGTGGGCAACGCCATGGACGGTCCGGCCATCTCCGAGGAGGAGCACGAGGTCACCCTCCACGCCGAGACCCCGGTCGTGCAGAAGGAGGCCGTCCCGGTGGAGCGCATCCGCCTGGACAAGGAGACCGTCACCGAGCAGGTCCAGGTGAACGAGACCCTCCGCAAGGAGGAGATCGAGGTCGACGGCGCCACGGACACCGACCGCGACCGGCGCATCTGAAAAAGGACCTCCTTCCTCCCCACCCTTCGCACGCTCAGGGCGGGCCCCTGGAAGGAGGCCTGGGGCGGCGGGCGGCCGAGCAGCGACTCGGCCGGCCGCCGCTCTCGCGCGTCCGGGGCGGTCAGTCGGCCAGGCAGGCCCGCAGCGCCGCGACCATCAGCGGGATGTCGAGGGCCGACGCCAGCTCCCGGCAGGAGTGCATCGCCAGCATGGGGGCGCCGACGTCGACGGTCGCGATGCCCAGCCTGGTGGCCGTCAGCGGGCCGATGGTGCTGCCGCACGGCAGGTCGGCCCGGGTGACGAACGTCTGCACCGGAACGCCGGCCTCCTCGCAGCGCTCGGTGAACCAGCCCCCGGTGGTCGCGTCGGTCGCGTAGGACTGGTTGGCGTTCACCTTCAGCACCGGCCCGCCGCCCAGCCGCGGCTGGTGGGCCGGCTCGTGGCGGTCGGAGCGCGTCGGGTGCACCGCGTGCGCCATGTCGGCCGACACCAGCACGGACCGGGCGACCGCGCGGTGCGCCGCCTGCGGGTCGCCGGGTGACGCCGCCCCGGCCAGCCGCGTGACGACGTCTTCCAGGAAGCTGCCGCGCGCCCCGGCCATCGAGCCGCTGCCCACCTCCTCGTGGTCGTTGCACACGAGCACCTGGGTGCGCTCGCCGGCCGGCGCGGCCAGCAGCGCGAGCAGCCCCGCGTGGCACGAGGCGAGGTT
>DASPIH010000331.1:0-6124 GCA_035629195.1 Blastococcus sp. | reverse complement strand
GCGGTGCGGCCGTCGCGGCGCGGGTGCGCGAGGACGCCGACGTCGCTCTCGGCGCGCTCGCCGCGTCCCTGGCGCGAGCCGCTGCCGAGCGCGATCAGCTGGCCTCCTCCCGGAGCGGGGCCGAGGCCGAGCTCCTCGAGGTGCGCAGCCGGGTCCGCGCCGCGACCGCGGAGCTCGACCGGCTCACCGACGAGGTCCACCGCGACGAGGTCGCCCGCACCGAGCAGCGGTACCGCATCGAGTCGCTGGAGGGCCGGGCCGCCGAGGAGTTCGGCGTCGACCTGCCCACGCTGCTGGCCGAGTACGGGCCCGCGGCGCTCGTTCCGCCGACGCCCCAGCAGGTGGCCGCGGCCGAAGCCGAGGGGAAGCCCGCGCCCGAGCCGGTTCCCTACGACCGCGCCGTCCAGGAGCGCCGGGTGGCGCGGGCCGAGCGGGACCTCGCCACGCTCGGCAGGGTCAACCCGCTGGCTCTGGAGGAGTTCGCGGCGCTGGAGGAGCGGCACACCTTCCTCGCCACCCAGCTGGAGGATCTCAGGAGCACCCGCAGGGACCTGCTGACCGTCGTCCGGGAGGTCGACGCCCGGATCCACGACGTCTTCGCCGCCGCGTTCGCCGACGTCGCGCGCGAGTTCGAGCAGGTCTTCGCGACCCTCTTCCCGGGCGGCTCCGGCCGGCTGGTGCTCACCGAGCCCGACAGCATGCTGACCACCGGCGTGGAGGTGGAGGCGCGGCCACCGGGCAAGAAGGTCAAGCGGCTGTCGCTGCTGTCCGGCGGCGAGCGGTCCCTGACCGCGGTCGCGCTGCTCGTGGCGATCTTCCGCGCCCGCCCCTCGCCGTTCTACGTGCTCGACGAGGTGGAGGCGGCGCTGGACGACGTCAACCTCGGCCGGTTGCTGGTGCTCGTCGAGCAGCTGCGCTCCACCTCGCAGCTGATCATCATCACCCACCAGAAGCGGACGATGGAGATCGCCGACGCCCTCTACGGGGTCAGCATGCGCGGCGACGGCATCACCGGCGTCATCAGCCAGCGGCTGCGGGAGCTGGAGCCGGCCTGAGGGGGTTCTCTCAGACCCCGCTGCGGATCTCCAGGTCGACGACCACCGGCAGGTGGTCCGACGCGCCCTCGGCGTCGAGCACGTACGCACCGGCCACGGCGACGCCGGAGGACACCCACACCTGGTCGATCCGCCGGTGCGGCGACCGGGCCGGATGGGTGTGCCCGGCGTCGGCCCGCCAGAACTTCCAGCCGGCCTGGTCGTCGCGGGCGCGGGCGAGCTGCCAGGCGTCGGTGAAGCGCTGCCGGAGCACGTCCAGCTCCGGCGCATCGGGACCGGTGTTGAAGTCGCCGACCAGGACGCCGGTGTCCATGGGCTCGGTGTGCAGCTCCGCCAGCGCGGCCACCTGGCCGGCGCGCTCCTCCGCCGAGCGCGTGGTCAGGTGCGTCGCGGTGACCCACAGCGCTCCGCCGTCGAGCTCCACCATCGTCCGCAGTGCGCTGCGCGGCTCGCCGCCGCCGGGCAGCCGGTGCACGTCGCTGACGAGGATGGGCAGCCGGGAGAGGAGCGCGTTGCCGTACTGCCGAGCCGGCTGGTCGCCCGGCCGCTCCTCCTCGATGGCCGGTCCCCAGGCCAGCTGCATGTCCAGCGCGCGGGACAGCAGGAGCGCCTGGTCGACGTCCTCGCTGCGGGCGCCGAAGCGGCGGTCCACCTCCTGCAGGCAGATGACGTCGGCGTCGACCGAGGCCAGCAGCTTGGCCAGCCGCGGCAGGTCGTGCCGGTCGTCCTCGCCCACGCCGTGGTGGGTGTTGAAGGTGACCAGCCGCACCGGGATGGGCGGCTGGTCGGGACCGGGGGCCGGCTTCGTCACCGCTCCACCCTGTCAGGCGCCGGACAGCGGCTCGTCGAGCACCTGCCGGAGGTGCTCGTCGCCCTTCTCCGACACCGACAGCAGGAATCGGGCCTCCCGGCCGCTCAGCACGAGCTCGCCGATCTGGTTGCCGAAGTAGGGCCCGGCCTTCTTGCTCCACTCCAGGCCGGTGGGCTCGGCCTTGACCAGCCGCGCCAGGCGCTCGGTCCACCGGCGCGCTCCCCGGCTCCAGCCGATCCTGAAGCCGACGCGGATCGGGTGCGGCGCCTGGTTGTGCAGCGGGGAGACGGTCAGCTGGTGCACGCGGGCCTCGAGCCCGGTGGGACGCATGAGCTCCGCGGCGTAGGCGTGGTGGACGTCGCCGGAGAGCACCAGCGCCGTCGCCGGCGCCCGGCCGTGCTCGCCGCGGGCGACCGAGGTCAGCGCCGCGCCCAGCCGCTCGAAGGAGTGCCCGAACGCCGACCAGTGCTCCAGGTCCGCGCCCTGCCGGACCTTCTCGGCCAACCGCCCGCGCAGCGTGCCATGGTGGCGGACGTTGAGCGTCTCGTTCCACCGCTCCAGGTTGTGGATCGCGTGCGGCAGCAGCCACGGCAGCGACGTGCCGACGAGGAGGTGCTGCACCCCGTCCTGGACGGCGTTGCGCATGGCCGCCTCGACCCACTCGAACTCGTCCTCGTCGAGCATCCGGCGGTGCTGCTCCTCGAGGACGCGGCCGGCCCGGCTGTCGACCATGATCAGCCGGGCGTCACCCCAGTGCCGCACGAAGCTCCACCGGATCGTCGCCGGTTCCGCGTCTGCCAGTTCGGCCATCGCGCGCAGCATCGGCTCGGCGTCCCGGGTCGGGTCATCGGCGCTCAAGCCCTGGATCGCCTGCCAGGTCTTGTTCTCCGCCAGCTCCTGAGGGCTGAGGTTACCCAGGTGCTGGTAGACCCAGTAGCTGACCAGGCCCCCAGTGATCCGCCCGTGCCACCACGGCTCCTGGGAGGTCGTGGCCCGCCAGGCCGCCGAGGTGTTCCAGTCGTCGATCATCTCGTGGTCGTCGAAGATCATCGACGACGGGATCGTCGACAGCAGCCACCGCACGCGGGACTCCTGCCAAGACTCGTAGTAGAGGCGGGTGTACTCCTCGAAGTCCGCGACCTCGCCGGCCAGGGACCGGTGCTCGCCCCGCTTGTCGCGCCGGCGGTGCAGCAGCGACCTCGTCTGCTTCGTGAGCTCGTCGGCGTACACCTGGTCCCCGAGCAGCACGAGGGCGTCGGGCCACCGGTCCTCCGGCTGGGCCGCGATCTGCTGGGCGTACAGGTCCAGCGCGTCCGGCGGGATGCCCTCGGAGTCATCGACCGTGGTCCGGCTGGCGTACCGGCAGGAACCGAAGGCGAGCCGGAACGGCGCCTCCCGGCCCGGCGTCCGGATGCGGCTGGGCGGGTACTCGGAGTCGGCCAGGGGCCAGACGCGCGCGCCGTCCAGGTGCACCTCGTACGGCGTGGTGCTCCCCGGTTCCAGGTCCTCCACCACGACGAGCGCGTAGTGGTGCCCGGCCACGCAGAAGGTGCGCGCCCGGCGGTCCAGCACGGCCACCTCGCAGGGCCGGTCGACCTCCACCCAGACGGTCGCCGACACCGGGTCGACGTGCCGCAGCAGGGGCCCGAGCAGCAGGACGGGCGGCGTCGGGTCGGCGGTCGGCATGGTCACAGCCTGGCCTACCTTCCTGGCAACGCCCAGCGGTGTCCCCGCCGCCGTCGCCCGGACGGGGCTGGAAGACTCGCGCTCATGGAATTCGTGCTGATCGCGATCGCGATCCTCGTCGTCGCGCTGCTCACCGGGATCAGCCTGCTCGTCGGCCGGGGCCGCCGTACGACGCGACTGGACGACGACGCCGCGGCCGGCACCACGCTGACCCGGCCGCGCCCGGTACCGCCGGCCGACACGGCCCCGGCGCCGCCCACCCCGTCGGGGGCGACCGCGTCCGGTCTCGGCCTGCCGCCGGAGACCGTCGAGATCCCGCCGGCCGAGCCCGAGCCCGGGCTGGTGTTCGACACCCCGCTGCCCTCGGCCGGCCGGCTGGTGCGGCTGCGGTCCCGCCTGGCGCGCTCCCAGTCCTCCCTGGGCCGCGGCCTGCTCACCGTGCTGGCGCGGGAGAAGCTGACCGAGGACGACTGGGAGGAGGTCGAGGAGACCCTGCTGGCGGCCGACATCGGCATCGCGGCCACCACCCAGATCGTCGACCGGCTGCGCACCCAGTCGATGGTGCTCGCCACCGCCTCCGGCACCGAGCTCCGCGAGCTGCTGGTCGACCAGCTGACCGCCGTCCTCGGCCCCGACCTCGACCGCACCCTGGGCACCGACCGGCGGGAGGGTCGCCCGGGCGTGGTCCTCGTCGTCGGGGTCAACGGTGCGGGCAAGACCACCACCGTCGGAAAGATCGCCCGCGTGCTGGTCGGCGACGGCAAGAGCGTGATCCTGGGCGCGGCGGACACCTTCCGCGCCGCTGCCGCGGACCAACTGGAGACCTGGGGCGAGCGGGTGGGGGTGCTCACCGTCCGCGGCCGCGAGGGTGGCGACCCGGCGGCGGTCGCCTTCGAGGCCGTGCGCACCGGGATCGAGGCCGAGGCCGACACCGTCGTCATCGACACCGCCGGCCGTCTGCACACCAAGTCCGGGCTCATGGACGAGCTGGGCAAGGTCAAGCGGGTGGTGGAGAAGCAGTCGCCGGTCACCGAGGTGCTCCTGGTGCTGGACGCCACCACCGGGCAGAACGGCGTCGTGCAGGCCCGGGTGTTCACCGAGGCCGTGGACGTCACCGGGGTCGTGCTCACCAAGCTCGACGGCACCGCCAAGGGAGGCATCGTCGTCTCGGTGCAGCGGGAGCTGGGCATCCCGGTGAAGCTCATCGGCCTGGGGGAGGGGCCCGACGACCTGGCGCCGTTCGAGGCGCGGGCGTTCGCCGAGGCGATCGTCGGCTGACGCCGGCGGGAGCATCGCAGCGAGCGCCGGCGAGCGAGGAGCGGACCGGGGGCGGAGGCCGACCAGGGTGCTCGTCGGCTGACGGGCTAGGACCGGTTCGGGCCCACGGAGAAACCGTAGGGGAGCTCCAGCCGGTGCGCGGCGAGCAGCTCGCTGTCGGCCAGCACCTCGGGCGTCGGGCCGTCGGCGACGATCACCCCGCCGTCCAGGATCACCGCTCGCGGGCACAGCTGGGCGGCGTAGGGCAGGTCGTGGGTGACCATCAGCAGGGTCACCGGCAGCTCCGCGAGCACCTCGGCCAGCTCCCGCCGTCCTGCGGGATCGAGGTTCGACGACGGCTCGTCCAGCACCACGATCTCCGGTCGCATGGCCAGCACGGTCGCGACGGCGACGCGGCGCCGCTGACCGAACGACAGGTGGTGCGGCGGCCGGTCGGCGGCGTCGGCCATGCGCACCGCGGCGAGCGCCTCGGCGACCCGGGCGGCCACCTCGGCCTCGGGCAGGCCGAGGTTCCGCGGGCCGAACGCGACGTCCTCGCCGACCGTGGGCATGAACAGCTGGTCGTCGGGGTCCTGGAACACGATCCCGACGCGCCGGCGGATCTCCGTCAGCGACCGCTTCCCCACCGGCAGCCCGGCCACGGTCACCTCACCGCGGCCGGCGCGCAGGATGCCGTTGAGGTGCAGCACCAGGGTGGTCTTGCCGGCGCCGTTGGGCCCCAGGAGCGCCACCCGCTCGCCCCGCTCGATGCGCAGGTCCACACCGAACAGCGCCTGGTGCCCATCGGGATAGGCGAAGGCGAGGTCCTCCACGAGCAGGGAGGGATCGGTGCTCACCCCAGCAGCATCCCGGCCGCCAGCACGGCTGCGGCGGCCAGGGGGAGGCTGAGCGCCAGCGCCCAGGCGCGCGGGTCGACGGCGGCGGTGGGGGCACCGGGCAGGCTTCCGGTGTAGCCCCGGCTGACCATGGCCAGGTGCACCCGCTCGCCCCGCTCGTAGGACCGGACGAACAGCGTCCCCGCCGACGCCGCCACGCCCCGGGCCTGCCACAGCCAGCGGGGGTCGTAGCCGCGGGACTGGCGGGCGACGTGCATGCGGCGGGCCTCGTCGGTGACGAGCCCCAGGTAGCGGACCATGAACAGGGCGATCCCGGTGACGACCCGGGGCGCCCGCAGGCGTTCGAGGCCCCGCAGCAGGTCGGGCACGGTCGTGGTGGCGGCGAGCGTCACCGAGGCGAGGACGCCGAGCGTGGCCTTGGCCAGCACGTTCCAGGCGCCCCACAGCCCGGGCCGGGA
>DASPIH010000330.1:0-2651 GCA_035629195.1 Blastococcus sp. | reverse complement strand
CCGCAGCATCCGGCATCCGGCATCCGGCATCCGATCCCTCGTGAGATGCCGGCGGGCGGCTTCGGTGGGCTTCGCGGGCGAAGCCACATCGGATGCCCTCGACGTGCGGCCTTGAGCACTCCGCTGGTGACCGCTGCTGTTCCTCGGGCCGCGTTGCTGTACGCGTTGCTGTAGTCATGCGAGAGGCGGGCCGGCCTGCTCGGCCGACCCGCCTCGGACCTGCGGTTCGCTGTCGGGCTGACAGGATTTGAACCTGCGACCCCTTGACCCCCAGTCAAGTGCGCTACCAAGCTGCGCTACAGCCCGCGTGCCGCCCGCCTGCCGGGGGTTCCCGAGCCGCGCGACGACCGCCCCGGTAGATTACCGCACGCGCGAGCGCGCCCTGCCGCCCCCCGGTGCCCTCCGCCTCCGCCGCGACAAAACGCGGTGACAGCTGTCTGCGCCTCCCGCTACCGTCGCCGCGTCGCACGCCAGGGCCGAGCAACGGCCTCCCGGCGACAGCACCGGAGTACCGGAGGTCTGCGCCATGGGCAGGTCGTACGCGTCGAGCGTGAGCTCCCCGCGGCTGAAGTGGGTCATCCTCGCCTTCTGGCTGGTGATGGCGGCCGTCTCGGCCCCGCTGGCCGGTGGGCTCACAGCCGAGCAGGACAACGAGATCTCGTCGTGGCTGCCCGGTGACGCGGAGTCGACCATCGCTCTGCAGCAGCAGGTAGAGCTGGGGTCCGACCCCGACGTCATTCCCGCCGTCGTGGTGTACGAGCGGACCGACGGCCTCACCCCGGCGGACATCGCCGCCGTGGCGGACGACGCCCGCGCGTTCGGGCAGCTCGACGAGCTCGACGGCTCGGTCGTCGGGCCGGTCCCGGCCGAGGACGGCCAGGCGGTGCAGCTGATCGTTCCGCTCAACGTCGGTGCCGACGGATGGGAGGCGATCGCTCCGCTGGTCGACGACATCCGGGCCGAGGCGCGCAACGGCCCCGGCGGTCTGGAGGCGTGGGTGACCGGCCCCGGCGGGAACGCGGCCGACTCCGCGGAGGCCTTCGCGGGCATCGACGGCACGCTGCTGTTCGCCGCGCTCGGCGTGGTCGTCCTCATCCTGCTGCTCACCTACCGCAGCCCGGTGCTGTGGGTGCTGCCGATCTTCTCGGCCGTGGTCGCGCTCTTCTGCTCGCAGGCGCTCATCTACCTGCTGGCCCGCTACGCCGACCTCACGGTCAACGCCCAGAGCGCCAGCATCCTCACCGTGCTGGTCGTCGGTGCCGGCACCGATTACGCCCTGCTCCTGGTCGCCCGGTACCGCGAGGAACTGCGGCTGCACGCCGACCGGCACGAGGCCATGACCGAGGCCGTCCACCGGACCGGCCCGGCAGTCCTGGCCAGCGGTGGCACGGTGATCCTCGGCATGCTGTGCCTGCTCGCCGCGGACATGAACTCCACCAGCGGCCTCGGGCCGGTCGCCGCCATCGGCGTCGCCGTGACGCTCGCGGTGCTCATGACGCTGCTGCCCGCCCTGCTGGTGATCTGCGGACGCTGGGTGTTCTGGCCGGTGCGCCCGGCTCTGGGCAGCGCGGAGCCGAGCGCGACCGGGATCTGGGCGCGCGTGGGCAGGCTGATCAGGCCGCGCCCCCGGGCGGTCTGGGTGGGCACCGCGGTGCTGCTCCTGGTGGCGTCCCTGGGCCTGCTCAACCTCAACGCCACGGGCCTGAGCCAGGCCGAGATGTTCCGCGGTACCCCGGAGTCGGTCGTCGGCGAGGAGGTCGCCGGCCGGCACTTCCCCGCAGCCGTCGGCAACCCCGTGTACGTGCTCACCAGCGCGGCGACGGCCGACGAGGTCGCCTCCGCCGTGTCCGGGGCCGACGGCATCGGCGACGCCGCGCAGCCGCAGGTCACCGGGGACCTCGCGCTGATCCAGGCGACGCTCACTGACCCGTTCGACAGCCCGGCGGCCTACGACACCATCGGCGAGCTGCGCTCGGCCCTCGACGACGTCGGCGACGGAGAGGCGCTGGTCGGGGGCACCACTGCCCTGAACCTCGACGTCCAGACCGCCTCCCAGCGGGACAACCGGGTGGTCATCCCGCTGATCATGCTCGTGGTCCTGCTGGTCCTGGGTCTGCTCCTGCGCAGCCTGGTCGCCCCGCTGGTGCTGATCGCGACCGTGGTGCTGTCCTACGGCGCGGCGCTCGGCCTCAGCGCGCTCATCTTCGACTGGGCGCTCGGCGTCGGTGCCAGCGACAGCGCCTTCCCGCTGTTCGTCTTCGTGTTCCTCGTCGCCCTGGGCATCGACTACAACATCTTCCTGATGACCCGGGTGCGGGAGGAGGCGTTCGACCACGGCACCCGGCGCGCGGCCCTGATCGGGCTGTCGGCCACCGGCGGGGTCATCACCTCGGCGGGGCTCGTGCTGGCCGCCACGTTCGCGGTGCTGGGCACCCTGCCCCTGACCTTCGTCACCCAGCTCGGGATCGCCGTCGCCCTCGGGGTGCTGCTGGACACCATCGTCGTGCGCTCGGTGCTGGTCACCGCGCTCACGCTGGACCTCGGCCGGTGGATGTGGTGGCCCAGCGCCCTGGCGCGCCGCTCCGACACGCCGGAGCGGCCGCCCGGGAGCGGAGGCGTCGCCGCGCACGTGCCCGCCCCGCGCCGCGGGC
>DASPIH010000329.1:0-2257 GCA_035629195.1 Blastococcus sp. | reverse complement strand
ACCCAGGTCGTCGATCGCCTCCTGCATGTCGGCCAGCGTCGGCGGCTCGTACTCCTGCCAGAACCCGGCCGGGACGACGCCGGAGCCGACCGCCTCCTGCCAGCGCTGGGGGGCCAGGGTGGCGATCCGGTAGCGGTTGCGCCCCTTGAGCGGCACGCAGACGAGCATCCCGGTGAAGTCGTCGCCCTCGATGCGCACGAAGCGCACCAGGTGCCCGGCCGGCAGGTCCCAGTCGACGTCGACGTCCCCGAGCATGAACAGCTGCGGGAACATCGACAGCCCGCCCTCGAAGGCCAGCCCGAGCCCGGCGCGGACGGCGCTGTGCGCCCCGTCGCAGCCGACCAGGTACTGCGCCCGGGTGGTCTCTCCCTCGCCGGAGGCGTGCCGCAGCTGCGCGGTGACGCCCTCGTCGTCCTGGGTGAACCCGGTCAGCTCCACCCCGCGTTCGACGGCCACGCCGAGGGAGGCCAGCTTGGCGCCGAGGATGCGCTCGGTGTCGTACTGAGGCAGCCCGAGGTGGGCGTAGGGCAGTTCGTCGAGGCCGGCCCAGTCGACCTGGTGGGTCTGCACGCCGTTGACGAACACCGTCTGGCCGTACAACCAGATCCCGGCGTCCATCGCGTCGGTGACGATGCCCTGGTCCTCCCAGATCTCCATCGTCCGGCAGTGGATGCCGATGGCCTTGTCCGCCTGAGTGGACGCCTGGGGGCGCTTGTCCACGACACGGACGGCGATGCCGCGCCGGGCCAGCTCGATGGCGTGGGTCAGGCCGGCCGGGCCGGCGCCGACGACGAGCACCTCGACCGCGCGCCCGGTGCTGCGGAGAGCCTCTCCGAGGCCGGACGGCGACGGCAGCGGCGCCCCGGCGGCGGGTGCGTGCCCCTCGCCCGGCTTCTCCACGAACTCCTGCACGCTGGCGCTGGGCACCGGCCTGGTGGGCAGGGCGGCGCCGACGGCGGCCGGCTCGAGCTCGGCGGCCTGTTCCTCGGCGACCTGCACCGGCTCCCCGGCCACCACCGAGGGCGGCACCGGTCGCGCGCGCAGCGCGAAGACCCTGCGGTCCTCGCCCCGGCTCAGCCAGCGGCCCAGCGGGCCGGCGGCCCAGTTCGTCGGCTCCGCCGCCCAGTCGGTGAAGTGCTGCTCGGAGTCCCACTCGGCGACGACGTGGTAGCGCCGCGCGTCCGGCTCACGCAGCAGCTCCTCGCGGGCGTGACCAGGGGCGCTGCGGGCGAGCTGCGCGGCGGCGAGGTAGGCGAGCTCGAAGGCCTCCTGCTCCCAGGGCTCGACGGCGACGGCGGTGTCGACGCGCACCCGTTCCACCTCGACGTCCCCGCCGGGTGAGAGGAGCAGCGGGAAGTCCGCGTCCGCGTCCGGCCGCCGGCGGATCTCCAGCACCTCACGCCGGAACTCCACCGAGTGCCACCGGGCCAGCGGTGCGCCGGCCGCCATGTGGGACGGGTCCTCGACCCACTGCACGAAGTCGTCCTCGGACTCCCACTCCGCGAAGATGTGGTAGCGCAGGCCGCTGGCGTCGCGCAGCAGCTCCTCCCGCACGTACCCGATCGAGTCCCCGATCCGCTCGGTGACCGTCCGGTACGCGCGCTCGAAGGCCGCCTGCTCGCCCGGCTTGACGCTGGTGGAGAAGTCGATGCGCACCGGCCGCCGCGGCTCGGCCGGCACCGTCGCCAGCACGGCGAAGGTCGAGCGGGTGGCATCCTCACGCAGGTCCCGCAGTGCCTCGGTCAGCGTCTCCCGGGCGGCGCTGCGCCCGAAGGCGTCCACCGACGCCCGGTCGGTCCAGTCGCTGGCGATGGCGAACCAGCGCGGGTCGGCGTCGTCGCGCATGAGCTCCTGGCGCAGGTTGCCGGGCACGCGGGCGATCTCCGCGGCCGCCCGGTGCCAGGCCGCCTCGAACTCCGCCTCGCAGCCCTCCCGCGCGCGCATCCGCAGGAGGGTCCGCACGGTCGCCCTGCCACCGTCCTCCGGCACCGCCGTCATGCCGTCCCCTGCTCGCCCGGGACGACGGCCAGCACCTCGTAGGTGTTGCGGGACGCGTCCTCGCGCAGGTCGCGCAGCGCCTCGGTGAGCGTCTCGCGGGCGCTGCTGCGACCGAACCCGTCGACCGCGGCCCGGTCGGTCCAGTCGCTGGTGATGAGGAAGGTGCGGGGGTCGTCGGCGTCGCGGATCAGCTCCTGGCGCAGGTTGCCGGGCACCCGGCTGATCTCCGCGGCGGCCCGGCGCCAGGCGGCCTCGAACT
>DASPIH010000328.1:0-2951 GCA_035629195.1 Blastococcus sp. | reverse complement strand
CGACCGCTCGCAGCGGTCACCGCATGAACGTGTGCGTCGTCCATCGCTACTCCCTCCAGGGGTGTGTCACCACGGTAGTGGGGAGAGTGCCTGCGGTTGCCGCGCTCCTGCGCGCTGAGTAGTGCTGCTCGTCGCCGGTTCTCGAACTGGCGACGACCTCACCGGGGGTACAGCCGGGCATCGGCTCGTCGACCAGGCCGGGCGGACCGCCGGTCGGACATCGCCGTCGTGGGCGAGTACGGCCCGAGGCGGGCCGGTCAGCTCCGAGGTCGCGGAGGCGTTCGATGAGCTCGCCCCGACCGCGATGATCCGGCGGGGAAATCGCTTCTGGAACCCGCAGGTGGAAGGACGTGTGATCGAGGGGTGCGCCATCAGGGACTCGAACCCCGAACCCGCTGATTAAGAGTCAGCTGCTCTGCCAATTGAGCTAATGGCGCGGTGCCGTCCGGCCGTGCCGGGCAACGAGGGGAAACGATACCAGTGTCGCCGCGAGGCACATGGGGCACCCCGGCGAGTCCCGTGCGATGCGGCCACACGACGTCGTCCAGGCGTGGACACTGGTGGTGGTTGCCATCGCCCGAGTTCCGGGCGAGGCGGGGGTAGAGGAGTCAGCACAGGTGCGTCGGACAGCCGCAATGATCGCCGCCGGGGCACTGGTCCTCCTGGCCGGGTGCAGCGGGGACGGCGCGGAGGGTGCGGCCGACCGGCCCGACGTCGCCGACGCCGCGCCCCCGACGGTGGAGCTCGCCGTGGCCGACGGCGCGGTCGATGTCTCCCCGATCGTGCCGCTGGAGGTCGCGGTCGAGGGCGGTGAACTCACCGAGGTGGCCGTCACCGACGGCTCGGGAGCTCCGGTCCCGGGCGCCCTGGCGCCTGCCGCCGAGGACGGAGGCGGCGAGGCAGAGGGCGCGGCGGCCGAGGTGTGGGCGCCGGAGGCTCCGCTGGCCTACGCCACGAGCTACACGCTCACGGCGACGGCCACCAACGCCGACGACGAGGTGACGACGCAGACGGCGACGTTCACGACCGTCGACCCGGAAACCGTCACCACGCCGTCCATCGGCCCGCTCGACGGCCAGGTGGTCGGGGTCGGGATGCCCATCCGCGTGTACTTCGACCAGCCGGTGGCCGACAAGGCCGCCGTCGAGAGCCACCTGCGGGTGACCAGCTCGACTCCCACCGACGGCGTCTGGAGCTGGCTCAACGACGCCGAGGTGCACTTCCGCCCGTCGCAGTACTGGCCGGCCGACATCGACGTCACGCTGGACGCCGACCTCTACGGCGTGGACTTCGGCGAAGGCGTCTGGGGGGAGAAGGACCGCTCGGTGTCCTTCTCCATCGGCGACCGGCACGTCTCCATCGCCGACGCCGGCACGCACACCATGGAGGTGTACGACGGCGACCAGCTGGTGCAGACCTATCCGATGAGCGCCGGCGGACCCGAGTTCCCGAGCCGCAACGGCGCGCACGTGGTCACCGAGCTCAACCGCAACCGCGTCATGGACTCCAGCACCTACGGCGTGCCGGTCGACAGCCCCAACGGCTACCGGACGCCGGTCGAGTACGCGGTCCGGCTGTCCAACAACGGTGAGTTCGTGCACGCCGCGCCGTGGTCGGTGGGCCAGCAGGGGCGGGAGAACGTCTCGCACGGCTGCATCAACCTCTCGACCGAACGCGCCGCCTGGTTCTTCGGCTTCTCCCAGCCCGGCGACGTGGTGGAGATCAGGAACTCCGAGGGCCCGACGCTGTCGGCCGCGGACGGCGACATCTACGACTGGGCGATCCCGTGGGAGCAGTGGCAGGCCGGCAGCGCCCTCAAGTGATCCCCGGCCGGGACCGGGCGGCGTTTCCTGGCCGATGACCCCGGGCACAACGGCGGCGACGTCGAGAGAGGGGCTGTCGTGGACACCTGGCTGATCGTGGTCATCGTCGTGGTCGCGCTGGTGCTGCTCGCCCTGCTGGCGCTCGCGCTGGCCAAGCGGTCCCGCGTCGCGCGGGCGCGCCGGGAGGCCCAGAACCGCGACAAGGCGCGGGAGAACATGCAGGAGGCGCAGGTCCGGGCGGCGCGTGCCGCCAAGGAGCAGGCGCTGGCCGAGGAGCAGGCCGCGCAGGCCCGCAGAGAGCTCGCCGAGGTGCAGGAGCGCGCCGCGCTCGCCGAGAAGGAGGCCCGTGAGCGGGCCGCCCGCGCCGGTGAGGACCGGACCGCGGCCGAGCGCCTGCGCGCCGAGGCACAGCGGCTGGCACCCGACCTGAGCCCTGACGGGCGGTCCGGCCACCCCGACGGCGGAGCCACCCGCCGCTGAGTTTCCGCGCCCGCTCCGGTCCTACCTCCGGGATCACCGACTCGGAGGGGTGTCATGACCGATCTGCTGGCCATCGGGACGCGCAAGGGGCTGTGGTTGGCCCGCAGCGACGACGGGCGCCGCACCTGGACGCTCGACGAGCCGCACCTGGTGGGCCAGGAGGTCGCGGCCGTCTCGATCGACACCCGCCGGGCCTCGCCGAGGCTGCTGGCAGGCGTCCAGTACGGGCACTGGGGGCCGACCGTCACCTGGTCCGACGACCTCGGCGGCAGCTGGCACGAGACGGACTCCGGCGCCATCCGCTTCCCCGAGGACACCGGCGCGGCCCTCGCTCGGGTGTGGCAGCTGCGCCCGGACACCGCCGACCGGCCCGACGTCGTCTGGGCCGGCTGCGAGCCGCACTCGCTGTGGCGCAGCACCGACGGCGGCTGCAGCTTCTCCCTCGTCCGCGGGTTGTGGGACCACCCGCACCGGCCCACGTGGGAGCCCGGCGCCGGTGGTGGCGCCGTGCACACCGTCCTGCCCGATCCCACGACGGAGCGGGTGGTGGTCGCCATGAGCACCGGCGGCGTCTACGTCAGCGAGGACGGCGCCACCGACTGGGCGCCGCGCAACCGCGGGATCAGCGCCGTCTTCATGCCCGAGCCC
>DASPIH010000327.1:0-5308 GCA_035629195.1 Blastococcus sp. | reverse complement strand
GGGGTGCCGCACGTCGTCCTGCGCAACGGTTGGTACATCGAGAACTACATGGGCCAGCTGGCCACCTACCTCGAGCACGGCATCGTCGGCTCCGCCGGCACCGGCAAGGTCAGCGCGGCTCCCCGCGCCGACTTCGCGGAGGCGGCCGCCGCCGTCTTGACCCAGGACGGTCACGACGGAGCGGTGTACGAGCTCGGCGGCGAGGCGTTCACCATGCCCGAGTTGGCCGCGACCGTCTCCGCGGTCACGGGCCGGCACGTCGCCTACACCGATGTGCCCGTCGAGGAGTACGCCCAGATCCTCGTCGGTGCCGGGCTACCCGAGCCGGCCGCGGCACTGTTCGCGGACTTCGACCGAGCCGTGGCCGACGGGGAACACCACGTCGGCGACGACCTGGCCACGCTCATCGGCCGGGCGCCGACCCCGCTCGCCGACGCCGTCGCCGCGGCAGCCGCTCGCCAGCAGTGACCACGGGCCCTCACTCCCTCCGGGGAGGTGAAGGCTCGTCCGTCCGGCGCACGTCCGCGCCTGCAATCGCTGGGTCGACCGGAGGAGGCGCCGTGGCAGGGGGACGGCTCTGGTCGGCGGCGCACCCGCGGCTCGCGGATGCGTGTCTGGCGGCGCTGCTGGTCCTCCTCGTCCTCCCGACCCTCGTCATCCGGAATCCCGAGTTCCCGGGAAGCCCGGACGGCTGGTCCCTGGCCGTGTTCGCCCTCGCCGCGGCAGCTCTCGTCTTCCGGCGGGAGCAGCCGCTGCGGGTCTGGGCGTTCGCGACGGTGGCGGGGGTCGCCGGCGTGCTGCAGAGCGACGGGAGCATCGTCCTGGCTGCCACCACCTGCGTCGCGCTCTACACGGTCGGCAGCCGACTACCCCTGCGCAGCGTGGTCCTCGCGAGCGTCGTCTCGGGTGTTGCCTACACCCTCGCCGCGGTCGTGGCCGAGGGCGACTGGCTCGACGACCGCGGGGTCCCTGGCCTGCAGACCTTCGCGTGGTCGGCCGCCGCCTCGGCGGTCGGGGTCGCGGTGCGCAGTCACCGGGCCACGTTGGCGGCGGCGGAGGCCCGCGCCCTGCAGGCCGAGCTGACGCGGGAGGAGGAGGCCGAGCGCCGGGTCAGCGACGAGCGGCTGCGCATCGCCCGCGAGCTCCACGACGTCGTGGCCCACCACATCTCGGTCGTCAACGTGCAGGCCGGGGTGGCGCGCCATCTCCTGGACGCCGACCCCGACCAGGCGCGAGCGGCGCTCGACCTGGTGCGTGACGCCAGCAAGACCGTGCTGTCGGAGATGTCCACGGTCGTGGGTCTGCTGCGCACCGCGGGGGAGGAGGCGCCGACCGATCCGGCGCCGGGCATGGCCCGGGTCGGCGAGCTCGCGGACTCCATCCGCCAGGCCGGGCTGGACCTGACCTGGACCGTCAGCGGCGAGCTCGAGGGGCTCCCCGCGATCCACGACCTGACCGCGTACCGGGTCGTCCAGGAGACGCTGACCAACGCCCTGAGGTACGGCACCGGCGCGGCCACGATGGTCGTGGACAGCCGACCGGAGGGTGTGAGCATCGAGGTGCGCAACGAGGTGAGCAGGAACGGACCGCACCGGTCCGGGGGCGGGCACGGTCTGATCGGCATGCGGGAACGCGTCGACGCCGTCCGCGGGCGGCTGGCGGCCGGACCGGAGCCGGACGGCGCCTATCGGGTGTCGGTCCTCATCCCGCGGGACCCGGCATGACCGTCCGCGTGCTGCTCGCCGACGACCAGGTCCTCATCCGATCGGGGTTCGCGGCGCTCGTCAACAGTGCCGACGACCTCGAGGTGGTCGGCGAGGCAGGTGACGGCACCGAGGCCGTCCGCCAGGCCGGCGCGCTGCGACCGGACGTCGTCCTGATGGACATCCGCATGCCCGGTGTGGACGGACTGACGGCGGCTCGGCAGATCGCCGCGTCATCCGACCTCTCCGAGGTCCGCGTCATCGTGCTGACCACCTTCGAGGCCGACGAGTACGTCGTCGAGGCCCTGCGGTCGGGGGCGAGCGGGTTCCTGGGCAAGAGCGTCGAGCCGGACGAGTTGCTCGACGCCATCCGGGTGGTCGCGCGCGGTGACGCGCTGCTGTCCCCGCGGGCCACCCGGAGCCTGATCGCCCGCTTCCTGGCCCAGCCCGGCCGGTCCGGGCCGGACCCCGACGGGCCTGCTCCCGTCGACGCGGCGCTCGACGTCCTCACGGAGCGGGAACGCGAGATGGTCGCGCTGGTGGCGCACGGGCTGAGCAACGAGGACATCGCGGCGCGCCTGCACCTCTCGCCGCTCACGGTCAAGACGCACGTCAACCGGGCCATGAGCAAGCTCCGCGCGCGGGACCGGGCCCAGCTGGTGGTCCTCGCCTACCAGACCGGGCTCGTCCGGGCGGGCGACACGTATCCGCGCTGACGCGTGTGCCGGCCTCGCCTCTACTGCGCTGGCAGTAGGCGGAGGCCGCCGCGAGAGCCTGCGTACGGATGACGACGGGGACCGCTTGCCCGATGGATAGTTGCCTCGTCAACCAACAGCCGGGGAGCGACTGATGCTGGAACTGCAGAACCTGACCAAGCGCTACGGGGACGTCGTCGCCGTCGACGACCTGACCTTCGACGTCCGTCCCGGTGTCGTCACCGGGTTCCTCGGGCCGAACGGGGCGGGCAAGTCCACCACCATGCGGATGATCCTCGGCCTGGACCGGCCGACCTCCGGATCGGTCACCGTCAACGGGCGGGACTACCGGACGTCGACGGCGCCGCTGCACGAGATCGGCGCCCTGCTCGACGGCAAGGCGGTGGACAAGGGGCGCTCGGCCCGCAACCACCTGCTGGCCCTGGGGGCCACGGTGGGTGTCGGAGCCCGCCGCGTGGACGAGCTGCTGGACGCGGTCGGTCTGGCCGAGGTCGCGCGCAAGCCGGCGGGTTCCTTCTCCCTGGGCATGGGGCAGCGGCTGGGCATCGCCTCGGCGCTGCTGGCCGACCCGTCCATCGTGATGCTCGACGAGCCGGTGAACGGGCTGGACCCCGACGGCATCCTGTGGGTGCGCAGCTTCCTGCGGTCCTTGGCCGAGGAGGGGCGAACGGTGTTCCTGTCCTCGCACCTGATGAGCGAGATGGAGCTGACCGCCGACCACCTGATCGTCGTCGGCCGGGGCCGGCTGATCCGGGACGTGTCGATGACGGAGTTCATCGCCTCGGCGTGGAGCGACAAGGTCAGGGTCGTCTCGCCGGACGCCACCGCACTGGCCGGCCTGCTGGCCGCGCCCGGGGTCACCGTGACGTCGTCCTCGCCGACGGAGCTGGAGATCGAGGGCGTGCCCGCCTCGGAGATCGGTGATCTCGCCGCCCGGCACGGTCTGCCGCTCCACGAGCTCGTCCCGCTGCACCCCTCCCTGGAGGAGGCCTTCATGGAACTCACGAAGGAGTCCGTGCAGTACCACGGCCGCACCGACGGCGCGCTCCTCACCACCGCGGCGGCAGCCCGGTGACCGCCACGCTGCCCGACGACACCCCTCCCACCACGACCCGCGAGAAGGCGGACCCCACGATGACCACCTCCACCTCACCGGACACGACCACCGCTCACACCGCGTCCTCGGCCCACCGGCACCGCGCGACCACGGCGCCCGCGTACCGGATCACCCTGGCGCGCGTCATCCGCGCCGAGTGGATCAAACTGCGCACCCTGCGCTCGACCTGGGCCATGCTGACCGCGGTGCTGCTGACCATCGTCGGGATCGGCGCCATCGCCGCCGCGAGCGCGACCGGCGCCGTCGAGGGCCCGCGCGACGGCGGCGGACCGGGCGGCGGCGATCCGCTCTCCACCGTGCTCAGCGGCTCGATGCTCGCCGTCGTCCTCGTCGGCGTCCTCGGTGTCCTGTTCGGCGCCCGGGAGTACTCCTCCGGCCTCATCCGCAGCTATCTCGCCGCGGTACCCGCGCGCCTGCCCGTGCTCTGGGCCAAGGTGGTCGCCTTCCTGCTGGCCGTCGTCCCGGTCGTCCTCGCGGGTGTCTTCGTGGCCTACGTGGTGGGCATGGCCGTGCTCGACGCGGGCGGCGTTCCCACCGTGTCGTGGAGCGATCCGGGGACCGCGCGGGTCGTGCTGGGCACGGCCGGCTACGTCGTGGGCATGGGCCTGATCGGCCTGGCTCTCGGCGTGCTCCTGCGGAGCACCGCAGGAGCCATCAGTGCCCTGCTCGCCGGAGTCCTGGTCTTGCCGACGCTCGCCGGCGCACTCCTGCCCGAGGCCTGGGACGGGTTGCTGAAGTACCTGCCGTCCAACGCCGCGTCGGCGTTCACGTCCACCGTTCCGACCGAGTCGCTGCTCGGCGCCGGCACGGGGGTACTGGTCTTCGCCGGCTGGATCGTCGTGGCCGTCGCCGGGGCCGCCGTCGCCTTGTCGCGCCGCGACGCCTGACCCGTTCCCGGTCGGTGTCGCTCCGTCATCACCGGGCGACACCGACCGGTCGTCATCGAGCCCACCATCAGGAATTTCCGGAGATCTCTCCGGGCGCTTGACGCGGCAAGCTTCGGTCGGCTACCTTCACTTGCACGAGCAAGTAATCGCCTGCGTCACCAAGGCGATGGCTGGGGTCGCTGGCGCACTCGGACGCCTGACGACTGACCGGGTCCCGACGCAGTTCCCGCCCGTCCCGTGATCACCGGGGCGACACCGGCCGCCCGCCACCTGATCCACCACCCGACCTGGAGAACTGCCATGACCACCACCTCGGCCCGGGACACCCGCGCGGTGTCCTGGAAGTCCACCGCCGTCGCCGCCGCCATCGGCGCCGTCGGGGGGCTCGTCATCAACAGCCTGATAGCCCTGCTCGCGAAGGCTCTCTTCGACATCCCGGACGAGTTCCAGCCGCTCACCCTGCCGGTGTACGGGTTCCTGACCGTCGTCGGCGCGATCGTCGGCGCCATCGCCTGGCACCTCGTCGTCTCGCGCAGCCGCAACGCCTCGCGGGTGCTGCGTGTGCTCGTTCCCACGGTGCTCGTGCTCTCGCTGATCCCGGACGTCATGCTGCTCGTCAACGAGTCGCAGCCCGGGACCACGACTGCCGGCGTGGTTGCGCTGATGCTCATGCACGTCGGTGTCGCCGCGGCGGCCGTGCCGGCCTTCCGCCGGTTCATCCCGCCCCAGTCCTGACGCACTCCAGCCCAGCGCTCGTCCGCTCAGCCTGGGCTGACCGGCGCCCCGGTCACGCACCGCGTGGGGCCGGGGCGCCCGTCGTCCCCTGACGCGGCCGTGCCCCTCCGGCGGTGGGTGCGAGGCTCGGCGCCCTACACCGAGCGCGAC
>DASPIH010000326.1:0-7017 GCA_035629195.1 Blastococcus sp. | reverse complement strand
TGGTGTCCTGGCCGCCGAGGTCGACGACGAGCCGGTCGAAGCAGGCATGACGCCCCGCCCGGACTCCGTTGACCATCTCGGTGTCCGAGGCGTTCGACGCCTTCGGGAGCGATCCCCATGTGATGCCGCAGTACGGGGACGCGGCGTGCGCGGGAGCCGGGGCGACGACCGCAGCGGTCGCGGCCGTGACGGCGAGGACGAGGAGACGGAACGGCTTTCTGGTCATGGCGGATGCCTCCTGACAGGGTGGCGCCGACAGTGGCGCTGACGACGAGAATCCGCCGACACGCCCAGCATCGCCAGAGTCGACAAATGTCCATCTACGCCAGTGATCGGCGTGTCCATTGGCGCGAGATGCCGAGCCAACGCCACGAGAGGTGCCGGGCCGGCTGGCACTTCTCGATATCGCGTCGTCGCCTTCACGCAGGGTTGCATCGCCCGCTGGGTGGCGCCCGGCGCACGTCTCTCCGCCATCGAGCCGCCGCGTGTTCGCTGCCGGCGCAGCCGCACCCCTCCACGGAGGCAGTCGACGGGCTTACGGTGCAACCGTGTAATCACCGAGTTCTGGAGGCCACCATGCATGCCCACCGATTCGCCGACGCCCCCTTCGGACCCGGCTTCCGCCGCGGACGCGGCCGAGGCGGCGGCCGGGGCACCGATGTGCCGCCGCCGCTCGAGCGGGCCGAGGTCGCCGGCTGGTTCGCCGGACGGCTGCCGGACGACTGGTTCACCGGTCCCGTGGACCTGACCATCGACCGTGACGAGATCACCGTCGTCGGGGCCCTGGCCGAGCCGGAGGCCGGCGAGGGGGACGCCGCAGCGGCCCGGGCCGGCCGGATCGCCCGGTTCCGCGAGGAGACGCGCCAGCAGCGCATGGCCATCGCCGACGCCGCGCAGGAGCGGTACGGCCGTTCGATCGCCTGGGGTGCGTCGTGCGGGGATGCGGGCGAGCTGTTCACGAGCCTCTCGACGCCGGTGATGACCCGGCTGCGCCAGCGCGAGCGGCTCGTCCTGGACACCCTCGTCGACGCCGGCGTGGCCAGGTCGCGCTCCGAGGCGCTGGTCTGGGCGGTCCGCCTGGTCGGTCAGCACAGCGAGGAGTGGCTGACCGAGCTCCGCGAGGCGATGGCATCGGTGGAGGAGGTCCGCGGCCGCGGTCCGCACGTCGGCTGAGATCCGCCTGCCGTCCGACGGTGCGCGAACGCCACCGCGGCCGTCCGCTGCCCGGCTGACGAGGCCGGCTGACGAGGGCCGGGGACCTGGGAGACTGGACCGCGTGCCCGTCGACTCCGTCCCTGCAGCGACCGACGTCCTCGTGGTCGGGGCCGGGCCCGCGGGTTCGGCGGCCGCCGCGTGGGCGGCCCGGGCCGGGCGGGACGTCGTCCTGGCCGATGCCGCGGTGTTCCCCCGCGACAAGACCTGCGGTGACGGCCTGACCCCCCGGGCCATCGCCGAGCTGGACCTCCTGGGACTGGGGGACTGGGCGCGCTCGAAGGCACGCAACCGAGGGCTGCGCGCCGCCGGGTTCGGCCGGCAGTGGGAGCTGCCGTGGCCCGGCGGCGAGTTCCCCGACCACGGCAGCGCCGTGCCCCGCACCGAGCTCGACGCGCGCATCCGGCAGGTGGCGGTGGACGCCGGCGCGACACCGCTCGACGGCGCTCGTGCCGTCGACGTCGAACGGCACGGCGACCGGGTGAGCGGCGTGGTCTTCGAGCTCGCCGACGACCGGCGGGTCACCGTCGGGTGCCGGCGTCTGGTCGTGGCCGACGGTGTCCGCTCACCGATGGGCCGGCTGCTCGGCCGGGAGTGGCACCGCGACACCGCGTACGGGGTGGCGGCACGCAGCTACGTCCGATCCGGCCGCAGCGACGACGAGTGGATCAGCTCGCACCTGGAGCTGCGCGGCGCCGAGGGCGAGCTGCTCTCCGGCTACGGGTGGGTCTTCCCGCTGGGCCGCGCCGCCGGTGAGGTCAACCTCGGTGTGGGCACCCTGGCCACGGCACGCCGCCCGGCCGGGGTCCAGCTCAAGCCGCTGCTGGAGTTCTACGCCGACAGCCGCCGCGAGGAGTGGCAGCTCGAGGGGCCGGTGCGCGACGTCGCGTCGGCGCTGCTGCCCATGGGCGGTGCGGTGTCCGGCGTGGCCGGGCCCAACTGGGCGCTGGTCGGTGACGCCGCCGGATGCGTGAACCCGCTGAACGGCGAGGGCATCGACTACGGCCTGGAGACGGGGCGCACGCTGGCCGGGATGCTCGACGAGGACGACTGGACGACGGCCTGGCCGGTGACCCTGCGCCGGCACTACGGCGAGGCCTTCTCCATCGCGCGTCGGCTGGCCGGGCTGCTCACCGTGCCACGGTTCCTGCCCGCGGCCGGGCCGGTCGGCATGCGCTCGCGCCCGCTGATGACGGTGGCGCTCCGGGTCATGGGCAACCTGGTCTCCGACGAGGACCGCGACACCGTGGCCAGGGTGTGGCGGCTCGCCGGTCGGGCGTCGGTGAAGCTGGACGACCGTCCCCCGTTCAGCGCCTGACGTGGCCCTCCTGCAGGGGCCCACCGCGAGCCTGCGAGAGGTGGGGGGCAGGAGGGTCCTTCGTCAGAGGAAGGGCGAGTTGTAGACCGCGAAGTAGACGGCGATGTAGTGGCAGATGGCCGCCACGACGGTCATCGCGTGGAAGACCTCGTGGTACCCGAACGTGCCGGGCCAGGGGTTGGGCTTCTTGATCGCGTAGGCCACCCCGCCGAACGTGTACAGGACCCCGCCGACGGCCAGCAGCACCAGGGAGGTCACCCCGGCGATGTGCAGGATGTCGGTGACGATGAAGACGGCGGCCCAGCCCAGGCCGATGTAGAGCGGAACGCCCACCCAGCGTGGCGCCGTCGGCCAGGTGAGCTTGAGCGTGACGCCGGCCAGCGCTCCGGCCCAGACGATGCCGAGCACCCAGAGCCCCAGCGGCTGGTCGACGGCGAGCAGCGCGAACGGCGTGTACGTGCCCGCGATGAACAGGAAGATCATCGAGTGGTCGAGCCGCTTCATCACCTTCCAGCCGCGGGGCGACCAGCGCCGGCGGTGGTAGAGCGCGCTGATGCCGAACAGCCCGCAGATGGTCACGCAGTAGACGGTCACCGACCAGCCCCCGCGGGCGCCCTGCGCGGCGGCCAGCGGGATCAGCACCGCGCCGGCGATGATGGCGCCGAAGAACGAGAACAGGTGGATCCAGCCGCGGGCGCGGGGTCTGGTGTCGGGGTGCTCCCAGTCCGAGTCGGCGAAGTCGGCGGCTCCCCACGACCGCTCGACCTGCTCGCCCTCCGCGGCGACCGTGTCGATGGCCTCCCGGGCCGGGGCCTCCAGCTCGGCGCCGTCCGCCTCGACCCGGATTGCCGCGCGATCGGACGGGGAGCCGCTCATGGTTCGAGGCTACAAAGCCGGAAGTAGGGCGTCATCCGCAGCGGTCTCCGAGCTCGGTGCCCAGCGGCCCGTCCGAGGCTCGCCGCGAGCTTGCGAGTGGTGAGAAGTGTGGAGGTCCGTTAACTAGGGTGACCTCGTGGGGGTGCGTCAGCGGGTCCGGGACGCGCTCATCCAGGTGTACGAGCGGCGGCTGGCCCGGGCGCTGGTGGACGCGCAGGTGCCGAGGCACGTGGGCGTGATCATGGACGGCAACCGCCGGTGGGCCCGGTCGATCGGCCTGGAGGACGTCGCCCACGGGCACCGGCGCGGAGCGGACAAGATCGTCGACCTGCTCGGCTGGTGCGACGACGCCGGGGTCCAGGTGGTCACCCTCTTCATGCTCTCCACCGACAACCTCCGCCGGCCCGAGCCCGAGCTCAGCGCCCTGTTGCGCATCATCGAGGACGTCGCGGTCGACCTGGCCCGGCCGGGCCGCCGGTGGAAGGTCCGGCTGATGGGCGCCGCCGAGGTGCTGCCGCCGGAGACCGTGGCCGTGCTCCGGACGGCGGAGGCCGACACCTGCGACCGGCCCGGTGCGACGGTCAACCTGGCGGTCGGCTACGGCGGGCGGCGGGAGATCGCCGACGCCGTGCGCTCGCTGCTGGCCGAGCACGCCACGCGCGGAACCCCGATGGAGGAGCTGGTGGAGGTGCTCGACGCCGAGCACATCGCCGACCACCTGTACACGCGGGGGCAGCCCGATCCCGACCTGGTAATCCGCACCAGCGGCGAGCAGCGGATGTCCGGTTTCCTGCTGTGGCAGACGGCCAACGCCGAGTTCCACTTCACCGACGTCTACTGGCCGGAGTTCCGGCGGGTGGACTTCCTGCGCGCGCTGCGCGACTACTCGGCACGGCACCGACGCTTCGGTGAGTAGTCACGGCTGGGAAACTGCATCCATGACCGCCGGAGCCCTCGACATCGCTCTCGAGTACGTGCGGCTGGGACTGCGCTTCGACCGGCTGGAGCCGGGCTTCGTCGACGCCTACACGGGGGACCCGCGGATCCGGGCCCAGGTGCGGGACGAGCCGGCGCCCACGCCTTCGCAGCTGCGCGACCGGGCTCGGGAGCTGCTCCGCGAACTGGACGCGGCCGGCCTGCCGGAGGACCGGGCCGACTTCCTCCGCGGTCAGCTGGCCGGCCTGGAGTGCAGCGCCCGGAAGATGAGCGGTGAGCCGGTCGGGTTCGTCGAGGAGGTCCGCGGCTACTTCCAGGTCGACGTCGAGCTGGGGGACGAGGCCGGTTATGCGGCGGCCCACGCCGCGCTGGACGAGCTCCTGCCCGGGGCCGGCTCACTCGCCGAGCGGTATGCGGCGCACCGCCGTCGCGAGGAGTGCCCGCCCGGCCGGCTCGAGGTCGCGGTGCACGCGCTGTCCAGCGCACTGCGGGACCGCGTGCGCGGGCAGTACGGCCTGCCCGAGACGGAGACGGTGACCTACGAGGTGGTCACCGACAAGCCGTGGTCGGGCTTCAACTACTACGAGGGCTCCTACCGGTCGCGGGTCGCGATCAACGCCGACCTGCCGCACCGCCTCTCCCAGCTGCCGCACCTGGTGGCGCACGAGTCCTATCCCGGCCACCACACCGAGCACTGCCGCAAGGAGCGCGGCCTCGTGGAGCGCACCGGCCGGCTGGAGCACACGGTGTTCCTGGTCAACACCCCGGAGTGCCTGATGGCCGAGGGTCTGGCCGATCTCGGCGTGCCGGCCGCCATCGGCGAGGGCTGGGGCACCTGGGCCGCGGACGTCCTGGGCGACCTGGGGCTGCGCTTCGACGGTGTGCTCGCCGAGCGGATCGCCGCGGCGGCCGGGCCGCTGAACCGGGTGCGGCAGGACGCGGCGGTGCTGCTGCACGACCGGGGCGCCGACGCCGACGAGGTCAGCGCGTTCCTGCAACGGTGGTCGCTGGTCAGCCCCGAGCGCGCCCGGCAGCAGATCCGCTTCCTGACCGACCCGCTGTGGCGGGCCTACACCTCGACCTACGTGGAGGGGTACGCCCTGCTGTCGCGCTGGCTGGAGGCCCGGCCGGTCGAGCAGCCGGTCGCCGACCGCTTCCTCCGGCTGCTCGACGAGCCGCTCACCCCCCGCGCGATCACCGCCGAGCTCGCGGCCGCCTGAGCCGTGCGCCCCCGCTCACCGGCCCGTGCCCGGTTCCTCGGCCTGTGGAGCGCGGGCTGGCTGGCGGCGCTGCTCGTCCTGGCCATGCTGCGTCTCGGCGATCCCGCCGTGCAGTGGCCGGTGCTGCTCGTGCCGGCGCTGTGGGCGCTGGTCGCCCTCCGCCCACGGCGGGGGTCCCGGCGGTCGGTGGAGGAGACACGACGGCGGCGCCGGCCCGAGCCCTCGTGGGAGCCGGACCAGTACGACGACGACCTCCCGCCCCTGCCGCCGGGGAGGCGCACCGACACCGTGGAGCGCCCCGCGCTGCGCCGTCCGTACGACCCGCGGGAGAACGGCCGCCGGTGAGGGGCGCGGCCTGACGCCGAGGGCGAAATCGCTGGCCTCCTGTCAGAGGTCTGCCGGATGCTGACGGCCGTGATCTCCGCCCGCGGGCTGGCCCGCACCTTCCGCAAGCGCAAGCAGGAGGTGCACGCCGTCGTCGGCGTGGACCTCGACGTCGCTGCCGGCGAGATCGTCGGGTTCCTCGGTCCCAACGGCGCGGGCAAGACCACGACGTTGCGCATGCTCACCACGCTGCTGGAGCCCACCGCGGGCACGGCCACCGTGGCCGGGTGCGACCTGCGCACGGATCCGGTCGGCGTCCGGCGCCGCATCGGCTACGTCTCGCAGAGCGGGTCCACCGCGCCCGAGGCGCGGGCGGGAGAGGAGGTCGTCGACCATGCGCGGCTCTACGGCATGAGCACCGCCGATGCGGTGGAGCGGGGGCGGCGTCTGTTCACCGAACTCGACCTCGACGGGCTGTGGGAGCGCCAGCCCAAGAGCATGTCGGGTGGTCAGCGGCGGCGGCTGGACATCGCCATGGGCCTGATCCACGAGCCCGGCCTGGTCTTCCTCGACGAACCCACCACGGGGCTCGACCCCCAGGCCCGGGCCAACCTGTGGCTGCACATCCGGGCGTTGCGCGAGGAGCGGGGGACGACGGTCTTCCTCACCACGCACTATCTCGACGAGGCCGACGCGCTCTGCGATCGCATCCTGGTCATCGACCACGGCGCGATCGTCGCCGGCGGCACGCCCGACGAGCTCAAGTCGCAGGTCGGCGGCGACGTCCTCACCGTGACGGTGGCCGAGGCGGAGCAGGTCCCCGACGTGGCCCGGCTCGTCGGGGATCTGCCGGGTGCCGAGACGCCGCAGGTGGTCGACGACCGGGTGATCGGACGTGTGCCGCACGGCGGCACCGCGCTGGTCGAGCTGGTGCGCGGGCTGGACCGCGCCGACATCACGGTGGCCGGCATCGAGAGCCGGCGGCCCAGCCTGGACGACGTCTTCCTGGGGCTGACCGGCCGCTCCCTGCGCGACGTCGAGACGCCTGCGCCGGCCGCCGAGGAGGTGGCGGTCTGATGCCCACGCTGCTGCGGGACACCTACACGGTCTTCGCGCGGGCGATGCGGATGT
>DASPIH010000325.1:0-2922 GCA_035629195.1 Blastococcus sp. | reverse complement strand
GCCGCCGCCGAACCCCGCCACCTCCCCCGCCGCGTACAGGCCGGGGAAGACCTCGCCCCCGGGACGGAGCACACGGCCGGACAGGTCGGTCTCCAGCCCGCCGAGGCTCTTGCGGGTGAGGATGCCGAGCCGCACGGCGATGAGCGGTCCCGCCTCCGGATCGAGCAGCCGATGGGGCGGGGCGACGCGGATCAGCTTGTCACCGAGGTAGTTGCGGGCACCGCGGATCGCGGTCAGCTGGAGGTCCTTGGTGAAGGTGTTGGCCACCTCGCGGTCGCGGGCCACGATCTCGCGCTCCACCTGGGCCAGGTCCAGCGCGGGGGCGCCCCCGGTGATCCGGTTCATGCCGGCCACCAGCTCGGGCAGGGTGTGCGCGACGACGAAGTCCTCGCCCCTGTCGAGGAACGCCTGCACCGGAGCGGCCACCCCGGCCCGCACCCGGTTGACCAGCAGCCTGACGTCCTTGCCCGTGAGGTCGGGGTTCTGCTCCGACCCCGAGAGCGCGAACTCCTTCTCGACGATCTTGTGCGTGGCGACGAACCAGGTGTGCTCGTGGCCGGTCCGCCCGATGTGGGCCAGCGTGCCGAGGGTGTCGAACCCGGGGAACAGCGGCACGGGCAGCCGCTGACCGGTGGCATCGAGCCACAGCGAGGACGGGCCGGGCAGGATGCGGATCCCGTGCCGCGCCCACACCGGCGAGTGGTTGACGACACCCTCCGTGTAGTGCCACATCCGGTCGCCGTTGATCATGCTGGCCCCGGCCGCGACGGTCGCCTCCTGCATGTGGCCGTCGACGTGGGCGGGCACGCCGGACAGCAGCCGCTGCGGCGCCGGCCCCAGCCGGGCCGGCCAGTTGCGGCGCACCAGCTCGTGGTTGCCGCCGATGCCGCCGGAGGTGACGACGACGGCCTGCGCGCCGATCTCGAACTCGCCCACCTCCGTGCGGGAGCTCGCCTCGCCGCGGGCGACGTCGCTGGGCTCGAGAACCGCCCCGCGGACACCGGTGACGGCGCCGCCGCTGACCACCAGCCCGGTCACCCGGTGCCGGAAGCGCAGCTCGACCAGCCCGGCGTCGACGGCGTCGCGGACGCGCCGGGCGAAGGGCGCCACGATGCCCGGCCCGGTTCCCCACACGATGTGGAAGCGCGGCACGGAGTTGCCGTGCCCCGTGGCCGTGTACCCGCCCCGCTCGGCCCACCCGACGATCGGGAACAACCCGATGCCCTGCGACCTCAGCCAGGCCCGCTTCTCCCCCGCCGCGAACTGCAGGTAGGCCTCGGCCCACTTCCGGGGCCAGTGGTCGGCGTCGCGGTCGAAGCCGGCGCTGCCGAACCAGTCCTGCCGCGCCAGCTCCAGGGAGTCCCGCACCCGCAGCCGCCGCTGCTCCGGGGAGTCGACGAGGAACAGCCCGCCGAAGGACCACCACGCCTGCCCGCCGAACGAGGCCTCGGGCTCCTGGTCGACCAGGACGACGCGCTTGCCGGCGTCGGCCAGCTCGGCGGTGGCGACCAGCCCGGCCAGCCCCGCTCCCACCACGACGACGTCGGCCTCGGTGCTGCTCCGGCTCGCGCTCACAGCCGGGACGCTAGCGGGCGCGGCGGGCCGGGCGCGTCCCCGCGGCGGGCGAGTTGCGCTCTAGGTCGCGGGCACGTCCGACGAGGAGCGTCGCCAGGAGGCGTGCAGCCGCGCGTAGGGCCCCTCGGCGTCCACCAGCTCGCCGTGGGTGCCGCGCTGGACCACACGGCCGGCATCGACGACCAGGACCTCGTCGGCCCGCTCGGCCGTGGAGAGCCGGTGCGCGATGGTGAGCGTCGTGCGCCCGGCGGTCAGCGTGTCCAGCGCACGGGTGAGCCGCCGCTCGGTGGCCGGGTCGACGGCGCTGGTGGCCTCGTCCAGGACGAGCAGGTGCGGATCGGCCACGTAGGCCCGGGCGACCGCGACCAGCTGCCGCTCCCCCGCCGACAGCGACTCGCCCCGCTGCCCGACCGGCGTCCCGACGCCGGCGGCCAGGCCGTGCACCCAGGCGGACAGCCCGAGCTCGTCGAAGGCCGCAGCGATCTCGGCATCGCTCATGCCGGGCCGGCCGTAGCGGACGTTCTCGGCGATCGTCGCGTCGAACAGGAAGCCGTCCTGCGGAACCATCACCACCCGCGACCGCAGCGACGAGAAGGCGACGTCGGTCAGGGGCACCCACCCGGCGGCGTCGGAACCGAGCAGCACCCGCCCGCCGTCGGGATCCATCAGGCGCGTGACGAGCTTGGCGAACGTCGTCTTGCCCGAGCCCGTCTCGCCGACGATCGCCACCCGCCGGCGCGGCTCGATCGTGAGGTCGACGCCGTCCAGCGCCGGCCGGGCGCCGGAAGCGTAGCGGAAGGTGACGTGCTCGAAGCGCACGCCGAGCGGGCCGTCGGGCAGCTGCCGCGCGCGGTCGGGCGCGGCCACGGCCGGATCGCGGACGTCGGGCTCGGTGTCGAGGACGTCGAGCACGCGGCGGAACCCGGCGACGGCGTTCTGCGCCTCGTTGAGCACCTCGCTGGCGGTCTGCACCGGCGCGACGAACAGGGTGACGAGGAAGAGGAAGGCGACCAGGGTGCCGGGGGTGATGTCCCCGGCCAGGCCCAGCAGGACGCCGACCACCACGACGGCGGCGTTGGCCAGCGCGGCCACGAACTCGCCGCTGACGAAGATCGCCGCGGTGACCTTCTGCGCGTCGACCTGCGCGCGGTAGTGACCGTCGATCGCGGCATCGATGCGGGCCGCCGTCCGGCCCCGCACGCCGTAGGCGCGCACGGTCGGGGCGCCGACGACGGACTCGGCCACCCCGGCGAGCACGTCGCCGACCCGCTCGCGCACCACGCCGTAGGCGGCGGCAAGCCTGCGGGCGAAGAACCGGATGGCGACCGCGAGCGGCACGAAGCACAC
>DASPIH010000324.1:0-8000 GCA_035629195.1 Blastococcus sp. | reverse complement strand
CGGCGACCCGCACCCCTGGCCGGGCGGCCAGTGGGGTGGCCGCCGGCCAGGGGCGGGCACCGCCGGCCATCACGGCCATCGCCGCGTCCGCGGTGTCGAGGTCGCGCGCGAAGACGGTCACGCAGTCGTAGGAGCGGCAGGCCGGGACGACGCCCTCGGTCGGGACGACGCCCACGGTCGGCTTGATGCCCACCAGGCCCTGCAGCGCGGCCGGCACCCGGCCGGAGCCGGCGGTGTCGGTGCCCACGCCGAGGTCCACCAGCCCCAGGGCGACGGCCACCGCCGATCCGGAGCTCGACCCGCCGGAGATGCGGTCCGGGCGACGGGCGTCCCGGACCGCGCCGTGCGGGCTGCGGGTGCCCACCAGGCCGGTGGCGAACTGGTCGAGGTTGGTGGTGCCCACGACGACCGCGCCGGCCCCCCGCAACCGCGCCACGACCGGTGCGTCGGCGGCCGCCGGGGACGGAGCGAAGCCGGGACAGCCCGCCGTGGTCGGCAGGCCGGCCACGTCGACGTTGTTCTTCACCGCGGCGGTCAGGCCGGCCAGGGGCAGCCGCTCGCCGGCCGCGACGCGGGCGTCCACGTCGGCGGCCTCGGCGACGACGTCGTCCTCCGGCCGCAGGTGGATCCAGATCTCGGGCCGGTCGACGTCGGCGATGGCCCGGTAGGCCGCCCGCACCCGCTCGACGGCGGTTCCGGGGGCGCTCACGGGGGCGCTCACAGCGCCGCTCCGGCGGGAACGAGGTCGGCCGCCTCGGCGGCGACGACCACGAGCGGCGTGCCGGCGGCGACCTGGGTGCCCGCGCCGACGAGGACGTGGGTGACCACCCCGTCGGCGGGGGCGCTCAGCACCGTCTCCATCTTCATGGCCTCCAGGGCGAGCAGGGGCTGGCCCGCGGTGACCCGGTCGCCCACCTCGACGTCGACCCGCCAGACGTTGGAGACGAAGGGCGCATCGACGCGCTCGGCCCCCTCGGGCAGCGCGAGCTCCCCGGCCGGCTGGGCCGCGACGGAGGACTCCGCCCGCCGGGCACGGTCGAACTCACCGGCGGCGGTCCACTCGGCCCGCTCCTGGTCGAAGGCGGCGGTCTGCCGGGAGCGGAAGGCGGTGATGGACTGCTCGTTCTCGGCGAGGAAGCGCTCGTGCTCGGCCAGGGAGAAGGTGCCCTCGGTGATGTCCACCGAGCCGCGCCCGGCGGCGAGGTCGGCGCGCAGGTCCAGCAGCTCCTCGGCCGTCACCGGGTACCAGGAGATCCGGTCGAAGAAGCGGAGCAGCCACGGGCTGCCGGGCTCGAACGGCGCGGTCCGCCGGTACCGGCTCCACACCTGGGTGGTCCGGCCGACGAACTGGTACCCGCCGGGGCCCTCCATGCCGTAGATGCACAGGTAGGCGCCACCGATGCCGACCGAGTTCTCCGCCGTCCACGTGCGGGCCGGGTTGTACTTGGTGGTGACCAGCCGGTGCCGCGGATCCAGCGGGGTGGCCACCGGCGCGCCCAGGTAGACGTCGCCGAGGCCGAGGGTCAGGTACTCCGCCGAGAAGACCGTCGCCATGACGTCGTCGGTGCTGCCCAGGCCGTTGACCCGGCGGATGAAGTCGATGTTGGACGGGCACCACGGTGCGTCGTCACGGACACCGGACATGTACCGGCTGATCGCCTCCTTGGTGGCCGGGTCGTCCCAGCTCAGGGGCAGCCGCACCGACCGGCTGGGGACGACCAGCTCGGACGTGGCGGGGAGCTCGCCCTCCACCTCGGCCAGCAGCCCGAGCAGCCGGCCCACGGGCAGCACGTCGGGATCGACGTGCACCTGCAGGGAGCGGATGCCCGGCGTCAGGTCGACGATCCCGCGCACCTCGCCGGACGCCTGGCGCTCCGCCAGCCGGGTGTGCAGGGCGTGCACGCGGGCGCGCAGCGCGAGGTCCAGGACGATCTCGCCGTACTCGACCAGCACGTTGTCGTCCCCGCTGCGCCGGTAGGTGACCGCGGGGGCGCCGTCCAGGGCGGGACGGCGGGCCAGCACGCCGTCGTCGCCGTCGCCACCCGATCCGGGCACGACGGGAACGGCGGCCCGGCGGGCCGGCGACAGGTCCGCGCGGGACGGGACGTCGGCGGCCCGGACCGGGACGAACCGCACGGTGTCACCCGGCCGCAGCTGCCCGAGCTTCCAGCGGTCGGCGGTGACGACGGTGACCGGGCAGACGAAGCCGCCGAGGCTGGGCCCGTCGGGCCCGAGCAGGATCGGGGTGTCGCCGGTGAAGTCCAGCGCCCCGACCGAGTAGGCGTTGTCGTGGATGTTGGACGGGTGCAGCCCCGCCTCACCCCCGTCGGGGCGGGCCCAGGTCGGCTGCGGCCCCTCCAGGCGGACGCCGGTGCGCGCCGAGTTGAAGTGCACCGTGTACGGGCTGGCGTAGAGCGTGGCGATGTCCTCGCGGGTGAAGAACTCCGGTGCGCCGTGCGGGCCCTCGGTGACCGCCAGCTGCCACTCCGAGGGCATGGCCGGCCGCTCGTCCACCGGGACCGGCGCTCCGGACGGACGCCCGGCGACCGGCACGGTGCGCAGCACGTCGCCCGGGCGCAGCGTGCGCCCACCGTGGCCGCCGAACTGGCCGAGGGTGAAGGTGGCCGCGCTGCCGAGGTAGAGCGGCACGTCCAGACCGCCGGCGAAGAGGACGTAGGTGCGCATGCCGGTGCCCTCGGCCGCGCCGACGTCGAGCACCCCGCCCGCGGGCACCCGCACCGGCTCCCACTGCGGAACCGGCCGGCCGTCCACGGTCACGGCGCACGCGGCACCGGTGACGCAGACGGTGGTGGCGGCGCTGAACCGCAGCGCCGGGCCGCTGGCCGTGCACTCCAGGCCGGGAGCCCCCTCGGGGTTGCCCAGCGCCCGGTTGCCCAGCCGGAAGGACAGGTCGTCCATGGGTCCGCTCGGCGGAACGCCGACCTGCCACAGCCCGATGCGGCCGGGGGCGTCCTGCACCGTCGTCATCAGGCCGGGCCGCTCGACGGTGATCCGCGGGCGCGGGTCGCCGATCCCGGCCAGCGTCGACGTGCTGTGCTCGGCCGCCCGCACCTCGGGGAGGCCGGGCACTGCGGCGAGCAGGCCGAGGTTCACCTCGATGCCGTGCATGCGGGTGCGTGCCAGCGCACCGGCGAGCCCGTCGAGCGCGTCGTCCCGGTCGGCGCCGGTGGCGATGACCTTGGCCAGGAGCGGGTCGTAGGACGTCGAGACCTCGGTGCCGCTCTCCACCCACGTGTCCACGCGGACGCCGTCGCCCTCGGGCAGCTCCACCGACGTCAGGACGCCGGCGCTGGGCTGGAAGTCGCGTGCCGGGTCCTCGGCGTACACGCGGGCCTCCACGGCGTGCCCGCGGACCGGAACGGCACCCGTCGGCGAACCGGCTGCCAGGTGGGCGTCGAGGACGCCGGTCTCGCCCTGGGCCAGGCGCAGCATCCACGCGACGAGGTCCACGCCGGTGACCGCCTCGGTGACGGGGTGCTCCACCTGCAGGCGCGCGTTGACCTCGAGGAAGGAAGCCTCCGTCCGGCGCGGGTCGTAGACGAACTCCACGGTTCCGGCGGACCGGTAGCCCACGGACGCGGCCAGCGCGCGGGAGGACTCGTGCAGCTGCTCGCGGAGCCCGGCGGGCAGGCCCGGGGCCGGCGCCTCCTCCAGGACCTTCTGGTTGCGCCGCTGCAACGAGCAGTCGCGGTCGCCGAGGGAGAGCACCCGGCCGGTGCCGTCGCCGAAGACCTGCACCTCGACGTGGCGGGCGTGCTCGACGTAGCGCTCGGCGAAGACGCCGGCGGCGCCGAAGCTGCGCTCGGCCTGCCGGGCGACGCGGTCGTAGGCGGCCAGCAGCTCGCCGGCGTCCCGGCACACCTGCATGCCGATGCCCCCGCCGCCGCCGGTGGCCTTGAGCATCAGCGGATAGCCGATGTCGTCGGCCGACCGCAGCGCGGCGGTCGCGTCGGGCAGCAGCCCGGTGCCGGGGAAGATCGGCACGCCGGCGGCCTCGGCGGCGGCCCGGGCGGTGTGCTTGGTGCCGAACACCCGGAGCTGCTCCGGCGTCGGCCCCACGAAGACCAGCCCCGCGGCCTCCACGGCGGCGGCGAACCCGGCGTCCTCGGAGAGGAAGCCGTAGCCGGGGTGGATCGCGCCCGCGCCGGTCGCAGCCGCCGCGTCGAGGATCGCGTCCGCGCGCAGGTAGCTCTGCTGCGGTGCGGCCGGGCCGATCCGGACGGCGTCGTCGGCGAGGAGGACGTGCGGTGCTCCGCGGTCGGCGTCGGAGAAGACCGCCACCGTGCGCAGCCCCAGAGCCCGGGCGGAGCGGAGGATCCGGACGGCGATCTCGCCGCGGTTGGCGACGAGCAGGGTGTCGAAGCTCATGCCCGGCTCCCCGCGCCCGGCCGGGTGACGATCATGCGCACCGGAGTCGGGTCGAAGGCGTTGCACGGGTTGTTGACCTGCGGGCAGTTCGAGACCAGCACGAGGGTGTCGATCTCCGCGCGCAGGGCCAGCCGCTTCCCCGGTGCCGACAGCCCGTCGACGATGCCCAGCGCCCCGTCGGGGTCCACCGGGACGTTCATGAACCAGTTGATGTTGGAGGCCAGGTCGCGGGCGGAGAGGCCGTGGCGGGCACCTTCGGCGAGGAAGTTCTCCATGCAGCCGTGCTGGGCGCGGGTGTGCTGCCCGTACCGCAGGGTGTTGGACTCCTTCGAGCAGGCCCCGCCCAGCGTGTCGTGCACGCCGACCTCGTCGGCCACGACGGTCATCAGCGCCTGGCCGGTGTCGGCACGCAGGACCGAGCCGGTGGTCAGGAAGATGCGTCCCTGGCTGCGGATGGTCTCCGGCGCGGAGTAGCGGACCGAGGTGTCGGCGGCGGCGTACAGCAGGCAGTCGACCGCCTGGTTGCCGGCCAGGTCGACGATGGTGAGCACGTCGCCCGCGGCGACGACGGCCGACCACGGTGCGCGGGCGGCGACGACCTCGTCGAGCACGACCTCCCCGGGCACGAGCGCGGTCACGGCGGCGGGATCCCCGGCGGATCGGGACGGGATCAGGTCCTGGACGGTCACAGCACTCCCCTGGCGAGCAGATCGGCGTCGGTGTTGGCGATGGCCTGGACGTGCTCGGGGCCGAGCGGGCCCACGAGGTCGCCGGCGGCGAGGCGGTCGAGGTCGGCGGCGGCGGCCCAGGCCCGGACCTCCAGCGGGCTGCTGGTGAAGGCCGGGCGCGGGTCCAGCGGGTGGGCGGTGTTGGCCAGCAGGACGACGGCGTCGACGTGCAGCAGGAGGTCCACGGCGGCGCCGGGGCCGGCCGAGCCGAGCCACTCGAACGAGCCGTCGGGAGCGACGCGCACACCCTGGAAGAAGGAGATCGACGGGGGCAGGTCCCGGACGCCGAGACCGTGCTTGAGCGCGCCGAGGGTAAGCAGCTCGCGGCCCGCGGGAGCGGCCGACTCGGGAGCCGCGGCACCGTAGCGGGCGAGGTTGCCCTCGCGGGTGGAGGTCCCGGTGAGCGCGTCGTGCCGTCCGGAGGAGTCGGCGACGACGGTCGCCAGCACGCGGCCGAAGCCGCTCAGCAGCGGATGGCCGGTGGAGAGGTAGGCCTGCCAGGGGACCTTGACCGTGTCGGCGACGTTGAGCCGCTCGTGCGGGCCGTCCGCGCGGTGCAGCAGCAGGGAGGCGCAGGCGTCCCCGTCGCGGTCGGTGAGCCGCAGGCGCGTGCCCCGGGCGAGGACGGCGGTGGTGTAGCCGCCGGGCGCCACGGTCTCCGCCCAGGTGAAGGCCGACGTCGGGGTGGTGTTCCCGTCGCCGGGCGCGGTGGACGGCGGCACGTACCGCATGTGCTCGGCGACCTGGCCGTGCTGGGCGCGGGCGTGGGCGCGGGCGCCGGCCGTGGTGGCGGTGCCGGACGCCTCCTGGTCGCCGGGCGCACCGGGCGCGGGAACGGAGATGGTGCCTGTCAACGAGCGCTCCCCTGGGAGATGGGCATCCCCCGTCCGGGGGACTTCCTGTCGCTCGACAGTTTTTCGATCGCGGACCGGCCGCAGGTTCCGGCGGCGTTACCGATCCGCCGCCCCGGTTAACAACCGGCACCGGACGTTTCGAGCACGTGACCGGGCCCGCACAGCCGGTGCAGCGCGGGGTGCGGACACCGGGCCGGCGAGGATGCGCCGAGGGAGACGGCTACCGGACCTGCCCGGCCCTCGGGGCCGGTGCCGGGCAGCTGAGCCGGAGCCAAGCGGACGGCACCCCGCCGCCCCGCGGGACGACGTCGTCAGCCGGCCACCGGACGCTGCCATGAGCCGGCAGCCTGGGGAACCCCGACCAGGTGGCCGGCGACGGTGGCCAGTGCTCGGCGGACCGCTGCCCGGCCGTGGTCGCTGTCGGGGCCGGTGTCGAAGCCGTGCTGCGCCTCCGGTACGTCGATGGTCGTCAGGCCGGCGGGCCGTGCCTCGAGCAGCGCCTGCTGTCCGGCCACGAACGCGGGCAGCTCGTGCTCCACGAGGGTGAGCACCACAGGGGTGTCCCCCAGCCCGCGCAGGGCGTCGGACAGCGACGGCCAGCCGGGGATGTCCTCGGTGGGCAGCAAGGGATAGGTCAGTGCGACGCAACGCAGCCAGTCGGGGCCGGCGGCGAGGGTCGGATAGGCGAGCGGACCGCCACCGGAGAAGAACCAGACGGCCACGTCGTCACCGTCGACCTCACCACCGGCGCGTACCGCGGACAGCACCGCGCCGAGCGTCGCCGCGGCCTCGGGGTAGCGCATGCCGCCGGTCAGCTCGTGGTCGAACATGACGGCGGCCATCCCGCGCTGCGCGAGCTGCGAGGCGTAGGCACGGAAGAACGGCGACCGACGTGGGCTTACGGGCGGTGGCTGCTCGAACAGGCCGTGCACCAGCACGACGACGGGCGGTCGTCCGCCGTGCTCGGGCAGGTAGAGGTCGAAGTCGCCGCGGTCCACCGGCTCGAGGAGGCGGGTGGGAAGGATGAGGTCGGGCGCCTGGTTCATGCGAGCTCCTGGTTCTGGTCGGGAAGCTGACGGATGCGGTCGGTGAGGACCGCCAGCACGTGGGCGCACCGCGCGAGGTCGGCGGCGTCGAGATCGGCGGTCACGCGGTCGAGGTTCACGAGCTCGCGCCGGTGCACCTCGGTGAAGGTCCGCCTGCCGTGCTCGGTCGCCGTGACGAGCCGGGAGCGCCGGTGCTGGGGGTTGTCCGCGAACTCGACGAGCCCGCGGGCGGCACCGGTGTCGACGAGCACCTGGACGCTCTGCCGGGTGACCCCGAACTCCCGCGCGAGCTGCGGCACGGTCATCGCCCCTCGGTCGAGCACGAGTTCGAGCACGGCGCGCAGCGGCACCGTCACGTCGGTGCCCCGCAACGCGTGCTCCACGGCCCGTCCGGATGCCTGGTAGAGCGGGCGCACCTGCCTGAGCACCTGGTATGCCGCGTCACCGGTGCGGCGCACCTCGATGTGCTCGTCCGTCCCGAGAAGGCTCGCCTGGACGTCCTGGTGCTCACCGGCCCGGTGCATCATGACAGTCAGCCTGTCGTATTGACAGGCTACCTGTCAAGAGTACTCGGAGCCGGCGAGACCCTCGAGGGCGCCGAGCACGGCCGGCCAGACGGCGCTGCGGGGATCGATCGCGGCGAAGTGCCCGCTCGGCACGGGGACCAGCGCCGCGCGGGGATGGGCCCGCACATAGGACTCGCTGACCTCGAGGGGAACGATCCCGTCGTCGGTCCCGTGCAGGACCACCACCGGGCACGGCGGCGCCGGCAGCCGTGCCGGATCGAGGTCGGGACGGGTACCGGCGTCCGCTCCGAGGAAGGCGGTCACCGCGTCGCCGTCGAGGTCCAGTGCCTGCGCCATTCGGAGGTCGGCCACCGGCGCGAGGGCCAGGACGCCGTCCGGCGCGTGCGGAGGCCGGAGGGTCGCAGCCGCGTGCAGGACCAGGTGCCCGCCCGCCGAGTGCCCGGCGAGAAGGAACCG
>DASPIH010000323.1:0-4324 GCA_035629195.1 Blastococcus sp. | reverse complement strand
TGCGCCGTCGCTTCGCCGTCGCCGCCGCCGAGGTGGGGGACCAGGACCTGCACCGCCGCGTGCAGGTCGGGGTCGCCACCGTGGCCGGTGACGCCGGCCAGGTCACCGACGTGCTCGACGCCTGCGAGCGGTTGCTGGCCGAGCGGCCGGAGGTGACGCTGCTGTCGACCCACCGGCAGCTGTTCAGCGACACCGACTGACAGAAGGGCCCCTCGAAGGACCCCCTCGCCCCCCGTTCGCAGGCTCGCGGCGGGACCCTGCGAGAGGGCCGTTCCATCCCGTCACCTGGAGGACCGATGGCCGATCCGGCCCGCGCCCGCAAGCTCGCGGTGCGCATCCGTCAGATCGTCTCTGCTGCGATCGAGTCCCAGATCAAGGACCCCCGGCTGGGCATGGTGACCGTCACCGACGCCCGCGTGACCAGCGACCTCCGCGAGGCCACGGTCTTCTACACCGTGTACGGCGACGAGGCCGCGATCGCCGACTCGGCCAAGGCGCTGACCAGCGCCACGGGCGTGCTGCGGTCGACCGTGGGCCGGCAGACCGGCATCAAGTTCGTCCCGTCGCTCACGTTCGTCGCCGACATCGTCCCGGACACCGCCCGCGAGCTCGAGGAGGCGCTGGAGCGGGCGCGGCACGCCGACGCCGAGCTGGCCCGCGCCCGCGAGGGCGCCAGCTATGCCGGCGAGCCCGACCCCTACCGGAAGCCGTCCGAGCACGAGGACGATGAGACCGACGACGCCGTCGAGCCGGTCGCGACCGGCACCGCCGATGACAGGGGCGAGGACGCCGCTGTCGAGACCAGGAGCGCACCGTGAGCGAGAACGACCCCGATCCGCACGAGCTCGACGAGGGCCAGGGCACGTCCGTCCTGGGCGGCCGGCCCGTACCCGATGCCGGCGATCCGACCGACGGGGGCAGGCGCGGCGAGATCGGTGAGGTGCCGAGCATCGTCTCCGACGAGCCCGACGACGGTGGGCCGGGCTACGCGCCCGGCGGTGGGGACATCCGCGAGGAGCAGGGCGGCCGCGTGGCCGACCCCGACCCCACGTGACGCCGGCGACCACGCCGGGACACGCGCTCCAGGACCTCGCCACCGCGACCCGCTCGGCCGCCTCGGTGCTCGCCGAGGCGGCGCAGGGGCGGGCGACCGTCGTGCTCTCCGGCCACCTCCAGCCCGACGCCGACGCGCTCGGCAGCACGCTGGCGCTCGCCGAGGGGCTGCGGCGCCGGGGCGCGCGCGTGCTCGCCACGTTTCCCGGGCCGTTCACCCTGCCGGCGTCCCTGGGCTGGATCCCGGGCGCCGAGGGGCTCGTGCCGGCGGACTCCGTCCCGTCGTCCCCCGACGTTTTCGTGAGCCTCGACGCCGCATCCCCGGCCCGCCTGGGCGAGCTCGCGCCTCTGCTGGACCGCGCGGCCACGTCGGTGGTCGTCGACCACCACGCCAGCAACCCGGGCTTCGGGCGCGTGCGCGTCGTCGACCCCGCCGCGCCGGCCACGGTGACCCTGGTCGCCGACCTGCTCGACGGCCTCGGCGTGACGCTGGACCGGCAGCTGGCCACCTGCCTCTACGCCGGCCTCACCGCCGACACCGGGTCCTTCCGGTTCGGCAGCACCCGGCCGGACACCCACGAGCTGGCTGCCCGGCTGCTCAGCACCGGCATCGACCACGCCGCGATCAGCCGGCGGCTGTTCGACACCGCGCCGTTCGGGTGGCTCGGGCTGCTGTCGGTCGTCGCCGGCCGGGCCACCCTGGAGGCCGAGGTCGGACACGGCCTGGTGTGGACGTGGTCGAGCACCGCCGAGGCGGCCGAGCACGGCCTGCCGGGTGAGCAGCTCGAGGCGCTGGTGGACGTCGTCCGTTCGGCCCAGGAGGCCGACGTGGCGTGCGTGCTCAAGGGCCAGGACGACGGCTCCTGGTCGGTGTCGTTGCGATCGCGCGGCGCCACCGACGTCGCACGGGTGGCGATGGCGCTGGGCGGCGGCGGGCATCGCGCGGCCGCCGGCTACACGTCCCACCTCGACCGGGAGCGCACCCTCGAGGCGCTGCGCCGGGAGCTGCACGCGCGATGACGTCGCGGTCCACCGGACCGCACCGCGACCAGGAGCCCTCCCGCGGCGCCGCCGAGCCGGACCACGGTTCGACCCGGAAGGGCCTCCGGCGCCCGCTCCGCGGACCGTCGGTCCTGTCGCTGGCGCTGCCCGCACTCGTCGTGCTCGCCGCCGAGCCGCTGTACCTGCTCGTGGACACCGCGGTCGTCGGCCACCTGGGCACGGATGCCCTCGGCGGGCTGGCCGTGGGCGGCGGACTGCTCGCCTGGGCCGCCGGGCTGCTGAACTTCCTCGCCTACGGCACGACCGCGCGGTCGGCGCGCCGGGCCGGCGGCGGTGATCGGGCCGGAGCTGTGTCCGAGGGGGTGCAGGCCACCTGGCTCGCGCTGGGCCTGGGCCTGGCGGTGGTCCTGGTGTTCCAGCTGCTGGCGGGCCCGCTGACCCGCGCGCTGGCCGGAGGCGGCGGCGTCGTCGCCGAGGCAGGGGAGCAGTGGCTCCGGATCGCCTCCCTGGGCGTGCCGCTGCTCCTGGTGTCCCTGGCCGGGAACGGCTGGCTGCGCGGTGTCCAGGAGCTGCGTGCACCGGTCGCGTACGTCCTCGCGGGCAGCCTCGTCAGCCTGGTGCTCTGCCCGTTGCTGGTGTACCCGGCCGGATGGGGCCTGGCCGGTTCCGCCGTCGCGAACGTCACCGGTCAGGCCGTCACGGCCATGCTGTTCCTCCGCGCCCTGGCCCGCGAGGGCGTCGCCTGGCGCCTCCGCCCGGCCGCCGTCCGGGCACAGCTGGTCATCGGGCGGGACCTGCTGCTGCGGGCAGCGGTCCTGCAGATCTCCTTCCTGGTGGCCGCCGGCGTCGCCGCCCGCACGGGTACGGCCGCCCTCGGGGCGCACCAGATCGCCCTCCAGCTGTTCTTCTTCCTGGCGCTGGTGCTCGACGCCTACGCCATCGCCGCGCAGACGCTCGTCGGTCACGCCCTGGGCGCCGGACGGCCGCAGGACGCCCGTGCCACCGCCCGCCGGGTCACCGCGTGGGGGCTGGGCACCGGCTGCGCGGTCGCGGTGCTCCTGCTGGCGCTCCGCGACGTCGTGCCGTCGCTGTTCACCGACGACCCGGCGGTCCTCGCGCAGGCCGCCGTCGTGTGGTGGTTCCTGGCCGGCTTCCAGCCGCTGGCCGGGATCGTGTTCGCGCTCGACGGCGTGCTGATGGGGGCCGGCGACGTCGGCTACCTGCGCACCGTCACCATCGCGGCGGCGCTGGCCGGCTTCCTCCCGCTCTCCCTGCTGACCGGGCCGCTCGACCTGGGCATCGCGGGGGTGTGGACCGGCCTCACCCTGTTCATCGTGCTGCGTCTGGTCGCCGTCGTGGTCAGGGCGCTGGGCGGGCGGTGGCTGACGCCTGGGACGGTTACCGGGTGAGTCCCCGCCGGCCCGATGCCGATGTCCCGCCCGGTCTGCTGCTGGTGGACAAGCCCGGCGGCATGACGTCCCACGACGTCGTCGCCCGCGCTCGTCGGGCGCTGTCGGTGCGCAAGGTCGGCCACGCCGGCACGCTCGACCCGATGGCCACCGGCCTGCTGGTCCTGGGCGTGGGCTCGGCCACCCGGCTGCTCGGGTACGTCGGTGGCCACGACAAGACCTACGAGGCCACCATCCGGCTGGGGCAGGCGACGGTCACCGACGACCGCGAGGGCGAGGTGCTGAGCACGACGTCGGCCGCCGATCTCGACGACGACGCCGTCCGTGCCGCGCTCGGCGCGCAGACCGGCCCGCTGGAGCAGGTGCCGTCCTCGGTGAGCGCGGTGAAGGTGGACGGCCGCCGGTCCTACGACCGGGTGCGTGCGGGAGAGGCCGTGGAACTGGCTCCCCGATCGGTCACCGTGCACCGCCTCGAGGTCCACCGCGTCGACCGCCCCGAGGCGGGGCTCGTCGACGTCGACGTGACGGTCGAGTGCACCGCGGGCACGTACATCCGCGCCATCGCCCGTGACGCCGGCGCCGCCCTCGGGGTGGGCGGCCACCTCACCGCGCTGCGCCGTACCGCCTCGGGGCCGTTCGGGGTGACGCAGGCCGGCGCGGTCGAGGAGGCCGCGGCCGCCCTCGTCGCGGGCAGCGGACCGGGCTTCCTCGGGCTCACCGAGGCGGCCCGGCTGGTCTTCCCCGAGCGTCGGCTCACCGTCGAGGAGGCACGCGCGCTCGGCTACGGCCAGCGCGTCGCGGCCACCGGTGCCGCCGGTCTGCACGCCGCCGTGGACCCCGACGGTCGGCTGGCCGCCCTC
>DASPIH010000322.1:0-2618 GCA_035629195.1 Blastococcus sp. | reverse complement strand
GTGCTGCTCCTGGAACGACTCCTCGGCGGGGCGGGAATGGCGGCGATGGCGGTGGGGATCGCGACGGCGCCGCTGCTGGGCGTGCCGTTGGCCGTCGCCGCCGTTCTGGTGGCGGTCCGCCGGGGGGCTGGCCCGGGGCCCGTGCCCTGGTTGACGCCGCTGGCCGTCGCTGCCTTCGGGGTCACTGCCCTGACCGCGCTGATCGCCCCGGCGCTGCTCAGCGCGCCGGCGGGAACAGTGCTCTCCGATCCCGAGCGGCAGGTGCTCCTGCTCGCCGCGCTCCTGGTCGTCGGTGCGGTGGCGGCCATGCGCGAGCTGCGGTGGGCGGCGGTGGTGCTGGGGTCCCTGGTGGTCCTGGCGCTGGTCCCCGCGCCGGGTGCCGTGGCGGTCCTCCCGCTGGCCGTCTGCGCCGCGGCCGTGCTCGCCGCCCTGGCCGTCCACGCACTGGTGCGGCGGCCGGCGGGAGAACGTCCGCACCCACTGGTGCGGACGGGTCTCGTGGCGCCCGCCTTCCTGCTCGTCCTCGTCGGCACGCTCTTCGTGCCCGCGGTGGCCCCTCAGGGCGCGGAGCAGTACCTGACCAGCCGGTCGACGGCTGCGTCGGCCGCCGCTCCTGAGGTGCCGGTGCTGCGGGCAGAGGTACTGGCGGAGGTGCCGCACGACCCGTCGGCCTTCACACAGGGCCTGCAACTGGACCGCGGCGTGCTCTACGAGGGCACGGGGCTCCAGGGACGGTCCCAGCTGCGCGAGCTCGACCCGGAGACGGGCGAGGTGGAGCGGGCCGTTCCGCTGCCCGGGCAGCTGTTCGGCGAGGGCATCGCGGTGACGGGGAACAGCGTCTGGCAGCTCACCTGGCGCGACGGTGTGGTGCTCGAGTGGGACCGCGCCACCCTCGCCCTGCGCCGGCAGCTGCCGCTGACCGGTGAGGGCTGGGGACTGTGCTCCGACGGCACGCGGCTGGTGCGCAGCGACGGCAGCGACCGGCTGTACTTCCACGATCCGGGGACCTTCGCCGAGACCGGCAGCGTCGCCGTGACACTGCGGGAGACCCCGGTGACCCGGCTCAACGAGCTCGAGTGCGTCGGCGGGGAGGTCTGGGCCAACGTGTGGCAGACCGACGAACTGGTCCGCATCGACCCGGACACCGGAGCGGTGACCGCGGTGGTCAACGCCGCAGGCCTGCTCGACCCGGCCCAGCGGTCCGGGCCGGACGCCACGCTCAACGGGATCGCGGCGCTGGGGGACGACGAGTACCTGCTCACCGGTAAGTTGTGGCCGGTCTCCTTCCGGGTCCGGTTCACCCCGATGTGACCGCCGAGCGGTCGCGCCCGACTCCCGTGGAGGTGGAGCGTGTGATACCCGACCCTGAGGTGCTGCGACGCCACCGGCGGCAGCGAGGACGTCCCGCCCAGCGCTCCTACGGCGCGGCCCTCGCCGGGATGCTCCTGTTCCTCCTGATGACCGCCTGCTCGTCCTTCTCCGCCGGCGCCGGCGGCTCGGGAGGGGCCGGCGGCTCCGGTGGAGCCGGGGCGTCCGGTTCTCCCAGTACCCCTGGATCCGCCGGTGCGTCCGGTTCTCCGGGCTCGTCCGGTTCTGCCGGCTCGCCCGGTTCCCCCGGCACCCCTGGATCCGCCGGCGCGTCCGGTTCCGCCGGCTCGCCGGGTTCGCCCGGCGGAAGTGCTTCGGCCGCAGCCACGTCGACGGCGTTCGCCGGCTCCTCCTCGGTGAGCCGGGTGTCCTGCTCGGGGACCTCGTGCTCGGTGACGCTGGCGGGCAACGGCTCGACAGCGACCGTCTTCGGCACTGCGATCTTCTTCCGCGGGGTGCGGGCTGACCGGGCGGACCTCCGCGTGGGGGAGGAGGACGTGTCCTGCTCACCCGGGCAGCGTGTCTCATCCGGTCCGCTGGACCTCGAATGCAGGTCCGTCGGTGACGACAGCGTGGATCTCACCGTCACCCAGCGGTGACGGATCGGTCCGCAAAGGCCACCCGGCGAGAACGAGGTCGGTCAGGGTGCCGCTGTCGAGGGCGCTGACGTGTCCCTTGCACCCGTCGAGCAGCACGGCGACCGAGGTCGGCGGCGTCCGGTCGGGGACCGTCGCGGTGACGATTCCTCGGCGCTGACGACCGGCCGCGGCTGTCGCGGACGTCAGGGAGTTAGGCGAAGCGGTCGTCGGCCGACCAGGTGACGCCTCGCGGCTCCTCGCCGACCGGCACGGTGCCCGCCGTCAACAGCATCAGCACGCCAACCGCCACCGGCCTGACTGCGGGGTACCCGGGACCGTGTTCTCCGCCGCACCCGGGGCCGCTGCGGGCGCGGATAGGACTATGGACGAGTCCCGTTCCTCCAGATCAGGGGGCACTTCCCTTCGATCGGCCTCCTCTGCCGCGGCCTTGCAGAGAAAGCGCCGGATCAGATGCAGGAATGGTTGTAGTCGAAGTCCGTCGTGTACTGGGTCATCTCGATGATCCCGCCCGGTGTCAACGGCTCCAGATCGCAGTTCGCCCGGGCACCCTCCGGGGTGGAGCCGGTGGGTCGCCAGTTGGGCAGACCGTTCAGGCTGCTGGTGGAGTCCACCCCGTTCCCGACGATCTGGTTCCACTGGTAGCGCGTCGAA
>DASPIH010000321.1:0-9541 GCA_035629195.1 Blastococcus sp. | reverse complement strand
CGGCGGCGAGGACGGGGCTGGCCAGCATGAGCACGACGGTGGTCGCGACCACGATCTGCGTTCCGTCGTCCAGGCCGAGGGGCGACAGGCCCGCCGCGCCGCCGACGGTGAGCAGCACGAAGGAGAACTCGCCGATCTGCGCCAGCAGCAGGCCGGTGGCCGCAGCTGTGCGCAGGGGCACGCGGACCGCAGCAGCGGCGACCGCCGTCGTGAGCGCCTTCACCACCAGGACCACGACGGCCGCCCCCAGCACGAGGACGACGTTGTCGAGGACGAACCCCAGGTCCAGGAGCATGCCGACCGAGACGAAGAAGACGGCGCTGAAGATGATCTGGAGCGGCAGGATCTCGGCCAGCGCCTGGGTGCTGGCCCGGCTCTCGCTGACGACGATGCCGGCCAGGAAGGCGCCCAGCGACACGCTGACGCCGGCCAGCGCCGTCAGGTAGGCGGTGCCGAAGCAGACGGCCACGACGGCGAGCAGGAACACCTCGGGGGAGCACGTGCGGGCCACCACGTCGAGGACGACGGGCATCACCCGCCGGGCCACGACGAGCACGGCGGCGACGACGGCGACGGCCACGGCCAGGGCGCGCAGCAGCGAACCGGCACCCGAGCCGTCGGAGCCCGCCGGGGCGAGGAGCGGGACGACGAGCACCATGCCGACGACGGCGAGGTCCTGCGCGATGAGGACGGCGACCGCCAGCCGGCCTCGGACGCCGGAGCTCTCCCGCCGGCTGGCGAGCAGCTTGAGCACGATCGCCGTGGAGGACAGCGCCAGCAGGAACCCGGTGAACAGACCGTCGCGCCACGTGCCGCCCACCGCGGCGGTGAGGGCCATCCCGGCGCCGGTGGCCAGCAGCACCTGCAGTCCGCCCGCGACGGCGATCCACGTGAAGATGCGGGCCAGCCGCTCCAGCGAGAACTCGATGCCGATGGTGAACAGCAGGAGGACCACGCCGATGTCCGCGGCCGCCTCGACCATCTCGCTGTTGGCCACGATCCCGAGCTGGGCCGGCCCGATGAGCACCCCCGCTACGAGGAACCCCACGATGGGCACCACCCGTGCCCGGGCCGTCAGGTACCCGATGATCGCCGCCGCGACCACCAGCGCCGCCGTGGGCGCCAGGTATCCCGGCATCGATCCCGCCGCCACGACCTGGTCCACCGACGCCATGGTCCTCACCGTATGCGCAGGACGAGCCGACGACGCCCGCGGCCGCGAGGACGCCGGCGGGCCGACCCGGTCGCGCTCGAGCGGCCCTTACGGCGCGGATTCGTCGGACGAGCCCTGACCCCGGGAGCCTGCTACTCGAAGCCGACCACCGCGTGGGGCGTGTAGGGCTCCTCCAGGCGCGCGATCTCCTCGTCGGTGAGCTGGACGTCGACGGCGGCGACGGCGTCGTCGAGATGGTGCTCCTTCGTCACCCCCACGATCGGCGCGGTGACCACGGGCTTGGAGAGCAACCACGCCAGCGAGACCTGCGCGCGGGAGATGCCGCGTTCCCGGGCGATCTCCGCGACCCGATCGACGATGGCCCGGTCGCTGCGCTCGTCGTAGAGCCTCTTGGCGAACTCGTCGATGCTCGACCGGCTCGTCGTCTCCTCCGAGTCGCGCGTGAGCCGGCCACGGGCCAGCGGGCTCCACGGGATGACGCCGATCCCCTGGTCGGCGCAGAGCGGGTGCATCTCCCGCTCCTCCTCGCGGTTGAGCAGGTTGTAGTGGTCCTGCATCGACACGAACCGGTGCCAGCCGCGCTCCCCGGCCAGCTGCAGGGCCTTGCCGAACTGCCACGCCCACATCGAGGAAGCGCCCAGGTAGCGCACCTTGCCGGAGCGGACGCAGGAATCGAGCGCCTCCAGGGTCTCCTCGATCGGCGTGTGCGGGTCCCACCGGTGGATCTGGTAGAGGTCGACGTAGTCGGTGCCCAGCCGGCGCAGGCTCTCGTCGAGTTCCCGCAGGATCGCCTTGCGGGAGAGGCCGGCGCCGTTCGGCCCGGGGCGCATGCGGGCGTGCACCTTGGTGGCCAGCACGATGTCGTCGCGATTGGCGAAGTCGCGGATCGCCCGGCCGGTGATCTCCTCGCTCGACCCGGCCGAGTAGACGTTCGCGGTGTCGAGGAAGTTCACGCCGCCGGCGAGGGCCTTCTCGATCAGCGGCCGGCTCTGCTCCTCCGGCAGGCTCCACGACTGGTTTCCTCGGGACGGCTCGCCGAAGCTCATCATCCCCAGGCAGATCCGCGAGACCTCGAGACCGGTGGCACCCAGGCGCGTGTACTCCATGCGTTTCACCTTGGTCCACCGACGAGCGCGCTGCCACTCCTCGGGCGTCTCCGGTCCGCTTCCCGATGATTGCGGCGCAAGGGCGTACGAGGATGGGCAGCGCATGGCGCCCGCGCATGGATAATTGCCGGAAGCAACCATCCGCCTCCGACGACGGGAACCCGATGGCCGAGCCGCGGACCCCGCGCAGCACCTTCCTGGTCCTGGGATCGCTGATCGCGATCGGACCGCTGTCCAGCGGCCTGTACCTACCCGCTCTGCCGGACATGGCCCGGGTGCTCGACACCTCCCCTTCTCTCGCCCAGGCCACCGTGGCCACCTGCCTGATCGGGCTCGCCCTGGGGCAGGTGATCGCCGGACCCCTCAGTGACGGCCGGGGACGCCGCGGACCCGTGCTGGCCGGGGTAGCGCTGTTCGTCCTCAGCTCCGGGCTGTGCGCGCTGGCGTCCGACGTGTGGGTGCTGCTCGCGCTGCGGTTCGTCCAGGGCCTGGCCGGTGGCGCGGCGGTCGTCATCGCCCGCGCCGTCGTCCGGGACCTCTACGAGGGACGGCGCGCCGCCCAGATGTTCTCCCGGCTGTGGCTGGTCTTCGGCGTCGCCCCGGTGGTCGCCCCGCTGGCCGGCGCGCAGATCCTGCAGTTCACCGACTGGCGCGGCCCCTTCGTCGCGCTCGCCGTCCTCGGTGTCCTCATCCTCCTCGGCGCACGGGCCGCGCTGCCGGAGAGCCTGCCTCCCGAAGCGCGGCAGACCGACGGGGTCCGCGGCCAGCTGCGCCAGCTGGGCGGGCTGCTCACCGACCGCCCGTTCCTGGGCCACGTGGCGATCAGCGGCCTGCACGGCGCGACGCTGTTCAGCTACATCACGATGAGCGCGTTCGTGCTCCAGGACGGCTACGGACTCAGCGTCCAGGTCTACTCCGCTGTGGTGGCCGTCAACGCCGTCGGCCTCGTGCTCGGCGCCCAGCTCAACGGGGCGCTGGTCATGCGCCAGGGCCCCGGGCGGCTGCTCGTCGCCGCCGTCACCGGCATGGTCCTGACCACGGCCGCACTGCTCGTCGGCGCCCTCACCGGCTCGCTCCTCGCTCTCCTCGTCCCGCTGTTCCTGGCCATCTCGTTCACGAGTGTCATCGGAGCCAACAACATGGCACTCGCCGTGGCACCGCACCCGACGGCCGCGGGCTCGGCCTCGGCGCTGATCGGCCTCACCTCCTTCGGTATCGGCGCCGTCGTGCCCCCGCTGGCCTCGCTGCTGGGCGCCACCGCCACCGTGATGGCCACGACCATGGTCACCATGAGCGCGCTGTCGCTGTTCCTGCTGCTCACCGTCGTGCGGCCGTGGCGCCAGGACACGGCCGCGCCGGCCGGCAGCGCCACGGCACCGTCCGCGCCCCAGCGGTCGAGGTGACGGGCGCGTTCGACCCACCGGCCGCGGCGCCTCCGGCCCGCGGCGACGCGGAGAGGGCACCCGCACGTCGGAGCCATCCACCGGCTGGCCGGCACCACCGACTGCGCGGCCGCTCCGCCCGTGGCGCCCCGGTGACCGCGTCCGACCGTCCTCCGGATCGGACTCCTGTTCATCCCTGCCTCGGCTCCCTCGAACGGGAAGAGGACGCCGGAGTGGTCGACTCCGCCAGGTCCGCCGTGGCCCCGCACACCGGGAACCGCGCACCGGACGCTGACGGCCGGCACGGCCACCCGCCCACCCCGATGCGGCACGTCGAGCCCTTCCGCGGAGTGCACGGCGCCGACGTGCTCCTCGAACCGGACCGGGATGCTCGCGGCACCTCCTGCGACCGGACGGGTGGATCCCCTCCGCGCTCATGCCGCCGCCGCTCAGCCGGTGCTCGATCATCTCGCCGCCAGGGTCACGCCGAGCACGACCGCGCCATCTCGTCCTGCAGCAATCCGGGACGCAGAGGTCGCCGCACGAGGCGTCCGAAACGGCCCCGTCGAGGACCTGTTCCGGATGGGCACAATTTCATCAAGCCCAGGAGAACCCGTTGACGCATCAATCAACTCCGTGTTTCGCTCTCGTTCCGAATAGGTGATGCCTGCGCGGTGACCCCGCGAGCATGGAGGTAGGCACGTGCCCCGCAATTGGTTGTTTCCCGCAACGTCGCCTGCTCGAGGTACACGTGCGGCGGTCGCCCTGACAATGAGTGGAATGCTCGTTCTCGCTGCCTGTGGAGGAGACGGCGGAAACGACAGCGGCGACGCGCCTCGCGCGTCCGGGGAAAATTGTGATTCCGTTCTGACGCTGGGGCTGGAGAACACGGTTGCCGGCTGGGACTTCCGGCGACACACCGGCGGCGGGCACCCCTGGCTCCAGTGGCGCGCGGTCTTCGACACCCTCCTGCAGAGCGATGTCGAGGACGGCAGCGTCCTGCCGGGCGCTGCCGAGGAGTGGTCGTACAACGACGACAAGACCGAGCTCACGCTGACACTGCGCGAGGGCATGACCTTCACCGACGGAGCACCTGTCGATGCCGAGGCCGCCAAGCTCAGCCTGGAAGCCTTCCGTGACGGGGCCGGACCCGTCTCGGAACGACTGGCCGGCATCACCATGGAAGCGGTGGACGACCTGACCCTCGTCCTCTCGATGGCACAGCCGGAGCCGGCTCTGCTCTTCCACCTCTCGGAGGCGGGGGGCGCACTGGTGAGCCCGGCGTCGCTCAATTCCCCGACCAAGGAGACCGAGCCGGTCGGCAGCGGCCCGTACGTGCTGAACCTGCAGGATTCGGTGACCGGCAGCAAGCTCGTCTACGAGCGGAACCCCGACTACTGGAACCCCGACCAGTTCCCCTACGACGAGCTCGAATTCCTCGTCATGCCGGACGAGACGGCGCAGCTCAACTCGCTGGCGACCGGGCAGATCGACGGGGCCGAGATCTCGCTCGCCAGCATCCAGCAGGCGGAGTCCTCAGGCAGTCACGTGGAGAGCTTCCCCAATGTGATGAGCGGGATCATCTTCGTGGACCGGGAAGGAACGAAGGTCCCGGCCCTCGGGGATGAACGGGTGCGGCAGGCGATCAACATGGTCTTCGACCGGGAAGCCATCGTGCAGGCCATCTGGAACGGCAACGGCCTCGCCAACCCTCAGCTCTTCAGCCCGACCACGTCCGCGTTCCAGGAGGACCTGCTCGACTACTACGACTACGACGTCGAGGCCGCGAAGGAACTGATGGCCGACGCCGGTTACGCCGACGGGTTCGACATCGTGCTCCCGGAGGTCGTCGGCTACCAGGACGAGTACACCGCCATCACGGTGCAGCAGCTGGCCCTGCTGAACATCCGCGCCCAGGTGGCCTCCATCCCGCGGCAGGAGGCCCTCCCTCGCCTCACTCGAGGCGAGTTCCCCATGTTCGTCTACAAGCTGCCCGTGAACATCGAGGTGAATGCGGTGCAGAGCTTCGTGCAGGCGAATGGGGCCTTCAATCCCCTCGACAACGAGGACCCCGAGCTGAACGAGCTGCTGGCGGAGTGGGAGGTCGCCGACCAGGACGACGCGGAGGAGATCTACGAGCAGATCAACCAATTCCTGGTGGAAAAGGCCTGGTTCGCGCCGTTCGGCAACCCGGACGTGGTGTGGGCCTTCAATGAGTGCACCACCATCACCGGGACGATCGGCCAGACGCCTCCCCTCCAGGCCTTCGAGTAAGGAAGCCGGATGGTCGGCCGGTGACCTGCTGGTCACCGGCCGACCGCACGTCCCCCCGGATGGCCGACGCCGAGGGCCTCTGCCGGCGGGTCCGGTTCAGCTCACGGGGACAGCGAACCGGTGTTCAGCAGCGCCGGGTCGGTGGCGCCGTCGCCGGCCGGGCGCGGCAGCGTGGCGCTGGGTGGCGGTTCCTGGCCGTCCTCCACCCAGGCGGTCAGCGCGTCGAAGGCGGCCCGGAAGCAGGGCAGCATGGGACGCAGGTGCTCGGGGTCCAGGTGCATCAGGCTGTCGACGTGGTTGCCGCCCTCGATGCGGTAGTAGCGGTGCAACCGGTCGCGCTCCGCGTCGGCGATCATCCGGGTGTAGACGTCGCTGTGGAGGCTGATCGGCAGCAGGGTGTCCAGCGTGCCGTGCAGGGTGAGCAAGGGCTTGCCGATCCTGCCGGTCAGGCTGACCCGGGCCAGCGCCTCGTGCACCGGCTGGGAGCGCGGATCGGCGAACCAGGCGTCGTAGGCCGCGTCACTCGGGCAGGGAGCCAGGATCTCGGGCAGGGTGGTGCCCGCTGTCGGCCCGGGACAGACCGGGTCGTACGCCGGGTCGAACTGGGCCCGGTAGGTCTTCTGGGTCACCCCCCAGTAGACGGCTTGGTGGTAGGGCCACAGCGGCTCCGAGCCGTGCGCGAAGCCGGCGGCGTGCATGTCCGCAGCGGTGGCCTGGCCCAGGCTGTAGCGCACCGCCGTGGGCAGGTAGGTGAACAGGTTGGGACCGTCGGGCGTGTACAGGATCCCCTCCCAGTCGACACCGCCGTCGTAGAGGTCCGGTCGGTTCTCCAGCTGCCAGCGCACCAGGTAGCCGCCGTTGCTGATGCCGGCCAGGTAGGTGCGTCGTGGTGCGGAGCCGAAGCGCTCGCGCAGCGCATCCTTCGCGGCGATCGCGAGCTGGGTCACCCGCTCGTGCCATTCGGCCACGGCGTCGCCGGGCTGGTCGCCGTCCCGGTAGAAGTCCGGGCCGCTGTTGCCCTTGTCCGTGCAGGCGTAGGCGAACCCTCGCGCCAGGACGAAGTCGGAGATGATGAAGTCGCAGGCGTACTGCTTGCGGACGCCGGGGGCGCCGGCGACCACCAGGCTCCCGTTCCAGTCATCCGGGATCCGCAGCACGAACTGGCTGTCGTGGTTCCAGCCGTGAGTGGTGTTGAAGGCCGAGGTGTCCGGGAAGTACCCGTCGACCTGCAATCCCGGCACTCCGCTCGGGCCGCTCGTGCCGGGCGCGTGCAGCGACATCCAGTCGGTCTGGTCGGTGTACCGGCCGACGGGGGCCTGCAGCAACCCGGCCGTCGTGAGGTCCGGCAGGCAGGCGGTGACGGCTCGCTCCGCGCCCGGAACGTGCACCGTGTCGTCCGGCGTGCACGGCCGCCGCGGCGGACGCTCACCGGGCTGGCGACCGGGGGGATGGGTGCCGGCCGGCACGGCCTGCAGCCCGAGCGCCACCGCGGCCCCGAGGGTGAGGAGCCGGGTGTGAGCACGGCGCCCTTGGCGCATCAGGACTCCCTTGGCCGACGGACGGGTCTGATGGATGGTGGCCGAGGTTCCCGCCCGCGGGCAAGGCCGCCGGCTCCGCCCGCCGCCTCGCACGCCGGTCGACGCGGTCAGCGGCTCTCGGCAGCCGCCAGGAGAGGCCGTGCCACCGGAGGGTCAGCGCCCCGTCGGCGATGTGGAGGAGTACCGGTAGACCCTTCGGAGGACTCACTCCTAACCCCTGTGACCCCCCTGTCCGCTCCATCGGTCATGGATCGGACACGCGGGGCAGGTCGATACGCCCGGGTACCAGTTCCCGTTCGGTTCCGTGGTCGGGCGTGCTCCGTGACCATGAGACGCTCGGCTGGAGCGCCCCTCCCGGGCCTGGGCGGCACCGCCTCCGACGTCGACGAGCTCGACCCCGACTCGAAAGCTGCGCTGCAGCTTCCGCAGACCGAGGTGAGCGCGGTCAGGGGCGGTCCTCCGCCTGGACGGGCGTGCGGCCCTCCTTCACGGGCTTGCCGGCTTCGAAACGGCCGCCCTCGGCGAGGACCTCGGCCTCCTCTTCGGTCACCTGCACCGCCGGGCCGACGGACGGGTAGGTCGGGTCCTTCGGCGTACCGGGGAGCAGCACGTTGAAGAAGAGGTTCAACAGGAAGGCCACGATGGCGGCGGCCGAGATCTCGGAGTCGAAGATCGTCTGCCACCAGTCGGGGAACGCGCCCCAGAACTCCGGCCAGGCGATCGGGATGACTCCGAAGCTGACCGCGGCCGCAACGATGATCATGTTGTTGTTGCGCTCGTAGTTCACCTTGCCGAGGGTCCGGATGCCGCTGGCGGTCACCGACCCGAACAGCACGATGCCGGCGCCGGCCAGGACGGGCAGCGGCAGCAGGCCGACCACTGCCGCGAGCACTGGCGAGAGGCCGAGCACGGTCAGCACGCCACCGCCGACCGCCACCGCGAATCGGCTCTTGATGCCGGTCAGGGCCACCAGGCCGACGTTCTGGGCGAATGCGGTGGCCGGGAAGGAGTTGAGGACTGGCGCCACGGCCGACGCGAGCATGTCGGCGCGCAGGCCCGACGCGATCCGCTTGTTGTCGACCCGGGTGCCCACCACCTCGCCCACGGCGAGGATGTCGGCGGTGGTCTCCACCATGATCACCAGGATCACGATGAACATCGAGACGATCGCCCCGATCTCGAAGATCGGCGCACCGAACTCGAACGGCTGGGGCAGCGCCACGACGTCGGCGTCGCTCCCGGTCCACGTCGTCTCGCCGAGGATCGCGGCGAAGGCCGTACCCACCACCAGCGCGAGCAGGACGGCCAACCGGGAGAGAATGGGGATCTTGCTGAGCACGAGCACGAGCCCGAAGGTGAACGCCGCCAGCGTGATCGCCGTACCGGACGCGCTCTCCTCCTGCGACGTGATCCACCCGCCGGCCACCGGGATCAGCGAGATCCCGATGATCGTGATCACGGACCCGGTCACGACAGCCGGGAAGAAGCGCACCACCTTAGAGAAGACGGGCGCGATCAACAAGCCGACCACCGCCGCGACGATGATCGCGCCGAACACGACACGCAGCCCGCGCTCGCCGGACTCCTCACCGACCACGATGGTGATCATCGTGGAGACCGCCGCGAACGAGATGCCCTGCACCAGCGGCAACTGGGAGCCGAAGAACGGCACACCGAGGGTCTGCAGCAGGGTCGCGACGCCGCTGACGAACAGCGCGCTGGACACGAGCAGGCCCAGCTCGGCGCCCTCCAGGCCGGCGGCGCCGCCGATGATGAACGGCACCGCGATCACGCCGCCGAACATCGCCAGGATGTGTTGGACGCCGTAGCCGATCAGCTGCGGCGGAGGCAGCTTCTCGTCCTCGGGGCGGTTCTCGAGGTCGGAGTCGGCCGATGCGTCGCCGGCCGAGGCGCTGTGGGTTGCGGGGCTGTGTTCCATGGCGGCTCTCCCGGAGCTCCGAGGGGGTGGTGGCGGGTCAGCAGGAGCCGGGCACGGTCGCCCGAGCCCTCGGTGCGTCGAGCAGGCCTCGCGCTCGATCGCGGCCTGGATCAGGCCGTGGGGACGGT
>DASPIH010000320.1:0-2108 GCA_035629195.1 Blastococcus sp. | reverse complement strand
CCGGTGCTGCTGAAGCCGGGCGGCGAGAACTCCAGCCAGGTGGTCGTCCTGGGCCGGCCCGTCGCGGACGTGACCGCGCTGTCCTACCGGCCGATGAAGGCGGCGCTGCTGGAGCAGGTGCTCGAGTCGCTGGCCGACCTGCGGTCGCGGTTCGACGTGGTCGTCTGCGAGGGGGCGGGCTCTCCGACCGAGATCAACCTGCGTGCCGACGACATCGCCAACATGGGGCTGGCCACCGCGGCGGGCCTGCCGGTGCTGGTGGTGGGCGACATCGACCGCGGCGGGGTCTTCCCCGCCCTCTACGGCACCGTCGCCCTCATGCCGCCCGCGGACCAGCGACTGGTCGCGGGCTTCCTCGTCAACAAGTTCCGCGGCGACGTCCGCCTGCTGCGGCCCGGGCTGGAGCAGCTGACCGCCCTCACCGGGCGGCCCACCCTCGGCGTCTTGCCGTGGCTGCCCGGCGCCGCGATCGACGTCGAGGACTCCCTCGGCGTGCCCAGCGGCGCCTCCTCGGCCGGGCCGCCGCACGGCCAGGACGTCCTGCGCGTCGCGGTCGCCCGCCTCCCCCGCCTGTCGAACTTCACCGACCTCGACGCGCTGGCCGCCGAGCCGGGCGTGCTGGTGCGGTACGCGACGCGGCCGGAGGAGCTCGCCGACGCCGACCTGGTCGTCCTGCCGGGCACGAGAGCGACGGTCGCCGACCTCGGATGGCTGCGGTCGACCGGTCTCGCGGAGGCGGTGGCCCGGCGGGCGGCCGACGGCCTTCCGGTCCTGGGCATCTGCGGTGGCCACCAGATGCTGGCCCGCACGATCACCGACGAGGTGGAGTCCGCAGCCGGCACCGTTCCGGGACTGGCACTGCTGCCGGCCGACGTCCGGTTCGCCCGGCAGAAGACGCTGGCCCGGCCGACGGGGACGGCCCTGGGCGAGCGGGTGGCCGGCTACGAGATCCACCACGGGGTGGTCACCGTCGACTGGTCGTCCGACGCCCTCCCCGCCGACCCGTTCCTCGACGGCGCCCGCGCCGGAGCCGTGTTCGGCACGACGTGGCACGGGGCGCTGGAGAACGACGGGTTCCGGCGGGCCTTCCTGCGCGAGGTCGCCCGGATCACCGGCCGGCGGTTCGTGCCGGCGCCCGACACCGATTTCGCCGCCATCCGGGAGGCCCGGCTGGACGACCTGGGCGATCTGATCGCCGAGCACGCCGACACCGACTCGCTGTGGCGGCTGATCGAAGCCGGGCCGCCCGCGGGCCTTCCCCTGCTGCCCCCGGGCGCACCCGGAGAGACCTGTCGGTGACCGGCCCTAGGGTGCGCGCATGTCCTTCGATGTCCAGCTCGTCGTCGACAGCACGTCGCCGCACCGGCTGGCCGACTGGTGGGCCGAGGCCCTGGGCTGGCAGGTGGAGCGGCAGGACGAGGCGCTGATCCGCCGGCTGGTCGAGGCGGGAGCCGCGTCCGAGGCCGACACCGTCATCCACCGAGGAGCGCTCGCGTGGAAGGTCGGCGCCGCGATCGTCTCTGCCGAGCCCGGCCGCCCGCGCGTGCTGTTCCAGCACGTACCGGAGGCCAAGACGGTCAAGAACAGGTTGCACCTCGACGTGCGCGTGGGTGCCGACCGCGCCGAGGCCGAGGTCGCGCGCCTGGTCGGGCTCGGCGCCCGAGAGCTCTGGCGGGGGGCACAGGGCCCCTACGCCTGGGTCACCCTCGCCGACCCGGAGGGCAACGAGTTCTGCGTGACCTGAGCGTGCGTGGCACAGGCGCCCCGGCCCCGCTCCGGCGTGCGGGGAACCGGGAGGATGCGGCCGTCCGTCAGCCGGCGCGCAGGTCGCGGGCGAGCCTCCGGTCGGCGACCGCGCGCTCGGCCAGCACGCGGACCCGTGCTCTCCGAGGTCGGCGGTCCGAGCCGAGGTAGCGGGCGTCCTCCACCAGCTGGAAGGCGGCGAGCACGCTCGCCTTCACCTCCCGTGCCCGCGGAACAGCGGGGCGGACCGGCTCGGCCGACGTCATGGAGACCCCCTTCTCCGGAGGGCGCTCCGCACCCCCGAGCGCTCATCGTGCCCCTCTATCGACCGCTGCAATCTCGAGCGTGACCGATTGGTGCTGATG
>DASPIH010000319.1:0-4451 GCA_035629195.1 Blastococcus sp. | reverse complement strand
TGGCAAGGGGGTTGGCCGTCAGTTCACCTGGCGCTCGGCGCCGGACCAGAAGTCCTGCCGCAGCTTGAACTTCTGGATCTTCCCGGTGGCCGTGCGGGCCAGCTCGTCGCGGAACTCGACCCGCTTGGGGGCCTTGTACCCCGCCAGACGGCTCTTGCAGTGGGCGATGATGTCGGCCTCGCTGGCCTGCTCCCCCTCCGCGAGGACGACGACGGCGGTGACCAGCTCCCCCCACTTGTCGTCGGGCACGCCGATGACCGCGACCTCCGCGACCGCCGGGTGGCTGAACACGACGTCCTCGACCTCGATCGAGGAGACGTTCTCGCCGCCGGTGATGATCACGTCCTTCTTGCGGTCGGAGATGGTGAGGTATCCCCCCTCGTCGATCGTTCCGCCGTCGCCGGTGTGGAACCAGCCGCCCTCCAGCGCCTCGGCGGAGGCGTCGGGGTTCTCCCAGTAGCCGGCGAGCACCGTGTTGCTGCGCGCCAGCACCTCTCCGGACCCGCTCACCTGCAGACGCGTGCCCAGCGTCGGGACGCCGGCGCGCGACAGCCGCTTCGCCCGCTCCTCGGCGTCCAGATCGTCGTACTCCGCCCGGGGCCGGTTGATCGTGAGCAGCGGAGCGGTCTCGGTGAGGCCGTAGATCTGGTTGAACTCCCAGCCGAGCTCGGCCTCGACACGGGCGATGGTGCGCGAGGGCGGTGGGGCGCCGGCCACGACGATCCGCACCCGGTCGCGGCCGGGGATCTCGCCGTCCCACTCGGCGGCGGCATCCAGGACGGCGTTCCAGACAGCGGGCGCCCCGGCCAGCATCGTGACGCCGTGCTGCTCGACGCGGCGCAGGATCTCGGCGCCGTCGATCTTGCGGATCACCACCTGCCGCGCCCCGACCGCGGCCATCGCGTAGGGCAGCCCCCAGCCGTTGCAGTGGAACATCGGCAGCGTGTGCATGTAGACGTCACGGTCGCTGACCTGCATGTGCAGCCCGAAGGTGACCGCGTTGACCCAGAGGTTGCGGTGGGTCATCTGCACGCCCTTGGGGCGCGCGGTCGTGCCGCTGGTGTAGTTGATCGTCCCGGTGGCGTCCTCGTCCGGCTCCGACCACGGGCGCGGCTCGGCGTCGAAGCGCAGCAGCTGCTCGTACTCCTCCCCGGTGCCGAACCGGTGCTCTGCGCGCACGCCCTTGAGCGAGGGCTCCAGCTCCGGGTCGACCAGCAGCACGCGGGCGCCGGAGTGCCCGACGATGTACTCCACCTCCTCCGGCTGCAGCCGGAAGTTGATCGGCACCGCCACCCGCCCGGACGACGGCACCGAGAGCAGGAGCTCCAGCAGGCGGCCGGCGTTGTGGCTGACGATCGCGACCCGCTCCCCCTCGGCGATGCCCAGTGCGTCGAGGCCGGCCTGCAGCGCGCGGCCTCGGCGGGCCACCTCGCGGTAGGACACCTCCCCGAGGGACGGCGCCGGCTGCGTGGGCTCGTCGACGACACCCACCCGGTCGCCGTACACGAGCTCCGCGCGGTCGATGAAGTCACGGGTGGTGAGGGGGATGCGCATGCCGGCTCCCGGTGGCGCAGGGCCGGGCGGACCGGCCGTCGACGTGGTCCTCGTCACGCTAGCCGCTGGGGGCTCCGGCGGTCAGGTCAGACCGGTGCGACCACCAGCCGGGGCAGCGCCGTTCCGATCGGCTCCCGGACGACGAGGTCGGCGACGTCGTCGTAGGGCGTGGGCTCGGCGTTGACGACGACGATGCGGGCGCCGTGCCGGGCGGCGACGTCCACCAGCCCCGCCGCCGGGTGCACCGTCAGGGACGTGCCGACGGCGAGGAGCACGTCGCAGTCCGCGGCGGCGTCGACCGCTGCCTCGATGACCGCGGGATCCAGCATCTGCCCGAAGCTGATCGTCGCCGACTTGAGGATGCCGCCGCACACCAGGCAGGCCGGGTCCGGGTCGCCGGCGGCCACGCGCGCCAGGGCGTCGTCCATGGCCGAGCGCGCTCCGCAACCGAGGCACTCGACCTCGTGGACGGTGCCGTGGATCTCCAGCACCCGGTCGGGCGCCGAGCCGGCGGCCTGGTGCAGCCCGTCGACGTTCTGGGTGACCAGCGTGCGCAGCCGCCCCTGGCGCTCGAGCTCGACGAGCGCGGCGTGCCCGGCGTTCGGGCGGACGTCCTTGGCGCCCATGTCCCGCCGCATCAGCCAGGAGCGGCGCCGGATGTCGGGGTCGGCCACGTAGTAGGACAGCGTCACGAGCTTCTCGGCGTCCGGGTCGCGGGTCCACACGCCGTCCGGGCCCCGGTAGTCCGGGATCCCGCTGTCGGTGGAGATGCCCGCACCGGTGAGCGCGGTGATCCGCGAGGCCCCGGTCAGCCAGCCGGGCAGGGGGTCGGGGACGGCGCCGGTCACGCCCGCCACGGTAGGGCGGGCAGGCCCCCGGCCGCTCGCCGGCCGGCGCGTTCCAGCGCCGGCACGAGCACCAGCACGCCGGCCGCGTAGGCGGCACCGAGCAGCGTGTCGACGACGTAGTGCTCCCCACCCCAGACCAGGACCACCGGCATCAGCACCGCGTAGGCCACCAGCACCGCCCGCTGCCACCCCCAGCGCGCCAGCGGGAGGAGGACGCCGCACATCAGCACCGCGAAGGCGGTGTGCAGGGACGGCACCGCGGCCACCAGGTTGACCTGACCCTGCCCGGAGTCCAGCAGCACGCCGGCCCTCGGCAGGCCCAGGACCGCCCAGCCGCTGCTGGTGATCCGCGCGACCGGCTCGATGACCTGCTCCTGCGCGGCCAGCCACGGGGGCGCCGCGGGGTACAGGACGTAGGTGGCCAGCCCGGCCAGGGACAGCGCGACGACGAGCCGGGCGCAGCGGGCCCAGCGGGCGCGGTCGCGCAGCCACAGCACCGCCAGCACCACGGGGGTGACCACGAAGTGGCTGCTGTAGACCAGCGTCGCCACGGCCTTCCACCAGTCGGCCTGCACGTGCTCCTGCAGCCACACCGTGGGCAGGACGCCTGCGCCCAGCCAGCGATCGGCGTCGGCCAGCTCCGCCACGTGCACCGGCATGCCGAGCCCGTCGGCCAGCCCCCGGCTGGCGTCGTAGGCGAGCAGGACGGCGATCAGCGGCAGCCAGTCGGCGAGCAGCCGGCCGACCCGCCGGGGCCCCTGGGAGGCGGCGTGCACGGCGAGGCCGCAGAGCACCCAGCCCAGCAGCACGACACGATCGGTCGGCAGGCCCCGGACGGCGCAGGTCGCCGCGAACGCCACGGCGAGAGCGGCCCAGAGCGCTCCGAGGCGGAGCGAGCGGCCGGCGTTCCGCTCCGGCATCCCGGCCCGGTCCCGGTCCAATACGGGGGCAGCCGAGGCCGGGGACGGCGCCGGAGGGTCGACCACGGTCATGGCGCGGGACGCTAACGGCGGGCACGCCTCCACAGGGAACTCCCGGCCGTGGCACGCGGTGGCATCACCCGGATGCGGGTCGGGGGCGCCGTCGGCAGGCGGCCGGCGGAACCGTCGCGGGCCCCTGCCGCGAGCGACCGCCGTCATGCACGGCCGTGCGTTCCGGGGGCCGGATCCAGGTCGACGGGTGAGGAAAGGGTCGCCTGACCACGCCTTCCCGGGACCGAACTGCGATGATCGGGCGTGGTATAGCAGCGCGACAACCAGCGAGGGGTAGGCGCAGAGAAGTGGCAGCCAGCAAGGACACCTTCGGAGCACGGTCGACGCTCTCCGTCGACGGCACCGACTACGACATCTACCGGCTCGACGCGGTGGAGGGCTCCGACAAGCTGCCCTTCAGCCTGAAGGTCCTCCTGGAGAACCTCCTGCGCACCGAGGACGGCGCGGACATCACCGCCGACCACATCCGGGCCATCGCGAACTGGGACCCGTCGGCCGAGCCCGACCAGGAGATCCAGTTCACCCCGGCCCGCGTGGTCATGCAGGACTTCACCGGCGTTCCGTGCATCGTCGACCTCGCCACCATGCGCGAGGCCATGGCCGAGCTCGGCGGCGACCCGCAGAAGATCAACCCGCTCGCCCCGGCCGAGATGGTCATCGACCACTCCGTCATCGCCGACGTGTTCGGCACGCCCGAGGCGTTCGGGCGCAACGTGGAGATCGAGTACGAGCGCAACCGCGAGCGCTACCAGTTCCTGCGGTGGGGCCAGGGCGCCTTCGACGACTTCAAGGTCGTCCCGCCGGGGACCGGCATCGTCCACCAGGTCAACATCGAGCACCTGGCGCGAGTCGTGTTCGAGAACCAGGGCACGGTCTACCCGGATTCGTGCGTGGGCACCGACTCGCACACCACCATGGTCAACGGCCTGGGCGTGCTGGGCTGGGGCGTCGGCGGAATCGAAGCCGAGGCCGTGCTCCTGGGCCAGCCGCTGGCGATGCTGACGCCGGCCGTGGTAGGGGTGCGCCTCACGGGCAAGCTTGCCGCGGGAGCGACGGC
>DASPIH010000318.1:0-8833 GCA_035629195.1 Blastococcus sp. | reverse complement strand
CGGTGTCGCTGCGATCTACGCGGTGCACGCGGGATCGCCTACCGCCTGGGCGGCAGTGGCGATCGCCGGTGGACTCTTCCGGGTACTGGCCGGGATCAACCACATCCGCGGCATCATCCGGGAGAAGAACTACGCGCCGGGTAATTCAGTGATCCTGATTGCGAACTTCGGCCCCGCTATTGTCTTGTTGATCACACTGCTCTCGACTGGAATCCTCTGAGTTGTGAGGCCCTTCGGCAATTCGATCGGGGGTCTTCTCACCAGCATCCGCGGCCAGTTGAAGGGTGCAATCGATGCAGCTGGCCTGGCCTGCAGCGAGTCGTCAGCTCGGAAATGCAGGGATCGGTCGCGAGGGCCGGTCAGCGGGTGCTTGACCGCCGTGGTCGGTGATTCTGCGTTCGGGGGTGACAGATAGCCCCATGTCGTCGGGGCGGTCGCGGGGTTCTACGGGTCCAGGTGCTGCGGGGTCGGCGGGACGGCAACCGCGTCCCCCGGCGCCCTCGTCGCGGGCGCGTTAGAGCGAGCTTGGACCGCACCGGCGCACCGTGTCGCACGCATCGGAGACCGAAGGGAGGACGACCCATGAACGAGTCGACGACCGACCACCACACCGCTGCTGGCGACGACGGGCGAACTGGTCGCCCACCTGACCGGCCCACTACACATCGAAGGGCAGCCAGCATGAGCACGCCCAGCGGCACCCCCATGACGCGGCGCCGCATGCTGGCCGCGGCCGGCACCGTGGCGCTGGCCACGACGGCCGGCGTGACCGGCATGGCCGAGGTCGCAACGCCCCGGGCCGCCGCCTCCCCAGCCGGCCGGGTCGTCCCGGCTCGCACGCTGCCGGTCCCCGGGACCGTCAGTCCGCAGCTCGCGGCACTCATCGGCGCACCGCTCGCGGTCGGTTGGGACGCCGTCCCAGCCGACGCCGCCGGCTGGCGCGCCCTGGCCGCGCAGAGCGCCGACGACCCCGACCTGCCGGCGCTGATCGATCAGCTGGGCGTGACGGTCTGCAGCGCCACCATCGCCGGAGTACCGGTGTTCCGGATCGCTCCGCCGCGCAACGCCCACCCCGGGCGGCTTCTGGTGCACCTGCACGGTGGTGGCTACGTGCTCTACCCCGGCGAGGTCGGCGCAGGCGAGGGCATGATCATGGCTGGGTTGCAGGGCTACGAGGTCGTCTCCGTCGACTACCGAATGCCCCCCGACCACCCGTTCCCTGCCGCCGTCGACGACGCCTTCGCGGTCTGGCAGGCGCTGGTGGACCAGCACGATCCCCGGCGGATGGCAGTCTTCGGCGCCTCCGCGGGCGGGGGCCTCACCCTGGCGCTCGTGCTGCGCGCCCGTGGCGCCGGCGTCCCGCTGCCGGCCGCCATCGCCCCGGGGACGCCGTGGGTCGACCTGACGGCCGACAGCACGGTCGGCGACTCCCTTCACGCCAACGAGTTCGTGGACAACGTCCTGGTTTCGCCCTCCGGCTGGCTTGGCGCCGCCGCATCCCTCTACGCGGACGGTCACGACACCCAGAACCCGTGGATCTCGCCGATCTACGGGGACTTCGAGGGGCTGCCACCCGCCATCTTGACCTCGGGCACCCGGGACCTGCTGCTGAGCCACACCGTGCGGGCACACCGCAGGCTGCGCCAGGCCGGCGTCCCCGCGGCCCTACAGGTCTTCGAGGGGCAGAGTCACGCCCAGTTCCTCGAACCGTTCGTACCCGAGACCGACGAGGCCTTCGCCGAGATCGGCGCCTTCCTCGACGCCCACCTCGACCGCTGACCGGTCCCGACCCCCGGATGGAGCCGACGACTGCGGGCCACCGACGCCGCCGGCGCTGCGGTCGAACAGCGACGAGACGCGGGAAGATACCGAGTTCGCGCATCGGTCGCTCCACCGTGCACCGGGCCACCGGCCTGCCCTCGCGGTCAAGGATCACCACGGTGCTGGAGGGCGGCACCGCAGGCGGACCAGCCCAGAGCCCCCACATGCGCACCCACACGCTCAGCGACCCTCCACCCACACCACCTGCTGATCGAGGTGCTCAAGAGACAGGACCCCCCGCCCTGCCTCCCGTCGCGGTTCTGTCGCGTTTGTTCAAGACCCCCCTCTCAGCCGAGGCATCATGGGCCCATGAGCACGCCTGTCACCGACTTGATTGCCTTCACCATCGACACGTCTGACGCAAGTCGGCTCGCGCGCTTCTATGCCGGCCTTACCGGAGCAGACATCACGGCCGAATCTCCCGAGTTCGGCTACGCGCAGATCACCCTCAGCCCGCACACGATCAATTTCCAGACCGTCGCGGCCTACGCCGCCCCGAGCTGGCCCGGGCAGGAGCACCCACAGCAGTTCCACCTCGACTTCCGCGTCGGTGACCTGGGCGCCGCCGTCGAGCGCGCTGAGGAGCTCGGCGCGACACAGGCGACCGAGCAACCCGCACCGGAGGCGTACCGGGTGATGATCGACCCGGATGGCCACCCGTTCTGCCTGTGCCCTCCCGCGCCGGACCCCACGCAGAACGGCTAGGCGCCTCGCATCGGGAACCATGACGGCGACGTCCGCGCCGCTCCTGCAGCTCGAGTCGGCGTTTCGCCAGAGGACTCCCTGCGGGACGCGTGACTTCGGACGCCCAGGGGCCTCGGACGTCCCCGCAGCAGGTACGCCGAACGGGGAGGTCAGCGGGGCGTCGCTAGCTCGCGGCGGCACGGTGCAGGGCTGTGATCGCTCGAGTGTCGGCAACCGTGGCGGCCAGCATGGCGGCCGCTGCGTCCGCGGCCCCAGAAGCTAGAGCTGGACGTGTCCGTCAAATCAGTTGTTTTCGCTGGTAGGACGCTTGGCGCGGCTGGGCTGGACCCGCATCGGTTCGCCCGGCATCTTCGGGTAGTCGGGCGGATAGGGCAGGTCGCCCAGCCCGGCATCCATCTCCTGCTTCTCGGCCAGCTCCAGCAGCGGTGTGATGTCGAAGGCGTGGTCGGCCAGCCCGGCGTGCTTGTCGCCCACCTCGCGGAAGCGGGCCGGCATGGTCAGCACGTCGAAGTCGAACGGTGTGACGTCCGGCAGCTCGTCCCAGTCCAGGGGCGCGGAGACAGGGGCGTGCGGCTTCGGGCGGATGGAGTAGGCCGAGGCGATCGTGCGGTCCCGGGCCATCTGATTGTAGTCGATGAAGATCTTCTCGCCGCGCTCCTCCTTCCACCACGACATGGTGACGCGGTCGGGCAGGCGGCGTTCCAGCTCGCGGCCGAAGGCGATGACGCCCCGGCGCACCTCGGTGAAGGTCCACCTCGGCTGGATCGGGACGTAGATGTGCACGCCGCGGCCGCCGGAGGTCTTCGGCCACCCCTGCATGCCGAACTCGTGCAGGAGCTCCCGCACGTGCGGGGCCACCCACACCGCGTCGGAGAAGTCGGTGCCCGGCTGCGGATCGAGGTCGATGCGGATCTGGTTCGGCGACTCGACGTCGGTCTTGTCGACCGGCCACGGGTGGAACGTCAGCGTGCCGAGGTTGGCGCACCACGCGACCACGGCCACGGAGTCCGGCGCGATCTCGTCCGCCGTCCGCCCGCTGGGGAAGGTGATGTGCGCCGTCGGCACCCACGGCGGGGCGTTCTTCGGCACCCGCTTCTGGTAGAAGGCGTCGCCGGTGTTGTCGACGCGGGTGGAGAGGCGGGCGCCCTCGAACACCCCACCCGGCCAGCGTTCCAGCGTCGTCGGCCGGTCCCTGAGCGCGAAGAGGATGCCCTCCCCGACGGCGACGAAGTACTCGACGACGTCGATCTTCCGGATGCCGCGCTCCCCGAAGTACGGCTTCTCCGGGTTGGACACCCGCACCTCGTGCCCGTCGACGTCGAGGACGACGGCGTCCTTGCTGCTGGCCATGGAACTCCCTTACCGCTGGGGGACGGGAAGTGTCACGCCGGGCAGGTGAGCCCGTCCACCGGTGCCACCCCGTCGATGAGGTAGGTGTTGACGGCCGCAGTCACGCAGTCGGTCTTCGGGTAGGACGTGTGCCCCTGGCCCTGCCAGGTCAGCAGCACGCCACTTTCGAGGTCCTCGGCCATGTCGACCGCTCCGGGCAGCGGCGTCACCGGGTCGCCGGAGTTGCCGATGACGAGGATCGGGGCGCTTCCGGCGGCGTCACGCTCGGGCACCGGCGTGCGATCGGCGTCCCACGTGGTGCAGGTGTACAGACCGGCCGCCGCCCCGGCGCCGAACAGCGGGTACTGACCGCTCCACTGGGCGGCCAGCTCACGGATCCGGTCCTCCTCGACCGTCTCCTCGGTGTCGGCGCAGTTGATGGCGATGCGGGCGTCCAGCAGGTTGGACCAGGAGTCCTGGTCCAACCGGCCGGTCACCTCGTCGGCCAGCGAGAACAGCGCCTTCGAGTCACCGTCCCGGGCCGCGCGCAGCCCCTGGGCGAGCTGCGGCCAGGAGGCGGTGTCGGAGAGCGCGGCCCGCACGGCGGTGAGCACGACGCCCGGCGTCGCCTGCCGGGTCTCGCCCACCTGGCTGCTGGGAATCGGGGCGCCGGCCGCCTGCGCCAGGACCTCCTCGAGGAAGCGGCGTGGGTCGTCGCCCAGCGGGCAGCCCGCGATCAGGCCCGTGCAGTTGGCGGCGAAGGAGTTGAACCCGGCCTCGAGACCGGCGGCGTACGCCTCGGCGTCGGCGGCCACGTCGGTGTCGGGGTCGACGGCGGCGTCCAGGACCATGGCCCGCACCCGGTCGGGGAACAGCTCGGCGTAGGTGGAGCCCAGCGTGGTGCCGTAGGAGTAGCCCAGGTAGGTCAGCTGCTCGTCGCCGAGCGACTCCCGCAGCTGGTCCATGTCGCGCGCGGTGTCGACGGTGTTGAACGTGCCGAGGGCCTCGCCGTACTCCTCGGCGCAGCCCTCGGCCACCTCGTCGGAGAGGGCGAAGGTCGCGTCGAGCTGCTCGGCGGTGGTGGGCCGCGGCTCGGCGGCGACCAGCTGCTCCTTCAGGTCCGCGGGAATGCACTCGACGGGCGTGGACAGGCCCACGCCGCGGGGGTCGAAACCGACGACGTCGAACCGGCGGACGACGTCCTCGGGCAGCGTGAGGGCCAGTCCGATGGCCGCGTCGGCACCGGAGCCGCCGGGGCCGCCGGGGTTGACCACCAGCGAGCCGATGCGCTCGGTCTGGCCGGCCGCCACCGCGCGCACGAGGAACAGGGGCAGCGTGGCGCCGCCCGGCTCGTCGTAGCTGATCGGCACCTCCGTGCGACCGCACTCGAAGAGGATGTCGCGCTCGCTGCCCGGCTGGCCCGCGACCAGCGGCTGGATCTGCGCGTCGCAGTCACTCCACTCGATGGGTGCCGCCTCGGGCTCCGCGGGGGTCGTGCTGGTCGCGGTGGGCTCCGCGGTGCTGTCGCCGAAGGAGGTGCAGCCGGTCAGCGCCAGGGGCAGGGCCAGCAGCAGACCGGACGCGACGGCCGGGAGACCTCGGTGCAGACGCATGATCACGAGCCTAGGAGGCGCACCGGGTCGATGCACCGCCGCGTCACCCGGCTCTCTGCAGAATCCGCCGCGGGCGTGCGAGTGGTGGGGGCGAGGGGGTTGTTCCTCAGCCGTCGAGCACCTCGGTCAGGTCGTAGCGGACGGGCACGTCGAGCTGGTCGTACGTGCACGTGCGGGCATCCCGGTCCGGGCGCCAGCGGAGGAACTGGCCGGTGTGACGGAGCCGACGCCCCTCCAGCTGGTCGTACTTGATCTCGACCACCAGCTCCGGGCGCAGCGGGACCCACGAGAGATCCTTCTTCGCGTTCCACCGGCTGACCGCTCCGGGCATCCGCTGCTCCCCGTCCTCGTGCACCTGGGCGTTGGCCCAGTCCTGCCACGGATGGCCGTCGAGCGCCTGGGCCCGGTAGGGCGCGAGCTCCTCGACGAGTTCGGCCCGGCGCTGCATGGGGAAGGACGCCGCGACGCCGATGTGCTGGAGGTCGCCGGTGTCGTCGTAGAGCCCCAGGAGCAGCGATCCGACGATCGGCCCGCTCTTGTGCCAGCGGAAGCCGGCCACCACGCAGTCCGCGGTCCGCACGTGCTTGACCTTGGTCATCAGCCGCTGGTCGGGCCCGTACGGGAGATCGGCGGCCTTGGCCACGACGCCGTCGAGGCCCGCTCCCTCGAACGTCTCGAACCAGCGCTCGGCGGTGGCACGGTCCCGGGTGACGCTGGTCAGGTACACCGGCGGACGGCTGCCCCGCATCGCCGTCTCGAGCCGGCTGCGGCGCTCGCCGAAGGGGGTCTCCAGCAGCGACTCGTCGCCCAGTGCCAGCAGGTCGAAGGCGACGAAGGACGCCGGGGTCTGCTCGGCGAGCAGGGTGATGCGGGACTCGGCCGGGTGGATGCGCTGGAGCAGCGCCTCGAAGTGCAGCCGGTCCCCCCTCGGCACGATGATCTCGCCGTCGACCACGCACCGCTCGGGCAGGTTGGCCTTCACCGCTGCGACGACCTCGGGGAAGTAGCGGGTGAGCGGCCGCTCGTTGCGGCTGCCCAGCTCCACCTCGTCGCCGTTCCGGAACACGATGCAGCGGAAGCCGTCCCACTTCGGCTCGTAGTACATGTCGCCGGTCGGCACCTTCGTCGCGGCCTTGGCCAGCATCGGCTTCACCGGCGGCTGCACGGGGAGATCCATGCCGGGCAGTCAATCAGCCCGGTCCGACGTCGATCGAGTTCCCGGCCCGACCGTGTACCGGGTGAAGAGCACCCCGTCCTCCTCGAGCACCTGGCGCAGCGACAGACGCGCCGGGGCGGGCAGCGCGCGGTCCAGCAGCCGTGCCTCGCCCCCGATCAGCGCCGGGGAGATCGACAGGTCGACCTCGTCGACCACTCCGGCGGCCAGCGCGCTGCGGAGCAGTTGCGGCCCGCCCTCGCAGGTCACCTGCTCCAGGCCGCGGTCGGCCAGTGCGTCGACGGCGGCCCGCAGATCCACGTCGCCCTCCCCGCAGACCAGCACGTCGACCCCGGCGTCGGTCAGCGCGGCGCGGCGGCCGGGGTCCGACGACGCGCAGGTGACCAGGATCGTGGGGGAGACCGCCGCGGTGACCAGCCCGCTCGCCGGGTCGAGCGAGGCCCGCCGCGAGACGACGGCGACCGGCATCGTGGGGGGCCGGCCGATCGCCGCACGCAGCCGTCCGACGGCGGACTCCGGCACGACCGCCCGGTATCCCTCGGCGGCCGCGGTGCCGTGCCCGACGAGCACGACGTCGGCGAGCGCCCGGAGGACGAGGAACACCCGGCGGTCGCCGGGGGAGCCCAGACCCTCGCTCACGCCGCCGACGGTGATCGCCCCGTCGAGGGAGGCGATGAAGTCCATCCGCAGCCAGCGTCCGGGTGGGCCGCGGTAGGCCTCGACCAGGGCCTGCTCCCCAGGAGCTCCGTCGTCGAGGTCGGCCGGCTCCGGGAACAGCCGCCGCACGTCAGCGGGTGGTCAGCACGGTGGCGCTCTCCGCGGGAAGGGTCACCGTGCGCCCGTCGAGGGCGGGCAGCTCTCCCGTGGTGAAGAGGACCTCACCGGCCGGCCGGTCGAGGTCGACCTCCCTCGGCTGCCCGGCCAGGTTGACCACCACGCGCAGCGAACCGCGGTGCACGACCATCCAGCGGTCGGCGTCGTCCCAGGCCACCTCGACCTCGGAGAGGTCGGCGTCGACCAGGTCGGGATGGGCCTTCCGCAGCGCCAGCAGCGCCCTGGTCACGGCCAGCAGCCCGGCGTGCGGCTCCTTCTCCAGCTCCGACCAGTCGAGCTTCGAGCGGAGGAAGGTCTCCGGGTCCTGCGGGTCGGGCACCTCGTCGGCGTCCCAGCCGTGCCCGGCGAACTCGCCCTTGCGGCCCTCGGCCGTGGCCCGGCCGATCTCCGGGTCGGTGTGGCTGGTGAAGAACTGCCACGGGGTGGACGCGCCCCACTCCTCGCCCATGAACAGCATCGGGGTGAACGGGCTGGTCAGGACCATGGTGGCGCCGACGGCGAGCAGCCCGGGGGAGAGGGACGCCGAGACGCGGTCGCCGATGGCGCGGTTGCCGATCTGGTCGTGGTCCTGCAGGTAGCCGAGGAACTTCCAGCCCGGCAGCCGGGCGGTGTCCACCGGGCGTCCGTGGGAGCGGCGCCGGAAGCTGGACCACGCGCCGTCGTGGAGGAAGGCTCCGGTGAGCGTCTTGGCCAGGCCGCCCAGGCCGGCCTCGGCGAAGTCCCGGTAGTAGCCCTGGCCCTCGCCGGTCAGCGTCGAGTGCAGCGCGTGGTGGAAGTCGTCGCTCCACTGGGCGCTCAGCCCGCTGCCGCCCGCGGCCCGCTCCGTGACCAGGCGGGGGTCGTTCAGGTCGCTCTCCGCGATCAGGGTCAGCGGGCGGCCCAGGGCGGTCGACAGCCGGTCCACCTCGATCGACATCTGCTCGAGGATCGGAACGGCGCGCTCGTCGACGAGCGCGTGCACGGCGTCCAGGCGGAGCCCGTCGACGTGCATGTCCCGCAGCCACATCAGCACGTTGTCGAGGATGTAGCGGCGCACCTCGTCGGAGTCGGGGCCCGAGAGGTTGACGGAGTTGCCCCACGTGTTCGACCCGCCCTCGGCGAAGATCGGGAAGAACATCGGCAGGTAGTTCCCCGAGGGGCCCAGGTGGTTGTAGACGACGTCCTGGATCACGCCGAGCCCGCGCTGGTGGCAGGCATCGACGAACCGCTGGTAGGCCGCGGGGCCGCCGTAGCTCTCCTGCACCGCGTACCAGAGGACGCCGTCGTAGCCCCAGTTGTGGGTGCCGTCGAAGGCGTTGACCGGCAGGAGCTCGACGAAGTCGACGCCGAGCTCCACCAGGTGGTCCAGTCGCTCGAT
>DASPIH010000317.1:0-11255 GCA_035629195.1 Blastococcus sp. | reverse complement strand
GCTGACCGGGAGCCGGGCGCGAGCACGGCGTCGGTGACGCCGCCTCGGAGGAGTTCGTCGACGAGCACCCGGGCGGCGGTGGTCGAGGGGTTCACGCGGCCAGCACCTGATCGATCCGCGCGCGCCAGCGGGCCGCGGTGGGGCCGCCGGCCGCGACGTCGGCCAGCCGGTCGGGAACGGGGCGGCCCACCGGCAGCGCACCGCCGACCGGCAGCAGCGGCGTGCTGCTCACGTCACCGGTGAACATCGCGACGGTGGCCAGCCCGCAGGCGAAGGGCAGCTCGGGCAGCGCCGCGGCCAGCGCGACGCCGGCGGCGATGCCCACCGACGACTCCAGCGCCGAGGAGACCACGCACGGCAGCCCGTGGGCCTCGGCCACCCGCAGCGCCGCCCGTACGCCGCCGAGCGGCTGCACCTTGAGGACGACGACGTCGCAGGCCTCGCGCAGGTCCACCCGCAGCGGGTCGTCCGAGCGCCGGACCACCTCGTCCGCGGCGATGCGGACGTCGGTCCTGCGGCGCAGCACGGCCAGCTCGTCCAGGCCGGCGCAGGGTTGCTCGACGTACTCCAGCGCCCCGGCGGCGGTCTCCAGCCCCCGGATCCGCGTCACCGCGGTGTCGACGTCCCACGCGGCGTTGGCGTCCACCCGGATCGCCCCACCAGGGCCCAGCGCGTCGCGCACCGCCTCCACGCGGGCGACGTCCTCGGCCGGCGACTGCCCCGGTTCGGCCACCTTCACCTTCGCGGTGCGGCAGCCGGAGGCGGCCACGATGGCGTGCGCCCGCTCGGGGCCGACCGCCGGCACGGTCACGTTGACCGGCACGGTGCCGCGGACCGCCGCGGGCCACCCCTCGACGGCGGACTCCACCGCCGACGCCCACCAGCGGCGGCTCTCGACGGCGTCGTAGTCCCAGAAGGGGGAGAACTCGCCCCAGCCGGCCGGGCCGCGCAGCAGCACCCCGTCGCGGACGTCGATGCCCCGGAACCTGTTGTGCAACGCCACCTCGTAGACCGCCACCTCCGTGATCCCGGCCGGCAGGGCGGCGGCGGGGGCGGTGGTCACGGGGCCAAGCCTAGAGAAAGGACCCTGCTGCCCCCCACCACTCGCACGCTCGCGGCGGGACCCTGCACCAGGGCCGCCCACTGCCCCTACCGCTTGCGCGCTCGCGGCGGGACCCCGCACCAGGGCCACCCGTCCTCCCGTCCCTGCACCGGGTCCGACGGACCCTCGTCCCTCGTGGCCCGGCAGCTGACCCTCGTGCCCGCGGCCCAGGTGTCCGACGACGACGTCCGTGCCGCCCTCGACGGCGAGCGCCCCCTCGCCGTCCTCCCCGCCGGCCCCGCGGCCGTCGTCGACGCGGCCCGCGCCGTCCTGCGGCCGGGGAAGCCCCTGGAGCCCGACGCCGACCTCGTCGTCGTCACCTCCGGATCCACCGGCGGCGGCCGTGCCGTGCTCCTGTCGGCCGCCGCCCTGCGCGCCTCGGCGACCGCGACCCTCGACCGGCTCGGGGGCCCGGGGAGCTGGCTGCTCACGCTGCCGGTGTCGGCGATCGCCGGACTGCAGGTGCTGTGCCGCAGCGTGCTGGCCGGGCGCGCCGTCACCACCCTGGCCGCCGACGAGAGCCTGGCCGCCGCGGGAGCCCGCATGCCGGCCGGCGACCGCCGGTACACCGCTCTCGTCCCCACCCAGCTGCGCCGGTACCTCGACGCCGAGCCCGAGGCGCTGCGGGCCTTCGACGCCGTCCTCGTGGGTGGCGCGGCCACCGACCCGGCCCTGCTGACGCGGGCGCGGGCGGAGGGCGTGGCCGTCGTGACCACCTACGGCATGACCGAGACCGCGGGCGGCTGCGTCTACGACGGTCGCCCGTTGGACGGCGTCGGGGTGCGCATCGAGGGCGGTGGTGGGATCGAGCTGGCGGGCCCCGTCCTCGCGCTGGGCTACCGCGGCGACCCGGACGGCACGGCCGCGGCCTTCGCCGACGGCTGGTTCCGCACCCGCGACGCAGGAGCGCTCGGCCCGGACGGCCGCCTCGCGGTGCACGGCCGGCTCGACGACGTCGTCGTCACCGGTGGCGTGAACGTCGCGCCCGCCGCGGTGGAGGCCGCGCTGCGCGAGCACCCCGACATCGCCGACGCGGTGGTCTTCGGCCGTCCCGACCTCGAATGGGGGCAGCGCGTGGTCGCCGCCGTGGTCCCGGCTGCCGGCGCCACCCCGGACCTCGCCGTCCTCCGCCCGTGGGTGGCCGACCGCCTCGGCGCTCCAGCCGCACCCCGCCGGCTGCACCTGCTGGACGCGATCCCCACCCTGCACACGGGCAAGCCCGACCGCCGCGCCGTCGCGGCCCGCACCCCGGAGGTCTGATGGCCACCCCCGCCCAGTGGCTGGCCGGAGCCCGCCCGCGCACGCTGCCCGCCGCGGTCGCGCCGGTGCTGGTCGGCACCGGCGTCGCCGCCGCGGTCGACGGGTTCCGCCTCGGGCCGGCGGTGCTGGCCCTGGTGGTGGCGCTGGCCCTGCAGGTGGCGGTCAACTACGCCAACGACTACTCCGACGGCCGGCGCGGCACCGACGCCGACCGGGTCGGCCCGATGCGGCTGGTCGGCTCGGGCGCAGCACCCGCCCGCCAGGTCCTGATCGCCGCGCTGCTGGCCTTCGCCGTCGCCGGGGTGGCCGGGCTTGCGCTGGCGGCGCTGTCGAGCTGGTGGCTGGTGGCCGTCGGAGCCGTGTGCATCGCGGCGGCCTGGACCTACACCGGCGGCCCGCTGCCCTACGGGTACCGGGCGCTCGGCGAGGTGTTCGTCTTCGTGTTCTTCGGCCTCGTCGCCGTGGTGGGCACGACCTACGTCCAGACCCGCACGCTGCCCGGCCTGGCGTTCGCGGTGGCGGTGCCCGTCGGCCTGCTGATCGTGGCCATCCTCGTGGTGAACAACCTGCGCGACCTGGACGGCGACGCCGAGGTGGGCAAGCGGACCCTCGCGGTGCTCCTGGGCGACCGGTGGACCCGGCTGCTGTACGCCGGGCTCTTCGTCGTCGCCTTCGCCGTCGTCGCGGCCGTGGGCGTCGCCCGGCCGTGGGCGCTGCTCGCTCTGGCCGCCGCGGCGCTGGCCGTCGCGCCGGTCCGCATCGTGCTGGCCGGAGGGCGCGGTCGGGCGCTCGTCGTCGCGCTGCAGGCGACCGGGGCGGTCACCCTGGTCACCGGGGTCCTCCTGGCCGGAGGGCTGGCGCTCAGCTGAGGGCGGTCAGCCCTCCCCGCTGAGCCGGTTCCGCAGGTCGTCCTTGGCCGCGCGCCGGGCCACGGCGCGGGCCGCCAGCGCCTCGGTGAGCCGGTCCCGGGACGGGCGCAGCAGCAGGAAGGACACCGGCATGGACAGCAGGAGGCCGAAGAGCAGCCCGGGAAAACTGCCCAGGCCCACCCACCACAGCACCAGGACCAGGGCCGCCGCGATCGCGAAGCGGCCGGCCACGTAGATCACCAGCCACGGCAGGATCTTCGGCGGCGTCGCGGCGCCTCCGGCCGGGCTCACCGGTGCACCGGACATCTGCTCGTTCTCAGCCATGACGGCCCTCCCACTTGGTCGACAGGACGACCGTCGTCCTCGTGCGCGCGACCCCTCTGATCCGGTTCAACGCGTTGACGGTGGCCTCGAGTGCCGGGATCCCGGTCACCCGGGCCTTCAGCACGTAACCCTCGCTGCCGGCCACGCGCCAGCAGTCCTCGATGCCCGGGACCTCCCGCATGGCCGTCTCGAGGCCGGTGTCGTCCACCGAGTCGCTCTCGATCACGCCGATCAGCGCGGTGACGTCCAGCCCGACGGCGGCCGGGGCGACCACGGCGCGGTACCCGGTGATGACGCCGGCGGTCTCCAGCTTGCCCACGCGCTCGTGCACCGCGGGCGAGGACAGCCCCACCTGGCGGGCGAGTTCGGCGTAGCTGGCGCGGCCGTTGGCGCGCAGCAGGTCGATCAGCTGCCGGTCCACGGCGTCGATGGTGGTTCTCCGTCCTCACGGTCCCCGGAGCGGGGCGATCCGCTCGTCGGCACCGAGTATCCCGGCGGTCGTACGCTTGACGGCGACGAGGGGGTGGGCCCGTGGTGTTCCTGGTGGTTCTCGTGGTCGCGGTCGCGGTGCTCGCGCTGGTGGTTCGTGCGGCGGCCGCGAGCGGCCGGGCTGAGGGAGCACCGCGCGTGCGCCGTGCCCCGCGCCGGCCGCAGCAACCGGTCCGGCCGCTGGCGCCCGATGACGACCCCGAGTTCCTGCGGGAGCTCGGCCGTCGCGCCCGCCGGGACGACGGCTCCCCCGCCTGAGCTCAGGCGGCGCCGAACAGCCGACGCCGGCCGCGCCGCGCCGGAACCGCATCGCCGGGGCCCTGGGCGCGGGTTCTGTCCTGCGCGTCCTCCTCCGATCCGCCGGGCCAGCCGAGGCCGCCGCCACCCCGCTCGGGGCTCTCGGGGCCGGGTGGGGACGGCCAGCCGACGCTGCCGCCCTCGGGTGAGGCCGAGACAGCGGCGGCACGCTGCGCCAGTGCGGCCACGGCGATCGGGTGCGCCGAGGCGCCGCCGGCCGCGGAGTGCCTACCCACGCCGCGGCCCCGTACCGGACCGTTCGCCCTCGTCGAGCTCCATGCGGGCATGAAAGCACGCGTCTGCGACACCGGTCACCGGGGCTCGGTGCGGTCTCCCCCGGACGGACGGGAGACCGCGGTCACTCGACGCCGGCGTAGCTGTGCAGACCGGTCGAGACGAGGTTGACGAAGGTGAGGTTGAAGATCATCACGGCCAGGCCGACGACGTTCACCCATGCCGCCGGGCGTCCGCGCCAGCCGGCGGTCGAGCGGGCGTGCAGATAGGCCGCGTAGACCACCCAGGCGACGAAGGACCACGTCTCCTTCGGGTCCCAGGCCCAGAACCGCCCCCAGGAGGCCTCGGCCCAGATCGCCCCCGCGATGACCGCGAACGTCCACACCGGGAAGCCGAAGACCGCGGTGCGGTGGGCCAGCCGGTCCAGGGCCCCGGCCGCGGGCAGCCGGGACACCAGGCCCGTGGCGGAGTCGGCGCCGGGCCGGGAGCGGACCAGGTACAGGACGCTGGCGATGCCGCTGACCATGAAGATGCCGAAACCGAGGATGGCGGCGGTGACGTGCACGCCCAGCCAGGCCGACTTCAGCGCGGCGACCACCGGGCCCGCCTCCGTGTAGAGCCCGAGCCCGATGGCCACCAGCGCCAGGATCGCGGGGCCGAGCACGAAGACGCCGATGTGCCGCAGGTTCGGCGTCCGCAGCGCCAGGACGGTGTAGACCACGACCGCGACCAGCACCACCGCCGTCGCGAACTCGTACATGTTGCCCCAGGGCAGGCGGCCGGCCGCCAGACCGCGGGTGAGGAGCACCGCGGCGTGGGTGAGTGCGCCGATCGCCGTCACGCCGATCGCGATGCCGCCCCACCTGGTGGCCGTTGCCGTGCCGTCGGGCACCGGGGCCGGCGCGCGGTCGTCCACGAGGACACCGCCACCGGGCGCGGCGCCGGCGCCCGCGCCCACCAGCTCGCGGGCGCGTTCCCTCCGCCGACCGAACGCGAGCTGCGCGCAGAACGCCAGCAGCGCGACCGAGTAGACGGCGACGCTCACCGAGTAGAGCGTGTCCGACAGCGCGGCCAGCGAGGAATCAGTCACGCGAGGGGACCTCCGGATCGGTTGCGGTGCGGGCAGCCGCCGTGGCGAGGGCGTCCCGCAGGTCGTCGGACAGCGCGGTGAAGCGCGGCCCGCTCTCGCCGCCGCCCCGGGTGAGCGAGGCCAGCGACAGCACGGTACCCCCGCCGTCGCCATCGGACCCCGCCCGGACGAACACCCGCTCGCGGCGCAGGAGCAGCAGGCCGAGGAGGCCGGTGAGCAGCGCGATCGCGGCGCCGAGGACCCACAGCTGACCGGGGTCGTGCGAGTACTGGAGCGCCGCGAACTCCTTGTAACCGGTGAACGTCACCTGCGTGCCGTCGGGCAGGTCGAGGGACTCCCCCACCGACAGGTTCGCCGCCCCGACCTCGCTGAGCCGCCCCCGCTCGATCTGCGTGGCGTCCAGGGAGTACACCGACTGCGGCAGGCCGGAGTCGAGGCCCAGGTACCCCTGGTACGCGATGATCGCGACCTGGGGTGCGAGCGGTCGCGGGTCGACGGAGGTGAGCACGCCGCCCTGGAGCAGCCCGGTGGGGGCGAAGAAGCCCTCGAGGGCCAACTGCTCCTCCTGGCCCTGGCCGAGGTCGGGCAGCTTGAGCGCTCCCTCGCTGGCCAGCGTCCGCTGGTCGGTGGGCAGGAACGGAGCGAAGATCTCGGGGAACTCCGTGCCGTCGGGCAGCGTCACCGTGAACACCGGGCTGAACCCGTGACCGGTGACGTACACCCGATCGCCGTCGATCCGCAGCGGGTCGTTGACGCCGATCGTCGTCTCCTGGTCCTCGCCCGAGGGCTCCCCGTACCGGATGTCGGCGGTGAACGAGGAGGCCGTGAGGTTCTCCTCGTACTCGGCCCGGAACTGGTCGAGGTCGACGCAGAGGGAGTTGAGGTCACCGCTGTCGACCAGCGGACCGGCGGAGTAGGTGTCGTACTGCTGGAAGGTGTTGCAGAAGCCCTGCCCCTCGGTGACCAGGATGCTGCCCTCGTAGCCCCACATCTTGCCGCCGGCCAGGCCGAGCAGGAGCGCGAGCAGGGAGAGGTGGAACAGCAGGTTGCCGGTCTCCTTGAGGTGTCCCTTCTCGGCGGAGAGCTCCGGTCCTCGTGCCGCGGGACCCGGCGGAGTCGACGCAGCACCGTCGCGGCGGACCACGCGGAACCGGCGGACCCGCAACTCCTCCTCCACGACGTCGAGGGCCGCCGCCGGCGCGAGAGGCGTGGCCAGCCGGCCCGAGTCGGGCAGCCGCAGCAGGTTGCCCGGCGCCGGCGGCGGCGGGGTGCGCAGGGCGCGGACGTGCTCCCCGACCCGGGGAACCACGCAACCGATCAGGGACACGAACAGCAGCAGGTAGACCGCCGCGAACCAGGGCGAGCTGAAGACGTCGAAGAGGTACAGCCGGTCCAGCACCGGCGCGAGGTCCGGATGGTCGGTGAAGTACTGGCGCACGTTGTTCTGCGACAGGGCGCGCTGCGGCAGCAGCGAGCCCGGCACGGCGGCGAGCGCCAGCAGGAACAGCAGGATGATGGCCGTGCGCATCGCGGTGAGCCGTCGCCACCAGCGCAGCAGCAGGGCACCCGCCCTCCGGGCCGGCGAGGGTCCCGACGGCGGGGACGGCGGTGAGGTGGGGCGCGGCGGGGCGGTGGTCGTCACAGCGCCGACTCCGCGAACCCGGTGGCCGCCAGCCAGGAGCGCAGCCACTCCATCATCTCGGTCCACGCACCGGTGACCAGGAGCAGGCCGACGAGCACCAGCACCGCGCCGCCGAAGCGGGTCACCGCCTGCGCGTGCCGGCGGAGGAACGCCGTGGCGCCCACCGCCCAGCGGGCACCCAGGGCCACGAGCACGAAGGGCACCCCGAGGCCGAGGCAGTAGGCCAGCCCGAGCAGCGCTCCCCGGCCGGCCGTGGCCTCGGCGAACGCCAGGTTCTGCACCGCGGCCAGCGTCGGGCCGAGGCAGGGCGTCCAGCCGAGCCCGAAGACGACGCCGAGCAGCGGCGCCCCGGCCAGGCCCATCGTGGGGCGCATCGTCAGGCGCTTGGTCCGCTGCAGCACCGGCAGCCAGCCGAGGAAGCCGAGCCCCACGATCACGGTGACCACGCCCATCAGGCGGGTGATCAGCTCGTTGTGCACCAGGAGGAGCCGGCCGAGCCCGCCGAACGCCGAGGTGATGGCCACGAAGACGAAGGTGAACCCGAGCACGAACAGCACCGCCCCGAGCACCATGCGCCCGCGCGGGGATCGCTCGTCGGTCTCCGGCGGGACGGTGGCCGTGGCCGTGCCCCCGCCCCCGGAGGGCTGCGCGACCGGACTCGTCGTCCGGGTGCCGCTGCCGACCAGGCCGGTGACGTAGGACAGGTAGCCCGGGACGAGCGGCAGCACGCACGGCGAGGCGAAGCTGATCAGACCGACCAGGGCGGCCACGGCCGCGGCGGCGAGCAGCGGGCCGTCGGTGACCAGGCCGGCGAACGTCTCCCCCATGGGTCAGCCCTCCGCCAGGACGAGGTCGAGCGTGCTGCGCAGGTCCTCCTGCGACACCTCGGCGGTGAAGATCGCCGCCACGCGGCCGTCCCGGTCGAGGACGATGGTCGAGGGGATGGCCGTCGCCGGGTAGTCGCGGAAGGCCAGGGCCACCTCCCCGCGGGGGTCGTACAGCGAAGGGAACTCGATGCCGAAGCGGTCGATGAAGGCCAGGGCGAACCGGTCGCTGGTCTCCTTCACGTTGATCCCGAGGAACTGCACGCCCTCGTCGCGCACGTCGGCGTAGACCTCCTGGAACTCCGGCGTCTCCACCCGGCAGGGCGGGCACCAGGAGCCCCAGAAGTTGAGGACGGCGACGTCTCCCTCCAGCTCGGTCGAGGAGAACGACCCGCCGCCCAGCAGCGTGCCGGCGAACTCCGGCGCCGTCGCGCGCTCGGCCTCGGCGACCACCTCGCCCCGCGGCGTTCCGGCCACGAAGCGGAACTCGCCGCCGTTGTTGACGTCGACCGCGTCGGAGCCGGTCGAGCACCCGGCGACCAGGGCCCCGGCGAGCAGAGCGAGCACGATCCGCCTCATGCCCCGGGCACCGCGTCCGGATCGGTGGCCCCGGCCGGCTCGGCATAGGAGACGCCCACCAGCCGGTCGTCCTCGTACGTCAGCGACGTCACGCTGGCCAGGGCGCACTCGCGACGGCGCGGATCGTGGGCGAACCGGCGTCCCTCGACGTGCAGCCGGGTGGTCCAGATCGGGAGCTGGTGGCTGACCAGCACCGCCTCGTGCCCTCGGGCGGCGTCCCGCGCGGCCTCGACCGCGGCGATCATCCGCGCGGCGATCTCGACGTACGGCTCGCCCCAGGACGGCCGCAGCGGGTTGCGCAGCCGCCACCAGTTGCGCGGCGCCCGGAAGACGCCGGTGCCTCCGGCCACGGCCATGCCCTCGAAGGCGTTGCCGGCCTCGATCAGCCGCTCGTCGGTCTGCACGTCCAGCCCGAACGCGTCGGCCACCGGCTGCGCCGTCTGCCGCGCACGCTCGAGGGGGCTGCTCACCAGGTGGACGACGTCGTGGCCGGTGAACCACTCGGCGGCCCGCCGCGCCATCCCCTCCCCCGCCGTGGACAGCAGGAAGCCCGGCAGCCGCCCGTAGAGGATGCCGCCGGGATTGTGCACCTCGCCGTGGCGGAGGAGGTGGACAGTGGTCTCCTCCGTCACGAGCTCACCTCCGAGAGGTCCTGGTCGGCCGGAGCCCCGTCGCCGGACACCGCCGCGGCGGCACGAGCCGCGGCCGGCAGCGCCTCGAGCACGTGGTCGAGGGCCTCACCGAGGAGCGCGGCGTTGACGAACCAGGACTCGAAGGCCGACGGCGGGAGGTAGACGCCGCTGGAGAGCAGCGAGTGGAAGAACGCGGTGTAGCGGGCGACGTCCTGGGTGCGGGCGTCGTCGTAGTTGCGCACCTGGCGCTCGTCGGTCACGAAGAAGATCGAGAACATGTTCCCCGCCTGCTGCACCCGGTGGGGAACCCCGGCGGCGAAGAGAGCGGCGCTGGCGGCGCCGCGCAGCACCGCGGACGCCTCGTCGCAGGCGGCGTACACCTCGTCGGTGCAGTGCCGCAGCGTGGCCAGGCCGGCAGCCACCGCGACCGGGTTCCCCGACAGGGTGCCCGCCTGGTAGACTGGCCCGTTCGGCGCGAGGTGGGCCATCAGGTCGGCGCGTCCACCGAAGGCTGCGGCCGGCAGGCCACCACCCATGACCTTGCCGAAGGTGAACAGGTCGGCGTCGACGGGGTCCAGGCCGTACCAGCCGGAGCGGGTGACGCGGAATCCGGTCATGACCTCGTCGAGGATCAGCAGCGCACCGGAGGCGGCGGTGATCCGGCGCAGCTCGGAGTTGAACCCGTCCAGCGGGGGGACGACGCCCATGTTGCCGGCGGCCGCCTCGCTGACGACGGCGGCGATCTGCGGCCCGCGCTCGGCGAAGACGGCTTCCACGGCGGCCACGTCGTTGTAGGGCAGGACGATCGTGTCGGCGGCGGCGCCGGTGGTCACACCAGGCGTGTCGGGCAGGCCCAGCGTCGCCACCCCCGACCCGGCGGCGGCCAGCAGCGAGTCGACGTGACCGTGGTAGTTGCCGGCGAACTTGACCAGCAGCGGCCGGCCGGTCGCGCCACGGGCGAGACGGACGGCCGACAGCACCGCCTCGGTGCCCGAGTTGACCAGCCGCACGCTCTCGACGGGAGGCATCCGGTTGCGGATCTCCTCGGCCAGCTCCAGCTCGCCCTCGGTCGGCGCACCGAAGGAGAACCCCTGCCGGGCCGCCGCGGTCACCGCGTCGACGACGGCCGGATGGGCGTGGCCGAGGATCATCGGCCCCCAGGAGCTGACCAGGTCGACGTACCGACGACCGTCGGCGTCGGTGATCCACGGACCCGAGCCGCTCACCATGAACCGCGGCGTGCCGCCCACGGCGCGGAAGGCGCGCACCGGGCTGTTCACGCCGCCAGGGGTGACTTCCTGACCGCGGGCGAAGAGGCCGGCCGACACCGGCGCCTCGTAGGGGTAGGGCGTGCTGGGGGGCGAGCTCACCGCTCCAGTGTCCTCTGCGATCGCAGGAGCGCCGCCCGCAGGTCGGCCGGCGCGCGTGTGGGAACGAGCACGGTGCTGCTGCCGACGATGCCCGGGACCACCACGACGGTCAGCCGCGGGCGAGCAGCCGGGCGGCCTCGACGGCCCAGTACGTGAGCACCTGGCCGGCACCGGCCCGCCGGATGGCGGTGAGGGTCTCCAGGATCGCCCGCTCCCGGTCCACCCACCCGTTGGCGGCCGCCGCCTCCACCATCGCGTACTCGCCGCTCACCTGGTAGGCGCTCACGGGCACGTGCACCGCGTCGGCGACCGTGCGGACGATGTCGAGGTAGGGCAGCGCGGGCTTGACCATGACGGCGTCGGCGCCCTCGGCGAGGTCCTGCGCCACCTCGCGCAGCGCCTCGTCGGCGTTGGGCGGGTCCATCTGGTAGGTCGAGCGGTCGCCGAACTGCGGGGCGCCCTCGGCCGCCTCGCGGAACGGGCCGTAGAAGCCCGATGCGTACTTGGCCGCGTAGGCCAGGATCGGCACCTCGGTGTACGCGG
>DASPIH010000316.1:0-9684 GCA_035629195.1 Blastococcus sp. | reverse complement strand
GTCGTGCGCCGGGCGGCGGAGACCTCCTCGGCGAAGGTGGTGGCCAGCTCGTCGGCGAGGCCGTCGCGCCCGGCCTCCACCACCGCGTTGGCCTTCCGCACGTACGCGGCGTGCATGCGCACGATCCGCTCGTCGGTGCCCTGGCCGCGGGGAGCGCTGTCGGGGGCGGGAAGGGCGCCGGGGAACCGGTCGCCGTGGTCGTCGTTCATGAGGAGTCGCTTCTGGTTCACGGTGGGCCTTCTGTCTCGGTACGTCGGGCGGCGCAGGTCGCCGCAGGAGGCTGCGAGGCAGCTGTGTGTCTGCGCACGTTGGGAGTGGCTCGCGACGGTGCGAGGCCGGCGGCAGTGCTCGGAGGCCCGGCCGGCGGCCGCTGCGGGCGACGCCGGCGCTCGGGCTGGTGCGCCGTGTCGGCGCCTCTCGAGTGTGCGAGAGCCTGGTTGCCTGCTGATGACAACCGCCGCAAGCCCCGGTGACATTCCCTGCCGGTCCGGTTGCCCGGGTCCGACCGCCGAGGTCCACCGACCCGGGGCGGCGATGTGAGGATCGCACCATGCCGTTCGAGTCCTCGTCGGTGACGGTGCGCCGCGTGGACGACCGTCACTGGGCGGTCGTGGAGGAACTGGTCTACCGGGGGAGGTGGGACCGCTTCGTCGTCCCCGCGGGCTTCCTGACCGACTTCGCGACCGTTCCCCGGGTGGTCGTGTGGCTGATCCCCCGGTTCGGCCGGTACACGATGGCCGCGATCCTGCACGACTGGCTCTGCACCCAGGGGCTGCGCAGCGGGGTGGTCACGTCGCGGGAGGCCGACGGGCTGTTCCGCCGGGTGATGCGGGAGCAGGGCGTGCCCGTGCTGCGGCGCTGGCTGATGTGGTGCGGCGTCCGCTGGGGTGCGCTGGCCTCGTCGCTGCGCCGTCCGGGCTGGCTGCACAGCGCGCCGGGCGTGCTCGGCATCTCGCTGCTCGCCGCGCCGGTGGTCGTGCCGCCCGCCGTGCTGATCGCCCTGGCCCTCGCCGTCTACGGGGCCGTCGAGTGGCTGGTGTCGCTCCCCGGGGGCTCCCGGGGGGACGACGCCGGCTCCTTCCGGACGTGAGCAGCACCGGCCAGCGGGTGGCTTGTTCATCTTCGTGGGGTACATCTACCGGATGCCTGCTGTTCATCTGGAAGTCGAGAAGAAGTACGCCGCGGACGACGCCTTCGAGCTGCCGTCGCTGACGGAGCTCGTGCTGCATGCGGACGGCGAGGCCGGGGCGGTGGGCGGCGGGGGGCCGGTGACCGAGGCCGAGGCGGTGCAGCAGGAGCTCAAGGCGACCTACTTCGACACCGCCGACCTGCGGCTCGCGGCGGCCGGGCTGACCCTGCGCCGGCGGACGGGCGGGGACGACGCCGGCTGGCACCTGAAGGTCCCGGCCACCGGCGATGCCCGTTCGGAGGTCCGGCTCCCGCTGGGTCGCGCCTGGCGCACCGTGCCGGAGTCCCTGCGGCGAATGGTCCGGGTCCACAGCCGGGGTGCCCTGCTGCAGCCGGTGGCGGAGATCGCCACCGACCGGACCGTGCGCCGGCTGGTCGACGCCACGGGGCAGGTGCTGGCCGAGGTGGCCGACGACCGGGTCACGGCGCGGCGGCTCGTGACGGCCGGTAAGGCCGGCAGCGCCGGCGCAGGGATGACCTGGCGGGAGATCGAGGTCGAGCTCGTCGGCGGCGCAGCCGAGCTGCTGGACGCGGTCGATGCGCGCCTGCGGGAGCGGGGGCTGGCGGCGGCCTCGAGCGCCTCCAAGCTCGCCCACGTGCTGAACGGCGCCGGCCGGAAGCGGACGGAGAAGGCGCGCGCGAGCAAGGTGACCGCGAAGGCGGAAGCCGGCGTCGTCGTGCTCGCCCACATCCGCGAGCAGGTCGAGCAGATCCGCGCCCAGGACCTCCCGGTCCGCCTGGACGCCCCCGACAGCATCCACAAGATGCGTGTGGCCACCCGCCGGCTGCGCAGCGCCCTCACGACGTTCAAGCCCCTGTTCGACGCCGACGTGGCCCGTCCGCTCCGGAGCGAGCTGAAGTGGCTGGCCGCCGAGCTCGGCGCGGCGCGGGACGCCGAGGTGATGCGCGACCGCGTGACAGCCACCATGGGCGCCGACGAGGCGGTCGACGCCGCGGAGTCCGGCCGGGCCGTCGAGGAGCTCGATCAGGTCTACCGCGAGGCGCACGACCGGGTGCTGGCCGAGCTCGACGGCGAGCGGTACCACCAGCTGGTGGAGAAGCTCGACTCCCTGGTGACGGCCCCGCCGTTCACCCCGCGTGCCGGCGACCGCGCGGGCACGGTGCTCCCGCGTCTGGTGGAGCGGAGCTACACCGCCGTCCGCCGGCTGGTGGAGGAGGCCGAGGCTCACCCGGCCGGACCCGAGCGGGAGGAGCTCCTCCACGATGCGCGCAAGGCCGCCAAGGCCGCTCGATACGCCGGTGAGTCGGTGTCCCGGGTCTTCGGTCCGGACGCCACGGCCTTCGCGGAGGCCATGGAGGCGGTGCAGGAGGCGCTGGGGGAGCACCAGGACTCCGTGCTCACCCGGGATCGGCTGCGCACGCTGGGGCTGTCCTCGACCTCCGTCGAGGCGGCCTTCTTGTACGGCCGCCTGCATGCGCTCGAGCAGGCCCGCGCCGAGCAGTTCCGTGACCGCTTCGACGAGGCGTGGAAGGCCGCTCAGCGCAAGTCGCTGCACCGCTGGACGCGCTGAGCCGGCGGTCGTCGACCGCGGCCGAACGGGGGGCAGCGGGGTGGGTCGCCGGCGAGGGGCCGGCCGTACGTCCGGGCACGGGACACCGCAGGACGACGGGGTGTCATCCCCGCTCCTCGCGGGACGCTCTGCGCTCGCCCGCGCCGTCCCGCACCGCTGAGGGTGCGGCGCCGGACCACCGCCCCGGCCACCGTCGTGGCCGGGGCGGTGCCGTGCTCACTGTCAGTCACTGAGGCGACGCACGACCTGGACGGTCGCCGCGGTCATCAGGATCGGAAGGACGATCCCGAGGACCACGAAGGTGGTGACGCCGTCGAGGTGGTCGGCCATCCAGCCGAAGTTCATGCCGAAGAACCCCCCTGCCAGCGTCAGGGGCAGGAAGACCGTGCTGACGATCGTCAGCCGCTCGCTGACGGTGGTACGCAGGTCGTCGAGGGAGTCGCCGAGCGCGGCATACGCGGCGGCAGCGCTGTCGGCGGCTGCGGCGTAGCGCTCGGCAGCCGCGGCGAGCCCGGGCACGGCCTCGGCCAGGTCGACGTCGCGGGCGAGCACGCGCTGCTGCGCAGCGCACTGGTGCTGGATGCGGAGCAGCCGAGCGCGGGAGGCCACGAGTGCACGTCGCTGCTCTCCGGTGAAGAAGCCGTTGGAGCCGGAGCCGAGGTCGTCCGTGCTCGCCGCCAGCCGCGCGACGTGCTCCTCCGTCTGCTCGGCGACGGCGAGCACGATCTGGGCGAGTGCGCGGCGCGAGTCGGCGGCGCCGTCCGCGACGCGGGCCACCTCGTCGGCGACCGAGCCGTCGTCGACGACGACGAGGCCCCGGTCCGTCGCCGCCATCGACGTCGATCGTGACGCCCCCTCCGCGTCGATCGTCCACAGGCTGAGCACGACCGATCCGGCCGTCACGTCCGTGCGCGCGGACCGGACAGGCCCGGCCAGAGCGGCGAGAGCCCCGGCGTCGAGGCCCAGCCGCCCGGCCGCGACCTCGAGCTTCCGGCTGTCGCCGGGAGCGACGATGACGCAGACCGGGCCCGGGAGGTCCTGGGGGAGGTCGAGAAGCTCCGGTCCCCGGACGACATCCATCTGGGCACCGTAGACGGCGGCCGGGCGCCGCCGACTGCTCGGCGGGCGAAGGTCTGCGAGCAGTCGGTCGGCAACGGGAGGCGCCACGTCCCGGAGGCCGGGCCGCGGGGCCGGCCGCCGCCTCCGGTAGGCCCTCCACCCGCGAGCATCAGTGGGACGCCGAGCTGATCACCGCGCTGGGGGAGGCCGCGGTCGAGCTGCGGGTGCGGGAGTGCGCCGAGCGCCGCCTGGGCCCGTCGACGATCTTCACGTGATCCGAGTGCAGGCCGGCGCCCGCAGCCGAGCCGGTCTGCCGATCGAGCAATCGGCCCGCCCGCAGGGACGCGTCCGTGGCCCGCCCACCCGAACCCCGAGCGAGCCACCGCACCCGATCGCACGGGCCCGTGCCGAGCATCCAGACATGTTCGGATGACCATCGGCACGTCGGCCGCCAGGCACGAGGCCGGGGGAGGCGTCGATCAGACGACCGTCGGTCGGGTCACAGCTTGTACATCGGCGGGTTCGGCAGCACCGCGCGCCCGAAAGTCGACGCGCTCACCCCGGCCAGGCACGCGTACCAGGCGACGGCGGCGGTGGCGAGGCCCAGATAGCCGCCGATCGTGGTGAGACCTTCGCTGTGCGCCACATCCCCGGCTCCGAGTACGAAGAAGGTCGCGGAGAGCAGCGTGAACAGCAGGGCCAGAGCCGCGGTGGTGCGCAAGGACGCGACCCACATGACAACCGTGAAGAGGCCCCAGGCGATGAGGTACCAGCCGACCGCGGTCGCGCGGACATCGGCGTCCGGGATGTCAGCTGCGTAGAAGGTCACGAACGCCCAGAACGAGAGCCAGAAAGCGCCGTAGGAGGTGAAGGCGGTCGCGCCGAAGACGTTGCCCTTCCGGAACTCCCACATGCCCGCGAGCACCTGGGCCGCGCCTCCGTAGGCGAGCGCGACGCCGAACACGATCGGCTCACCTGCCGCCGGCAACACGCCCGCGTTGAACAGGCTCAAGAGGAACGTCGTGAGCGCGAAGCAGCCAAGACCGAGCGGCGCAGGGTCGGCGATCATCCGTACGTTCTCGGAGGCGAGCTCCCTCGCCACGGCCATCCGGCCGGCGGTCGGGTCGCTCAGGTCGGCCAGCAAATCGTTGCCGACGTCGGTGGCCTGCGTTCCCACGTGCGGTGCTGCGTTGACTGCCACGGCAATCCCCTCCTGATGGACGCTGGGACGAAGCAGGGCTCGACATCGGCCAGCTGGCCCAGCGGTAGGGCGACCTCTGTGTTCTTCCCCAGTCCACGAGCCTCCGTAGCCACCGTCGTGACCCAGGTGCCCGGGTTCCCTAGCTGTCGGACGCCGGCTCACCCCTTCCGCGCCGCGCCCGGGCCGGGCCGGTTGCCGGCGGCCGGCGGAAGTCGCGGACGCCCTCCTGCACGACAGTGACGACGGTCACACCCGACCGTCAAGGCGTCTCCGGCGTGTCGGAGGCGCGTCCGGCCTGATCGCGGCCGGCCGTGACGTGGTGACCGCCCATTGGGCACCGGGGCACCGGTCTCCGGTCACCGGTCAGCGCGACCACCGGGTCGTCGCCGCCCGCGAGGCGACGTCTCGGCTCACGCCTGACCGCCTGACCGCCTGACCGCCTGGCCGATGCCGTGGACCGCGGGGGACGGTCGTACTCCGGTATGCGGACCGTTGACGGGTATCTGCCACGCGAATGCGCAGTGGTCGGGCTTGCGCACGGTCGCGGTCATGACGACGAGACACCGCACTCTCGGTGACACGGTCGCGCTGGACGCGCTCGACTTCGGCACGCGGCTGCGGCCGGCTGATCCGCTCATGTAGCGGTGCTCGCCGAGGTTCTCGACGACACGCCGCCCGTGCTGGTTCTTGTGGACGGCGACGATCTCCGCCTGCTCGACGGCTTCACGCGCGTGGACGCGGCTCGCAGGTTGGGCCGCTCCACGTTGCGGGTGGAGTGGGTGCGCGGGTTGCTGACCGTGCCAGTCGAGGCCTCCCACGTCCGGTCATCTCCTGCGCTCGGTCGCTCCCCTGACACCTTCGAGTGCCGACCGGTTCCCGGCCTGTTGGGTGGAGATGACGCTCAGGGAACCGTCGGTCTCCAGGACGACGGCGGCTACCGAAGACAGGTCGCCGGAGCCGGTGGCGCGGATGGCCTGGCGCAGCTCACTCATGGTGATCCGCTGCCGGTCGAGCGCTTCGGGGATGGGGCGGCCGTCCTCCAGCAGGAGGGTCGGACGGGCGGTGACCACGCTGCGGCCCCCCGGCAGCCAGGTCGTCGTCCGCGCGACGACGAACTGGAGGGCGGCGAGCAGGACCAGGGCGGCGGCTCCCTCACTCCAGGAGACGTCGCTGCTGAGCAGGATGGTCGCCAGGGTCGAGCCGAAGGCCACGCTGATCACCCAGTCGAAGGCGTTCAGCTTGGCCAGCGTCCGCTTGCCGGACACCCGGAGCAGGACCACGAGCGCGAGGTAGGCCGCCGCCCCGACGGCGAGGATCCGGACGATGTCAGACCAGGAGTCGAACCACATGCTGGCCCTCTACCCGCGTCGCTCCCGGCTCCCGACTCCTGGCAGGCTCGGCGGGTGACGGGTGTTCTGGGATGGGTCGTGACCGCGGTCGGCGCGGTGCTGGTGTTCATGGCGCTGCGCGACATCTTCCACACGATCTGGCACCCCACCGGCCGCGGTGGGCTCAGCCGCCGGCTCATGGCGGCGGTGTGGCGCGTCGGGCGTCGGCGCCGGGTGCTGGGGCCGTTGGTCGGGCCGCTGGCGATGGTCGTGGTCGTGCTGGCCTGGGTGCTGCTGATCCTGCTGGGATGGGCGCTGGTGTACTGGCCGCACCTGCCGGGCGGGTTCGTCTTCGGCAGCAGCCTGGACCCCGCCTCCCGGGCCGGGTTCCTGGATGCCGTCTACCTGTCCACGGTCACCCTGGCGACGCTCGGTTTCGGTGACATCGTCCCGGCGGCGGACTGGCTGCGGATCGCGGTGCCGGCTCAGGCGCTCGTCGGTTTCGGGCTGATCACGGCCGCGGTCTCATGGGTTCTGCAGGTGTACCCGGCGCTGACCCGGCGCCGTGCGCTGGCGGTGCGGCTGTCGCTGCTGCGCCGGGTCGACACCCTGGGGCTGGTGGCCGACCCCCGGTCGGCGATGGCCGCGCCCCTCCTGGAGGACCTGGCGGTCGGGCTCGCGCAGCTGCGGGTCGACCTGACCCAGTACGCCGAGACCTACTACTTCCGGGACGGCGATCCCGAGGCCTCCCTGCCGGCGATGCTGGGGGTGGCGCTGCACCTGAGCGAGCACGCCCGGCGCACGCCGGGTGCGGACGCGCGCTACGCCGGGGAGCTGTTGGACACCGCGGTGGGGGACTACCTGCACGTGGTGGACGAGTACTTCCTCCACGTCGGTGGTCCGGCCAGGGCGATCGCCTCGGCGTACGCGGAAGACCACGGGCAGGAGCTCGCCCGCGCCCGCTGAGGTCGGGGCTCATCCCTGCCGGTGGGGCCGTCCGGGGGCGGCCGACGTGGCGGGGCGGCTCTCGTGCCGGGTGGCGGCCCGGTAGGCGGCCCGGCCCGGCGCGGCGGTCACACCGTGGACGACGACGCTGGCCACCACCACGAGGCTGCCGGCGGCGAGCACGGTGGGGTCGGCGCCGGCAGCCTCGTGGCCTCCAGCGCGAGGTAGAACAGCGCCGAGACCCCGATCGGGCCGAACCACCCCAGATAGAGCGCGTCCGGCCAGCCCAGTCGCAGCGGGCGGCGCAGCGCCACCAGGATCGGCAGTCGGCGCAGCAGGAGCACGGCCACGGCCAGCAGCACCCCGCGCCAGCCGAGGTCGGCCCAGGCCGCCCACGGCAGGGCAGCGCCGATGCCGATGAACAGCGGCAGGACGAGGAAGCGGTTGACGGCCTCGTCGATCGGCACGTCCGACGTCCGTTCGGAGCCGGTGCTCACGCCGTTGAAGGCCAGCCCGCAGACGAACACGGCGAGCACGCCGTCGACATGGATCAGCCCGGACAGTCCGAGCACCGTGAGGGCCAGGACTGCGGTGAACAGGGCGAGGGGCCCGGGGTCGGTGGAGCCGTGTTGCTCGCCGGCCTTGAGCGCCCGCCCGCCGAGCCATCCGGTGACCAGCCCGACGACGACCGCCCCGGCCACCTGCCAGAGGGACTCCAGCGCGGCCTCGGCGCCGGTCAGGGGGCCGGCGATGGCGATGGCGACGAGCACCAGGGGCAGCGCCAGGCCGTCGTTGGCGCCGGACTCCAGCGAGAGGACCTGCCGGTCCCGGGCGGGCAGGTCCTCCTCCGCCGGGCCTCCGGTGACGACGCTGGACGCCAGTACCGGGTCGGTCGGGCACAGCGCCGCGCCGAGCAGCGCCGCGGCGCCGAGTCCCACGCCGAGCAGCCACGCCGACAGACCGGCGGTGATGAGGGCCATGAGGGGCATGGCGACGGCCAGGAGGATCAGCACCGGCCGGATCCGCGACCGCACCGCGCCCAGTGGATACCGCAAGGCCACCGCCATCACGGAGATCGCCAGCAGGAGCCGGGTGGCGGTGTGCAACCAGGTGTGGTCCTCGGTCAGGGGCCGCACGTCGAGGACACCGGCGACGGACGGGCCCAGGACGATCCCGGCGAGCAGGCCGAGCAGCGGCTCGGAGACGGGCAGCCGGCGCAGGCGCTCGGACAGGGCGGCGACGCCGAGCCCCAGGAGCCCGCCGGCGAGCAGTACGAGGTCCGTCGTCATGCCGTGCCCGTTCCCGCTGCTGGACGGTTGGATGCAGCGGCCGCCAACACCTCCGGCGAGGCACCGGTCCGGTGCCGGTCGTCGAGGAAGTAGGCGCCCAGGGCCCCGGCGAGCGTGGCGAAGACTGCGACCGAGTAGACGGCGAGGACCACCTCGAGGATGCGGGCGAGACCGCCCTGCGCGGTCAGCGGCTGCCCCGTCACGGTCGAGAGGGCGGTCTCGTGCAGGGCCGGGGCGTAGTCCTCGTAGGCCCCACCGACGTACAGGAGCTGGCTGCCCGCGAGCACCACCACTCCGGTCACGGTGGCCAGCCAGCCGATGCGGCCGGAGAGCAGCCGGCCGGCCGACCTCGATCCCCGCACGGCGGCGGAGACGACTCCGCCCAGCCTCGCGGCCCGGAGGAGAGTCAGGGCTCGCGCGAATCGCAGGAAGGGCAGGGCGAGGAACAGCACCTGCCACCAGTTGCGGGCCCAGAACCGACGCCGGTCACGGGCGCGCAGTGCGCGATGGAGGAACTCGGCGACGAAGACGCCCCAGCACAGCCACCCCACCACGGTCAGCACGGTGACCAGCCACGGCTCTCCGGCGAGCGACTGGCCCAGGACGACGAGGACGAACACGAGCCCGAGGACGCCCATCGGCTTGTCCAGTCGTCGGGCCAGCCCTTCCTGCTCGGGGGAGTCCGCGTCGACCGGGATGTCGTTGTGCATGAGGAGCGACTACCCGCTGCAGCTGGGCATGCAGCACATCCGCGTCCAGGTCAGCCAGGACGTTCAGCGGGCCACACGCCGATGAGGGCCGACTCGAGCGCCACCTCCCACGAGCGGCGTTCCGACTCCGTGGTCCGGGTGGACTCGGCGGCGAGGTCGACGACGGAACGGAGCCGATCGTGCAGCGCGCGGTCCACGGTGCCCGGCGGGGCACGCCACGCGACCTCCCGCAGCAGGGTGGCCATCCGGCGCAGGACGGCCGGTTGACCCGAGGCGTAGTGGAGGGGTTCCTCCAGGACGAGTCCGACGAGGGTCCACTGCGGCACGACCAGGCGCACGACCCCGTCGTCGTCGACACGGCAGTCGGGTTCGAGCGGCCGAGGGCCTCCTGCAACGCCGCTGTGTCGGGATGGTGGACGCCGTCCCGGGCCC
>DASPIH010000315.1:0-4241 GCA_035629195.1 Blastococcus sp. | reverse complement strand
GGCGATCCGCCGCGGCGCGACCCTCGCCGCACAGCTCGACCTCACCGGCCTGGAGCAGCGCCTGGTCCGCACGCTCTCCGGCGGCCAGAAGCGCCGGCTGGACATCGCGCTGGGGCTCATCCACTCCCCCGGCATGATCTTCCTGGACGAACCGACCACCGGGCTCGACCCGCAGAGCCGGGCCAACCTGTGGGAACACATCCGGTCGCTGCGCGCCGAGCACGGCGTGACGGTCTTCCTCACCACCCACTACCTCGACGAGGCCGACGCGCTGTGCGACCGCATCCTGGTCATCGACCACGGCTCGATCGTCGCCGAGGGGACCCCCGACGAGCTGAAGTCGAAGGTCGGCGGCGACGTGCTCACCGTGACCGTCGAGCGCGCGGAGCAGGCGCCGGAGGTGGCCGAGCTGATCGGTCGGCTCCCCGGTGCCGAGCCCGCACAGGCGGACGGCGACCGCGTGACCGGCCGGGTGCCGCACGGCGGCCGCGCACTGGTGGAGCTGGTCCGCGCACTGGACTCGACGGGCATCGTCGTCGCCGGCATCGAGAGCCGCCGGCCGAGCCTCGACGACGTCTTCCTCGGCCTCACCGGGCGCTCCCTGCGGGAGTCGGGCGCGGCGCCCGATGCGGCCGTTCCGGCCGGGGCTCCCCGATGAGCGGCCTGCTGCGCGACACCGGCATCGTCTTCACCCGCGCGATGCGCCTGTCGCTGCGCAACCCCACCTGGCTGGTGATCAGCCTGTTGCAGCCGATCCTCTACATCGTGCTGTTCGGCCCCCTGCTCGAGCCGCTCTCCGGACAGCTCGGCCCCGGCAACGCGTATCAGATCTTCGTGCCCGGGATCCTCGTGCAGCTCGGCATGTTCGGGGCTCTCTTCGTCGGTTTCGGGCTCATCGCCGAGTGGCGGGCCGGCGTCATCGAGAGCCAGCGGGTGACCCCGGCCAGCCGGACGGCGCTGCTGCTCGGACGCGTCCTGCGCGACGTCGTCGTCCTGCTGGTCCAGGGACTGCTGCTGGTGCTGGTCTCCGTACCGCTGGGGCTGCGCGCGCCGGTGCTCGGCGTCGCGCTGACGCTGCTGGTGGTGGCGCTGCTGGGAGCCGCGCTCGCCGCGGTCTCCTACGCCCTCGCGCTGACGCTGAAGAGCGAGGACGCGTTCGCCCCGCTGCTCAACGCGGTGATGTTCCCGGTCCTGCTGCTGTCGGGCATCCTGCTGCCGATGAGCCTGGCACCGGGCTGGCTGCAGGCGGTCAGCGACGTGAACCCGTTCAAGCACGTGGTCGAGGCCGCACGCGAGTTCTTCGTCGGTGGCTACGGCACGCCGACCGCCTGGTGGGGCGTGGCGATGACCGCGCTGCTCGCGGTGCTGGGCTGGTGGTTCGGCGTTCGACGTTTCCGGCGCGAGTCCAGCTGAGGAGCTCGGGTGAACCGGCGAGACGACCGTGACTCGCGGTACCCCGCCGGGTGAACTTCAGGTTGCACCGCGCGGTGCGACCGCGCAGTTGTCGGTGGTCGGGCCTAGCGTCCGCGGTGAGCGGCGTGGGGATTGCCCCGCCGCTCACGGGAGGCCCGGTTGGTGCTGACGAGTTCGTCGACCAGAGGGGCCGGTGCCCGGCCTCTGCGCCGGGGCCCGGCCACCTTCGAGCCGGGGCGCGCGCTGCGCCCCACGGGAGCCGACACGTGACCACTCGCCGCACGTTCGTCATCGACACCTCCGTCCTCCTCTCCGACCCTGGCGCCCTGCTGCGCTTCGGGGACGCCGACGTGGTGCTCCCGCTCGTGGTGATCGGAGAGCTCGAGGACAAGCGCAACCACCCGGAGCTGGGCTGGTTCGCGCGCTCGGCGCTGCGCATCCTCGACGACCTGCGGGTGACCCACGGCCGGCTGGACGCGCCTGTCCCGGTCGGTGAGGACGGCGGGACGCTGCACGTCGAGCTCAACCACAGCGACCCCTCCGTGCTCCCGGCGGGCTTCCGCAACGACAGCAACGACTCGCGGATCATGGTGGTCGCGCTCAACCTCCGCGCGGAGGGCCGCGACGTCTGCCTCATCACCAAGGACGTGCCGCTGCGGGTGAAGGCGGCGGCGGTGGGCCTGGCCACCGACGACTACCGGGCCCACGACGCCGTCGACGCGGGCTGGACGGGCATGGCGGAGCTGTCGGTCGACGACGCGGAGCTGGACGCGCTGTACGAGACGGGCGAGGCGTTCCTCCCGTCGGCCGCCGAGCTCCCCACGCACACGGGGCTGGTGCTGCTGTCCTCGCGCGGGTCGGCGCTGGGGCGGGTGCTGCCGGACAAGCACGTGCGGCTGGTCCGCGGGGACCGGGACGCGTTCGGGCTGCACGGCCGGTCGGCGGAGCAGCGCATCGCCCTCGACCTGCTGCTCGATCCGGAGATCGGCATCGTGTCCCTCGGCGGACGCGCGGGCACGGGCAAGTCCGCCCTGGCGCTCTGCGCCGGCCTGGAGTCGGTCCTGGAGCGGCGGGCGCACAAGAAGGTCGTCATCTTCCGGCCGCTGTACGCCGTCGGCGGGCAGGAGCTGGGCTACCTGCCGGGCAGCGAGGGCGAGAAGATGTCGCCCTGGGCGCAGGCGGTCTACGACACCCTGGGCGCGCTGGTCTCCAAGGAGGTCCTGGAGGAGATCGCCGCCCGCGACCTGATCGAGGTGCTTCCGCTCACCCACATCCGCGGGCGGTCGCTGCACGACTCGTTCGTGATCGTCGACGAGGCGCAGTCGCTGGAGCGGGGCGTCCTGCTCACGGTCCTCTCGCGGCTGGGCACCAACTCCCGCGTGGTCCTCACCCACGACGTCGCCCAGCGGGACAACCTGAGGGTCGGCCGGCACGACGGCATCACCGCCGTCATCGAGAAGCTCAAGGGACACGTGCTCTTCGCGCACACCACGCTCACCCGGTCGGAGCGCTCACCGATCGCCGCCCTGGTCACCGAGATGCTGGAGGACCTCCCGATCTGACGCGTGCCGCCGGCCGGCCGCCGCTCCCGGTCAGGCGGTGGACCGTTCGTCCTCCGCCTCGACGGGCGCGCCGGCCGGCCCCGGACGGTGCTCGGCCTCGGGAACCGGCTTCGGCGGTGCGCTGACGGCGCGCAGCAGCGCGACCGCGGCCCAGGCCGCCAGCAGGCACCACGGGAGCCGGCTCACCGTCTCCTCGGCCGTGAAGTCGCCGCGCAGCCCGAGCGCCAGCACGGGTACGGCCAGCACGAACGCGACCAGGAGGACGTCCCAGCGCAGCGGGTTCATGCCTGCGGGGCGTCCAGGCGCTCGCAGAGCAGCGAGGCCCAGCGGTGCGGGGTGGCGCGGACGCCGTCGAGGAGGGCCACGGGCACGGTCAGCCGCTGGAGCACGGCGGCCGGGTCGGCACTCAGATCGGTGTCCTGGACGGCCAGCGCATCGACCCGCGGCAGCCCGTCCAGCCACAGCTCGAGGTCCTCGGGCTTGCGGGTGGCCTCCACCACCGCCCAGACAGCGGCCGGCGACCAGATGGCCAGCATCTGCGCCGTCCAGTACGCGTCGCTGCGCAGCGGCGCGTCGACGGCGACGATCGTCACCACGCCGGCACCCACGGCCTCCTGGTGGCGGTCGATGGCCGCGTCGATGGTCGTCATGCGGCTGCCCCTGGGCACCAGCCCGGCCAGGTCGCCGCGGGTCGCCCACTGCACCCGGTCGGGATCCAGCCGGAGGCTCGCGGCCAGGGACCGGGCGGCCCGCAGCGTCTCGACGCCGGGACCGACCACGAACAGCACCTCACCGGGTCCGCTGGGCATCTCCGGCAGCTCGGGCAGGGTGGTGGCGAGCGCCTGGGTGAGGGCCGCGTACGTGCCGTCCGTGGCGACCGCGCCGGCGAACGCGGGGCCGAGCAGGTCGCGGGGGAGTCCCAGGGCCACGAGCCCGGCCACGACCTCCTCGGGGGTCCGCGCGGCGGTGCCTGGAGGAACCGCCGGCTCGTCGTCCAGCCCGGGCATCGATGCCCGGTCCGGGTCGGCCACCAGCGAGCCGACGGGCAGCCGGGTGACGGTCGCCAACGCGCGGGACGTGCGGACCGGGGAAGTGGTGGCGCGCGGTTCCTCCGCCGGATCGGCGACGGTCTTCCGCACGTCGGCCCCGGAGGCCGTGGGCGCCTCGACGGTCTCCGGCGCCCGGGGCGCATCGACGGCGGCGCGCCGCGCGGACGGGACGGCCGGACGGCCGGACGACGGCGGCACCGGCGGACGGCCGCGCCCA
>DASPIH010000314.1:0-4408 GCA_035629195.1 Blastococcus sp. | reverse complement strand
CGGCGATCCCCGGCCCGCATCGACGTCACCGGCGGCGCACCCAGGACCGGCGGCGTCCCCCGGACCGGCGGCGTCCCCCGGACGGGGCACGTCCGGCGGGAGCCCGCTCCTCGCGGTCGTCCGGGCGGCGGACGATGAGCGGCCTGCGATCGGTTGTCCTCGCCGGTGGCGGCACCGGCGGGCACATCGAGCCGATGCTGGCCCTCGCCGACGCCCTGCGCCGCCGTGGCGGTCCCGACCTGCGGATCACCTGCCTGGGCACGGCCCGTGGCATGGAGACGCGGCTGGTGCCGGCCCGCGGCTACGACCTCCGGCTCATCCCGCCGGTGCCGCTGCCGCGCACGCCCACCCTCGACCTGCTGCGGGTTCCCGGCCGGGTGCGCCGATCGGTGAGCGAGACGCGCGCGCTGCTGCACGAGCTGACCGCCGACGTCGTCGTGGGCTTCGGCGGGTACGTGGCGCTGCCCGCGTACCTGGCCGCGCGGCGGTCGGGGATCCCGGTCGTGGTGCACGAGCAGAACGCGCTGCCCGGACTGGCCAACCGGATCGGCGCCCGCGTCGCCGCCCGGGTGGCGGTGACCGTTCCCGGCACGCCGCTGCACCGGGGCGAGCACGTGGGCATGCCGCTGCGCCGCAGCATCAGTTCCCTCGACCGCCTCGCGGTCCGTGCGGAGGCGCGCGCGGCGTTCGGTCTGGACGCCGACCGGCCCACGCTGCTGGTGTTCGGCGGATCGCAGGGCGCGGCGTCGCTCAACCGCGCCGCCGTGGCCGCGGCCGACGCGCTCACCGACGCCGGCGTCCAGGTGCTGCACGCCCGTGGCCCGAAGAACACCGGGGTGGTCGTCCCCGAGCGGCCGGCCGGACGGGCGCCCTACGTCGTCGTCGACTACCTGGAGCGGATGGACCTCGCCTACGCCGCCGCCGACCTGGCGCTGTGCCGGTCGGGAGCGGTGACCGTGGCCGAGCTGTCCGCGGTGGGCCTGCCCGCGGCGTTCGTCCCCCTGCCCATCGGCAACGGGGAGCAGCGGCGCAACGCGCTGCCGGTCGTCGAGGCGGGGGGCGGGCTGCTGGTGGACGACGCCGCGCTGGACCCGGGCTGGATCACCGCGACCCTCCTTCCGCTGCTGACCGACGCCGGTGCGCTGGCCGGGCTGGCCCGCCACGCGGCGGCGGCCGGCGTTCCCGACGCCGATGAGCGGCTGGCCGACATCGTCTGCGAGGTGGGAAGCGCATGAGCGCCGACCAGGTGGCCGCCTGGAGCGGATCCGTGCCCTCCCTGGCCGAGCTCGGCTCGGTGCACTTCATCGGCATCGGCGGCGCCGGCATGAGCGGGATCGCGCGCATCCTGCTGGCGCGGGGGGTGCGCGTCTCGGGCAGCGACCGCCGGGACAGCCCCACCCTCCTGGCGCTGCGGGCGCTCGGTGCCCGCGTGGAGCTCGGGCACGACGGCGGCAACGTCGGCGACGCCCGGACCGTGGTCGTCTCCACGGCCATCCGCGAGGACAACCCGGAACTGGTCGCCGCACGGGAGCGGGAGCTGCGGGTCCTGCCGCGCGCCGTCGCGCTGGCCTCGGTCATGGCCGGCCGCCGCAGCGTGGCCGTCGCCGGCACGCACGGGAAGACCTCGACCACCTCGATGCTCACCGTCGCGGTGCAGGCGTGCGGCGTGGACCCGTCCTTCGCCATCGGCGGCACCCTCAACGAATCCGGCAGCAACGCGCACGCCGGCGAGGGCGACATCTTCGTGGCCGAGGCGGACGAGAGCGACCGCTCGTTCCTGCTCCTGTCGCCCTTCGCGGCGATCGTCACCAACGTCGAGGCCGACCACCTGGACAACTACGGCACCCTGGCGGCGGTGGAGGCGGCCTTCGACCGCTTCCTGCTGACCGTCGACCCGCTGGGCTTCCTGGTCGTCTGCGCCGACGACCCGGGTGCGGCGCGGCTGAGCACGGTGCCGACCCGCGCCAGGGTGCTCACCTACGGCACGGCGGCCGACGCCGACCTGCGGCTCACCGACCTCGAGGTCGCCCCGGGCGGCACGAGCTACACCGCGGTGCGCGACGGTGTGGAGCTCGGTCGGGTGCGCATCCAGGTGCCCGGGGAGCACATGGCCCGCAACAGCGCCGCGGCGCTGCTGGCCGGACTGGAGCTCGGGCTGCCCGCCGGATCGTTGATCGAGGGGCTCGGGCGGTTCGGCGGCGTGCACCGGCGGTTCGAGCTCAAGGGGATGGTCGCGGGCGTCCGCGTCTACGACGACTACGCGCACCACCCCACCGAGGTCTCCGCGCAGCTGCGGGCCGCCCGCGCGGTGGCGGGCGAGGGGCGGCTCGTCGTCGCCTTCCAGCCGCACCTGTACAGCCGGACCCAGGAGTTCGCCGAGGGCTTCGGCGCCGCACTGGGCCTGGCCGACGAGGTCGTGGTCATGGACGTCTACGGCGCTCGCGAGGACCCGGTGCCCGGGGTGACCGGCGCGATGGTCGCCGACGCGGTGCCGCTGCCGGCCGACCGGGTGGTCTTCGAGCCCTCGTGGTCGGCGGCCGGACCGGCTCTCGCCGCGCGCGCGCGTCCCGGCGACCTGGTCATGACGATGGGCGCGGGTGACGTGTCGATGGTCGGGCCCGAGGTGCTCGACGCGCTCCGCGCCGCGGCGGGTGCGCCCGGGGAGGACGACGCGGCGGACGCCGGGCGGTGAACCGCACCGGCAGCACCACCCGGGACCGGGTGGGCAGCGCCCGGCGGCCGAGCGAGCGGCGGGGCACCGGCACGGCTCCGCGCCCGGACCGCCGGCGGGCACCGCGCCCGTGGAAGCGTCGTTCCGTGCAGCTGGCCGGCGTCCTCACCGTGCTGGCCGCGATCGGCTGGCTGCTGTGGCTCAGCCCGGTCTTCGCGGTGCGGTCGGTGCAGGTCGACGGGCTGACCACCCTCGTCGCCGACGACGTCCGCGAGGTGGCGCGGGTGGCCGACGGCGTTCCGCTGCTGCGGGTGGACGCCGGCGCGGTGGAGGACCGCGTCGCGGAGCTGCCCCAGGTCCGCTCGGTGCAGGTGGCCCGCGGGTGGCCCGACCGCATCGTGATCACCGTCGCGGAGCGGGAAGCGATGGCCGTGGTCGGCCGGCCCGGACGGCGGTCGCTGGTGGATGCCAGCGGCGTCCTGTTCGACACGGTGACCGGCGAGCCGCCGCGCGGGGTCGTTCCGCTCGAGGTCGCCGAGCCGGAGGAGGGCGACCCGGAGACGTTGGCCGGGCTGACCGCGCTGAGCGCGCTGCCCCCCGGACTGCGCGAGGAGGTGGTGCGGGTGTCCGTGCCCGACGTCGAGAACATCGAACTGACCCTGCGCGACGACACCGTCGTGCGATGGGGCGGCGCCGGGGCCTCGGCGACCAAGGCACAGGTGCTCGGAGCCCTGGTCGAGCGCATGGCGGACGACGAGCTCGAGCCGGCCGCGGTCATCGACGTCAGCACGCCGGACGCCGTCGTCCTCCGCTGACCGCGGACGCCGTACCGGCGACCGGGTGGTCGCGCACCGTCGCGGCGCCGCTGCGGGCTGCCGCCCGCCGCCCCTGGGCGCGACACGCCGACGGGCGCGACACGCCCGACACGCTCACGGCGGGCAGATCTTTCTGATGTCGCGCGGCGCGTGCCACCGGGCTCCGCCACGAGACGGTCCGGCCGCGAGTCGTCACACCTCGTGGTGCTGATGTGACCACGGTGTCGCAGGCGACTCGTGCGATTCGCGCGCACCGACACGCCGACCCGTCGATGGTGCTTGTGAGGCCTCTCCGGACGCACCTAACTTCATCCCTGTCACTTGGTTGACATAACTGTAAGGCTGAACTTGAGGATGAGGGTCCAGTTGGGGAGCGCCGCATGACACCTCCGCACAACTATCTAGCGGTCATCAAGGTCGTCGGCATCGGCGGCGGCGGGGTGAACGCGGTCAACCGCATGATCGAAGTCGGCCTCAAGGGCGTCGAGTTCATCGCGATCAACACCGACGCCCAGGCGCTGCTCATGAGCGACGCCGACGTGAAGCTCGACGTCGGACGCGAGCTCACGCGTGGGCTGGGCGCCGGCGCGCAGCCCGACGTGGGCCGCCAGGCCGCCGAGGACCACCGCGAGGAGATCGAGGAGGTGCTCAAGGGCGCCGACATGGTCTTCGTGACGGCGGGCGAGGGCGGTGGCACGGGCACCGGTGGAGCTCCGGTCGTCGCCTCGATCGCCCGGAAGCTCGGCGCCCTGACCATCGGCGTGGTCACCCGTCCGTTCTCCTTCGAGGGGAAGCGGCGCGCGGTGCAGGCCGAGTCGGGCATCGAGGAGCTGCGCAACGAGTGCGACACGCTCATCGTGATCCCGAACGACCGGCTGCTGCAGCTGGGCGACCGGAACGTCAGCGTCATGGACGCCTTCCG
>DASPIH010000313.1:0-4315 GCA_035629195.1 Blastococcus sp. | reverse complement strand
CCGGCTCGTCGTGCTGGTCGACGACGTCCTCTTCTCCGGACGGTCGGTCCGGGCCGCGCTGGACGCCCTGCGCGACCTCGGCCGGCCGCGTTCCGTCCAGCTGGCCGTGCTCGTCGACCGCGGGCACCGGGAGCTGCCCATCAAGGCCGACTTCGTCGGCAAGAACGTGCCGACGTCGCGGTCCCAGCAGGTCCGGGTGCACCTGGCCGAGACCGACGGCATCGACGAGGTGCTCGTGATCGAGGGGGACGGCGTGAGCGGAGCGCCCCGTGGAAGCGAAGGGGGAGCCTCGTGAAGCGGCACCTGCTGGAGGCCGCCGACCTGGACCGGGACGACGCGACGCTGGTGCTCGACACCGCCGCGCAGATCGACTCGGCGCTGGCCGGCCGCGAGGTCAAGAAGCTGCCCACCCTGCGCGGTCGCACGGTGGTGAACCTCTTCTACGAAGACTCCACCCGCACGCGCATCTCCTTCGAGCTGGCCGCCAAGCGCCTGTCGGCCGACGTCATCAACTTCTCGGCGAAGGGCAGCAGCGTCTCCAAGGGCGAGAGCCTCAAGGACACCGCGCTCACCCTGGAGGCGATGGGCAGCGACGCCGTCGTCATCCGGCACGGGTCGTCGGGAGCGCCGCACCGGCTGGCCGGCTGGGTGCGCGGCAGCGTGGTCAACGCCGGGGACGGCACGCACGAGCACCCGACCCAGGCGCTGCTGGACGCCTACACGATCCGCCGGCGGCTGGGCCGTCTCGACGGCGTCCGGGTGACCATCGTGGGCGACGTGCTGCACAGCCGGGTGGCGCGGTCGAACGTGGGACTGCTGCACACCCTGGGCGCGGAGGTGACGCTCGTCGCGCCGCCCACGCTGCTGCCGCTCGGGGTGGGCAGCTGGCCGGCAGAGGTGGGCTACGACCTGGACGCCGCGCTGCCCAAGAGCGACGTGGTGATGATGCTGCGGGTGCAGGCCGAGCGGATGAACGCCTCGTTCTTCCCCAGCGCACGGGAGTACAGCCGCCGGTACGGGCTCGACGCCGACCGCATGGCCGCCCTGCCCGAGGAGGCGATCGTCATGCACCCGGGACCGATGAACCGTGGCATGGAGATCGCCGCGGACGTGGCGGACTCGGTCCGCTCGACCATCGTGGAGCAGGTCGCCAACGGCGTCTCCACCCGGATGGCCGTGCTCTACCTGCTGCTCGGAGGACACGCATGAGCACCTACCTGATCCGCGGGGCGCGACCGCTGGGCGGCGACCCGGCCGACATCCTGGTGGCGGACGGCCGCATCGCCGCGCTCGGCGACTCGCTGTCCGCGACCGGCGCGGAGGTCGTCGAGGCCTCCGGGCTGATCGCCCTCCCGGGCCTGGTGGACCTGCACACCCACCTGCGCGAGCCCGGCCGCGAGGACGCCGAGACCGTGGAGACCGGCAGCCGTGCGGCGGCGCTCGGCGGGTTCACCGCCGTGCACGCCATGGCCAACACCGACCCGGTGGCGGACACCGCCGGCGTCGTCGAGCAGGTGTGGCGGCTGGGCCAGGAGGCCGGGCTGGTCGACGTCGTCCCGGTCGGGGCCGTCACCGTCGGGCTGAAGGGCGAGCGGCTGGCCGAGCTCGGGGCGATGGCCGACTCCGCCGCGCGCGTGCGGGTCTTCTCCGACGACGGCCACTGCGTCTCCGACCCGGCACTGATGCGCCGGGCGCTGGAGTACGTCAAGGCCTTCGACGGCGTCGTCGCCCAGCACGCGGAGGAGCCGCGGCTGACCGTCGGCGCCCAGATGCACGAGGGCGACCGCTCGGCCCGGCTCGGGCTCGCGGGATGGCCGGCAGCGGCCGAGGAGGCGATCATCGCCCGCGACGTGCTGCTGGCCCAGCACGTCGGGGCGAGGCTGCACGTCTGCCACGTCTCCACGGCCGGATCGGTGGAGATCCTGCGGTGGGCGAAGTCCCGCGGCGTGCGGGTGACCGCCGAGGTGACCCCGCACCACCTGCTGCTCACCGACGCCTGCGCCGAGGGGTACGACCCGGTGTTCAAGGTCAACCCGCCGCTCCGCACGGACGCCGATGTGGAGGCGCTCCGCGCCGGCCTCGCCGACGGCACGATCGACGCCGTCGGCACCGACCACGCCCCGCACGCGGTGGAGGACAAGGAGAGCGAGTGGGCGCAGGCCCGGCCCGGGATGCTCGGGCTGGAGCAGGCGCTCTCGGTGGTCATCCAGACGATGGTGGAGCCCGGCCGGCTCGACTGGGCCGGTGTCGCCGACCGCATGTCGGTGCGCCCCGCCGCGATCGGCCGGCTCGGCGAGCACGGCCGGCCCCTGGCTCCGGGCGAGCCGGCGAACCTGGTCCTGGTCGATGCCGCCGCCCGCGGCACGGTGGACCCGGCGGCGCTGGCCAGCCGCAGCCGCAACAGCCCCTACGCCGGCCGGGAGCTCCCCGGCCGCGTGGTCGCGACGTTCCTGCGGGGGACGCCGACCGTCCTGGACGGAAAGGCAACACGTTGAGCGCGAGCCCCGACGGCGAGATCGCCGATCTCGCCGCCATCACCGCCGCGATGGGGGCGAGATCGCCGATCTCGCCGCCGCGGGTGGAACGGACCGGAAAGGCACAGAAGTGAGTGAGGCTCTGCTCGTCCTCGAGGACGGGCGCACGTTCCGGGGCGAGGCCTACGGCGCGATCGGGACGACGGTCGGCGAGGCGGTGTTCGCCACCGGGATGACCGGCTACCAGGAGACGCTGACCGACCCGAGCTACCACCGGCAGGTCGTCGTCATGACCGCCCCGCACATCGGCAACACCGGCGTGAACGGCGAGGACGACGAGAGCCGGAAGATGTGGGTCGCCGGGTTCGTCGTCCGCGACCCCGCCCGGCGTCCGGCGAACTGGCGGGCCACCGGCAGCCTCGACGACGAGCTCGTGGAGCAGGGCGTCGTCGGCATCAGCGGCATCGACACCCGGGCCCTGACGCGGCACCTGCGCGACCGCGGCGCGATGCGCGTGGGCATCAGCAGCGGCTGGGACGGGCGGGGGGTCGACGAGGTGCGCGACGAGCTGCTCGCCCGGGTGACCGCGGCCGAGAGCATGACCGGCGCCGACCTGGCCCCGCAGGTGAGCACGGGCGAGGCCTACGTGGTCCCGGCGGTGGGGGAGAAGCGCTTCACCATCGCCGCCCTGGACCTCGGCATCAAGACGGCCACTCCGCGGCACCTGGCGGCCCTCGGCGTCGAGACCCACGTGCTGCCCTCGACGGCGACGGCCGACGAGCTGCTGGCCGCGGGGCCGGACGGGGTCTTCCTGTCCAACGGCCCGGGCGATCCCGCCGCCGCCGACTACGCCGTCGCCGCGGTGCGGGGCGTGCTCGACGCCCGCCGCCCGCTGTTCGGCATCTGCTTCGGCAACCAGATCCTCGGCCGCGCGCTGGGCCTGGGTACCTACAAGCTGCGCTTCGGCCACCGCGGCCTCAACCAGCCGGTGCTCGACCGGGTCAGCGGCACGGTGCGGGTGACCAGCCACAACCACGGTTTCGCCGTCGACGCCCCCCTGGACCGGCCCACCGACACGCCCTACGGGCAGGTGGAGGTCAGCCACGTCGGACTCAACGACGACGTGGTCGAGGGCCTGCGCTGCCTGGAGGTGCCCGCGTTCAGCGTGCAGTTCCACCCGGAGTCCGCCGCCGGCCCGCACGACGCCGCGCCACTGTTCCAGCGGTTCGTCGACCTGATGGCCGACGCCCGGTCGGGCGAGGTCTCCGCGGGCGGACCGCCCCCGGTCGTCGAGTCCAGCACGGCGGAGGAGAACTGATGCCCAAGCGCACCGATCTGAAGCACGTCATGGTGATCGGCTCCGGGCCGATCCTCATCGGGCAGGCCGCGGAGTTCGACTACTCCGGCACCCAGGCCTGCCGGGTGCTGCGGTCCGAGGGCCTGCGGGTCAGCCTGGTCAACAGCAACCCGGCCACGATCATGACCGACCCCGAGGTCGCCGACGCCACGTACGTGGAGCCGCTGACCCCGGAGTTCGTCGAGAAGGTGATCGCCAAGGAGCGCCCCGACGCGCTGCTGGCGACGCTCGGGGGGCAGACCGCGCTGAACATCGCGATCGGCCTGTACGAGAACGGGGTGCTGGAGAAGTACGGCGTCCAGCTGATCGGCGCCGACGTCGACGCGATCAACCGCGGCGAGGACCGCCAGATGTTCAAGGACATCGTGCGCTCCATCGGCGCGGACGCTCCCCGCTCGAGGGTCTGCGCCAGCGTCGAGGAGGCCCTCGCCACCGCTGACGAGGTCGGCTACCCGGTGGTCATCCGGCCCAGCTTCACCATGGG
>DASPIH010000312.1:0-16249 GCA_035629195.1 Blastococcus sp. | reverse complement strand
GGTGGAGGAGCAGGAGGCCACGACCAGTGAGATGGCGCGGTCGGTGCAGGAGGCCGCGGGTGGGACCACGCAGATCGCGGAGAACATCACCGGGGTCTCCACCGCGGCGGAGTCCACCACGCAGGCGCTGACCCAGACCCGTACCGCGGTGGACGAGCTGTCCCGCATGGCCGCCGACCTCCGCACCACCGTCAGCAACTTCACCTACTGAGGTACCGGCCGCGACAGCGGCGGCTTCGTACCCGCTGTCGCGGGTGCCGATAACAAGCACGACCGGCGGTGGCCGGCGGTTCACCTTGATCCCGCCGGCCACCCGCCGATGACCCGGACCGGGGCCGACTGCGCCCCGTCGTGACGAGAGAGAAGGCACCAAGTGGACGGTCTGGACGACATCGTCGAGGAGTTCCTCGTCGAGAGCCACGAGAACCTCGACCAGCTCGACACCGACCTCGTCGCGCTCGAGCAGGAGCCCGACTCACGCGAGCGGCTGTCCAGCATCTTCCGCACGATCCACACGATCAAGGGCACCAGCGGCTTCCTCGCCTTCAACCGGCTGGAAGAGGTCACGCACGTCGGGGAGAACATGCTGTCGCGGCTCCGCGACGGCGAGCTGGCGCTGACCCCGCACCGCACGAGCGTGCTGCTGCAGATGGTCGACAGCGTGCGGTCCCTGCTGGCCTCGATCGAGGCCAGCGGGGGAGAGGGCACCGTGGACGTCTCCGCCGTCGTCACCGCCATCAGCGCCGCGATGGAGGACGGCGCCGGCCCCGAGGCCGCCGCCCCGGCCACCGCCGGGGCGCCGTCCGGAGACGAGCCGGCCGACGTCGCCACCGCTCCCGCCACCGTCGCGGCTCCCGCTCCCGTGCCGGACCTCGCTGCCGCCGAGGAGCACCCGGAGCCCGCGGCCGCGGTCGCCGACCACCCCGAGGCCGACGCCGCCGTTCCCGACGCCGCTGTTCCGGATGCCGCTGCACCCGACGCCGCCGGTGGAAACCGCCGCGCCGTCGCCGACAGCACCATCCGGGTCGACGTCGACCTGCTGGACGAGCTGATGCTGCTCGTCGGCGAGCTGGTCCTGACCCGCAACCAGATCGTGCAGAACGTGGCGCGGCAGACCGACACCGACCTCATCCGGGCCTCGCAGCGGCTGAACCTCATCGCCAGCGAGCTGCAGGAGGGCGTCATGAAGACGCGCATGCAGCCGATCGACCACATCTGGTCGAAGCTGCCACGCGTCGTCCGCGATCTCGGCCTGCAGCTGCGGAAGAGCATCCGGCTGGAGATGGAGGGCCGGGAGACCGAGCTGGACAAGACGCTGCTCGAGGCCGTCAAGGACCCGCTGACCCACCTCGTGCGCAACGGCGTGGACCACGGCATCGAGGCTCCCGAGGCCCGCACGAGGGCCGGCAAGCCGGCCGAGGGCGTGCTCACCCTGCGCGCCCGCCACGAGAGCGGCCAGGTCGTGGTCGAGGTGGCCGACGACGGCGCCGGGATCGACCCGGTCAAGCTCGGGGCGAAGGCGCTGCAGCGGGGTCTGGTGACCGCCGAGCAGCTGAGCCGGATGAGCCCGGCGGACGTCCTGCAGATGATCTTCCTGCCCGGCTTCTCCACGGCGTCCGCGGTCACCAACGTCTCCGGCCGCGGCGTCGGCATGGACGTCGTCAAGACCAACATCGAGGCCATCGGCGGCACCATCGAGGTCGAGTCCGACCCGGGCGCCGGCACCGTCTGCCGCCTGCGCATCCCGCTGACGCTGGCCATCGTCCCGGCGCTGACCGTCGAGTGCGCCTCCGACCGGTACGCCATTCCGCAGATCAGCCTCCAGGAGCTGGTCTCCCTGGACGCCGAGAAGGCCGCGAACGCGGTCGAGGAGGTCGGCGGTGCGCAGGTCTACCGGCTGCGCGGCGAGCTGCTGCCCCTGGTCCGCCTCACCGACGTCCTGGGCATCAGCTCCGAGCGGCACGACGGCCACGTCGTCATCGCGGTCCTGCGGTCCGAGGGGCGGCGCTTCGGCCTGGTCGTCGACCGGGTCATCAACACCGAGGAGATCGTCGTCAAGGCGGTCGGCGGTCAGCTCAAGGCGATCGGGCTGTACTCCGGTGCCACCGTCCTCGGTGACGGCACCGTCGCCCTCATCCTCGACGTGCAGGCCCTGGCCCGCCGGGCCCTGCGCACCGAGACCGTGGAACGCCAGGAGTCGCGGGCGTCGGTCAGCGAGGCCGCCGCGGCCGAGACCGAGCGTCAGCGGATGCTGCTCGCGTCCATCGGCGGCGGTCGCCGCGTCGCCATCCCGCTGGACACCGTGACCCGTCTCGAGCAGGTGCGCACGGAGTCGGTGGAGAAGGTCGGCAACCGCGAGGTCGTGCAGTACCGCGGCGCGATCCTGCCGATCGTCCGCCTGGACCGGCACCTGGGCGCCTACGGCGACTCCGACCGCGAGGTCCTCGAGGTCATCGTCTACGCCGACCACGGCCGCAGCGTGGCGATCGTGGTCGAGGAGATCCTCGACATCGTCGACGGCGAGGCCGCGGTGCGCAGCGACATCGACGACATGGGCCTGCTCGGCTCCGCCGTCCTCGGCGACAAGGTGACCGAGCTGCTCGACGTGCGCGCGGCGATCCTGGCCGCGGACCCGGCGTTCTACTCGACCCGCCCTCCCGCTCTCCACCCCTCCTCGGCGCCGTCCGGCGTCCCCGACTCCCTGCTGGAGGTCTGACGTGACCGCCCCCACCCACCTCGCTGCCCCGGCGACCAGCGGCCAGCTGGCCACCTTCCGGCTGGACGGTGACCTGTACGGCATCGAGGTCGAGCACGTCCAGGAGGTGCTGCGCAGCCAGCAGCTCACCCGGGTGCCGCTGGCGCCGACCGCCGTCGCCGGGCTGATCAACCTGCGCGGGCAGGTCGTCACCGCGATCGAGCTGCGCGAGCGGCTGGGCCGGCCGTCCCGGCCCGCGGGCACCGACCCCGTCGTCATCGTCGTCCGGCTCCACGGCGAGGCGGTCAGCATGCTGGTGGACTCGATCGCCGACGTGGTCGACGTCGACGCCAACGACTTCGAGGCGCCGCCGGACACGCTGGAAGGACAGGCCCGGGAGCTCATCCGCGGCGCCTACAAGCTGCAGGGTCAGCTGCTCCTGGCTCTCGACGTGCAGAAGGCCGTGTCTGCCTAGGCAGTCACGCCACGTGATCGTCCGGCTCGCAATTCAGTCGAACACGCGGCCGTCGCACCGGCGCTCTCCTGCGTCGGGGTGACGGCCGCGTGGCGTTTGTGGCTGCGCACCGTCAGCATTGGGCGACTGTCCGTCCCGAGCCGCTGGAGGCGCTGCCATGCCCTACTCGCTGGTCAGTGCCGCCACCCTGGGATTCGACCTGGTCCGCCTGCCCGGCGGCCGCGCCCTCGCCGGCGTCCTGCTCACCGGGCTGGATGCCGACCCGGCCGCTGTCGAGCGTCTCGCCGCGGTGCACCCCGGCCGAGGGCTGGACCGCGAGCAGCGCGGCGTCCGGGCGGTCCGGTCGCGCCGGGCACGGGAGATGGCCGCCGGCGTGCCGCACCTGCGTTCCGCGGCCGAGGCCGGCCGCGGCGCCGGCGACCGGACCGCCCTCCTGGTCGCCCAGCTGGAGCAGGGCACGATCGGGGACGCCCCGACGCTCGAGCGGCTGCTCCGCGAGGACGTCATGGGTCGCGAGCACCCGGTGCGCGCCGACGTCGACGCCGACGCCTGGGACGAGGCCACCGACGTTCTCGCCGACGCCGGCGTCGGCTACTGGGCCGCGGGCGTCCTGCCGCCTCTCGTGCGGCGGGAGCTGACCGCGGCCTTCGACCGCGCGCAGGACGCCGGACCGCTCGGAACGCCCGGCCTCGGGCTGGGCCCGGCAGCCGACGAGCTCCATGCCTTCCTCGGCACCGTGCGGGAACTGGACGACGCCGGCCGCGCCCGCTGGCGGACGGCGGTCGACGAGGGCCGGGCCGCGCACCGCCCGTGGGCCACGGCCATGCACGAGGCGTCCTGGGGCGCCCACGTCTCGGGGCGCACCCGAGCTCTCGCGGCGGCGCAGCTCCTCGCCGTCCAGGCGTTCCTCGACGGCGGCTTCGACCTGCGCGACGGCGCGGCCGGGGTCTGGAACGCCGTCGCCGGCTGCGTGCAGGGGATCGTCCTGGCCGATCTGCTCGGCGAGGAGTCCGCGGGGGTGCTGGGCGCGCCCCGCCGCCGCGTCGACGGCGCCTGACCCGCGGAGCGCGGCCCGGAACCGATCTCCGCGGCCACCGCCATTCTCGCGTTATTTGTCGACAATTCCGAGAACGGTCACCGCACTCTTTCCCGGGGCTGGAAAGAATTGCGCGGAACCGTTCGCGTGTCGGCTGAATCCACGGCCCGGACTGCCGAGAATCTCCACACAGCACCAGTGGTCCTCGGCCCCGAGCCACCGCAGCCGCGGGGAGCGAGGCGTTCTGCGAGCGCTCGAGTTCCGCGTCCCCGCCCCGCTCCCCGGTGATCCCGGGTGCCGGTGTCGTCCGCGACGAGAGCTCCTGACGCCTCCCGCTGTGCCGTGACGCCTTCCTTCCCCACCCATCCCGGGTCGGGCGGGGCGCCGCGACCCGCCGCAGGGCTCAACCCGTGCGCGGACATGCCGATACAGAGAACTAGCCCGCCGGTCGACGGTGGCGGGGCCAGGAGGACGTGTGGATCCGATCAGGGTGATGGTGGTCGACGACTCGGTCGTCGTCCGCAAGATCGTCACCGACGTGCTCTCCGAGGACCCGGCGATCGAGGTCGTCGGCACAGCCGTCAACGGCAAGGTCGCGGTGGGCAAGCTCGAGCAGCTGAAGCCCGACCTGATCACGATGGACATCGAGATGCCGGAGATGAACGGCATCGAGGCGGTGCGCGCCATCCGTGCCGGCGGAGGTGGCGGAACGGGACGAGGGCACAGCCGGATCCCGATCATCATGTTCAGCACGCTGACCGAACGCGGCGCCACCGCGACCCTGGACGCGCTGTCCGCCGGCGCGAACGACTACGTCACCAAGCCGGCCAACGTCGGCAGCGTCGCGCAGTCGATGGAGAGCGTGCGCGAGCAGCTGATCCCCAAGATCAAGGGGCTCACCGGCCGGCCGGTGACGCCGGTCCGCAGCGCCGCCCCGCCACCCCCGCCGCCCCGGGCCGCGGCGCCGCGCACGGCTCCCGGCAAGAAGCCCGCCGTCCTGGTCATCGGCTCCTCGACGGGAGGTCCGGAGGCCCTCGCCCGCGTGCTCCCCGCACTACCGGCGAACCTGCCGATCCCGGTCCTGCTGGCCCAGCACATGCCGCCGGTCTTCACCCGGCAGTTCGCCTCTCGGCTCGACCGGCTGTCCGCCCTGCGCGTGGTCGAGGCGGTCGACGGCACGCCACTGCATCCGGGCACCGTGCACCTCGCCCCCGGCGACCACCACCTCGTCGTGCGGGCCAACGGACGCGGCTTCACCACCTCGCTCAACCAGAACCCGCCGGAGAACTACTGCCGGCCGGCCGTGGACCCGCTGTTCCGCTCGGCCGTGGCCGCCTACGACGGCGCCGTCCTCGGCGTGGTCCTGACCGGCATGGGCGCGGACGGGCGGAACGGTTGCGGCGAGATCCGCAGCGCCGGCGGCACCGTCCTGGTGCAGGACCAGGCGACGTCGGTCGTCTGGGGCATGCCCGGCGCGGTGGCCCAGGCGGGCTACGCCGACGAGGTGCTGCCGCTCGACCGGATCGCCGAGGCCATCCAGCGGCACCTCGCCGGCAGCGCACCGCTCAGCACAGCAGCAGCCATGGCCGGAGGAGGTCGTCGATGAGCCTGACCGCGACCAGTTTCGACTGGGTCCGTGAACTCGTCCGCAAGGAGAGCGCCATCGTCCTCCAGCCGGGCAAGGAGTACCTGGTGGAGGCGCGCCTCCTCCCCATGGCACGGCAGATGGGCCACCCCGACGTCTGCAAGCTCGTGGAGGCCGTCCGCGTGCGCCCGAACGCCGAGAACACGCGGCGGATCGTCGAGGCGCTGACCACGAACGAGACCTCGTGGTTCCGCGACGGGGACCCGTTCACCGCGCTCACCTCCACGGTGCTGCCCGCACTGCTGACGGCGCGCGGGGCCAACGAGCGGCTGCACATCTGGTCGGCGGCCTGCTCCAGCGGACAGGAGCCGTACACGATCGCCATGCTGCTGGACGACGCCCTGCCCGGCGCCGCATCGCGGGTGTCGATCACGGCGACCGACCTGTCCCGCGAGATGGTCCAGCGCACCCGGGCGGGACGGTTCAGCCAGCTCGAGGTCAACCGCGGGCTGCCCGCGCCGATGCTCGTGCGCCACTTCCAGCGGGCCGGCAACGAGTGGGAGGTCTCCCCGAACCTCCGCCGCATGGTGAACGCCCGCGAGTGCAACCTCGCCGCGCCCCTGCCCCGGATGGGCCCGTTCGACGTGGTCTACCTGCGCAACGTGCTCATCTACTTCGACCTGCCCACCAAGCAGTCGATCCTCCGCCGCGTGCGGGACCTCATGCGGCCCGACGGGTGGCTGTTCCTCGGCGCCGCCGAGACCACCCTCGGTGTCGACGACTCCTGGGAGCGGGTCGTCGTCGGCCGCAGCTCCGCCTACCGCCCACTGAAGGGGGCCTGACATGCGTGCACTGGTGATCGACGACTCGCGCGCGATGCGCCGGATCGTCAGCAGCATCCTCATCGGCCTGGGCTACGAGATCCGCGACGCCGGCCACGGCCGCGAGGGCCTCGACGTCCTGGACGAGGGCTGGATCCCCGACCTCGTGTGCGTCGACTGGAACATGCCGGTGATGGACGGCCTGCAGTTCGTGTCGGCGGTCCGATCGAACCCGGCCTGGCGCTCCGTGACGATCATGATGGTCACCTCGGAGAGCGAGCACACCCAGATCGTGCGCGCGCTGGCCGCCGGCGCCCACGAGTACGTGATCAAGCCGTTCACCGCCGACGCCATCCGCGACAAGCTCGCGCTGCTCGGCCTGCTCCCGCAGGAGGTTGCCCTGTGACGACCACCGACACCGGCCAGCGCCGCCGTTCGAGCGACCACCGGCCGCTCATCCCCTCCCTGATCGACGAGGCCACCGTCCTGTCCATCGCGGAGGAGGCGTGGCTGGCCCTCGTCGGCGAGGACGAGGTGCTCGTCCCGCTGTCCGTCGAGCTCCCGGTGGACATCATGTCCAGCTGGGTGGACGTCGTCGGTCCGTGGACGGGCAGCGTCGTGCTGACCACCGGCCGGTGCACCGCCGAGGCGCTGTCCCGCGCGCTGCTGCGCGAGTCGGCTCCCGAGGTGCTCGAGATCGAGGACGTGGAGGACGCCTTCGGGGAGATCGCCAACGTGGTCGGCGGCAACGTGAAGGCCGCGCTGACCGGCCCCTCCTCGCTGAGCCTGCCCCAGGTCGGCAACGCCCCGGTCGTCCGCAACCCGGCCGACGTCTGCCGCGTCGACGTCGTCTGGCGCGGCGAGCCGGTCTCCATCTCCGTGCAGGGGGCGCTCCCACCCCTGCCGGTCCTCCGCCCCACCCCCCAGAACCCGCTCCGCGAGAACGAGGTGCCCCTGTGAAGATCCTGATCGCCGACGACAGCCGCGTGATGCGGCAGATCGTCATCCGCACCCTGCGTCAGGCCGGGTACGACGACCACGACATCGTCGAGGCCGAGGACGGCGCCGACGCGCTGGCGAAGGTCGGCTCGGAGCAGCCGGACCTGATCCTGTCGGACTGGAACATGCCCAACATGTCGGGCATCGAGTGCCTCCAGGCGCTGCGCGCGTCCGGCTCGGCCGTGCCGTTCGGCTTCGTCACCTCCGAGGGATCCGCGGAGATGCGGGAGAAGGCCGCCGACGCCGGCGCGCTGTTCCTCATCGCGAAGCCCTTCACCGCGGACACCTTCACCGAGCACCTGGACGGGGTGATCGCGTGACCGCCCTCACCGGCGTGCAGCTGCCCGCCGCCAAGGACGTCCGCGACATGCTGACCGGCCTGGTCGGCAAGCCGGTGGCCGTCGCCCCCGGAGCCCCGGTGACCCCGTCGCCGGACCGCCCGGTCGCCGTGGCCGTGTACGTCGACCCGCAGATGACCGTCAACGCCCTCTGCCTGATGGACCTGGGCGCGTCGGCCTACACCGGCTCCGCCCTGGCCCTGCTGCCTCCGGGCGGCGCGCAGGATGCGGTCGAGGAGGACGGCGAGTTGTCCGGCATGCAGGTCGAGGCGCTGCACGAGGTGGTGAACGTGCTCTCCGCGCTGTTCAACACCCCGGGCGCCCCGCACTCCAAGCTGCACCGGTTGTACGCCCCGGGTGAGGAGCTGCCCGGGGACCTGGTGGGCATGCTCGCGGCGTTCAACCGGGTCGACCTCACCATCGAGGTGCCCACCTACGGCAAGGGTGCGCTGTCCTTCGTCATCCCCTGACATTGCGGTCCTCCGCACCGATGCACCGCGACCCCCGTTGCCCTCAGGCGCCGGGGGTCGCGTGTTTCCCGTGGAACAGCGCGATCAGGCGATCGCCGACTCCTGGACGTGCACCTCGGTCGGGAGGCAGGCCCAGACGTGCTTGCAGTCGTCGTCCACGTACCAGCCGTGCGCGACCGACAGCCGGGCCACCAGCTGCAGACCCATGCCGCCCTGCGCCGGGTCGCGGTCGGCGGCGGGGGCGGGCATCGTCCGGGGAGCGTGGTCGCTGACGTCGAGCAGCCACCCCCCGCTGCCGGCCACCACGGTGGCGACGACGGGTCGCTCACCGTGCCGCAGCGCGTTGGAGGCCAGTTCGTCGAAGGCGAGGATCAGCTGCTCGCTGGAGGGGTCGGCACCCTCCGCCGGGCGACCGACGTCGCTCAGCCGGGACCGCAGGGCCGCTCGGACGGCCGCCAGTTCCCCCAGACGGTCGAGCCGCCAGCGCCACACCTCTCCGCGGCCATCCGGGAGCGGGCGCACGGGCCACGCCAATCGCACCATGCCTCCCCCTCGGCTCGGGTCACGACCATCCAGGGGTGCCCCGCCTGGAGCTGGTCCAACCACGGAACGTCATGTCGGCGGGAGATCGACCCCCACCACGGGGGGTGCACCGCGTGGCTCGATTGCTTTCCGTAGGCCGAGGTTGCAGGGTGGGACGACTACTGCCGCCGGCGCGGCCGGGGACGGGCGGAGCACGGCATGACGCAGGACGAGACCGCGCTGGTCCGCGGCGACCTGCTGCTCCAGGCGGTCGAGGGCATGGACCGCCCGCTCTTCGTGCTGGACGAGGCGTGGCGGTTCTCCTACGTCAACCCCGCCGGCGCCCGGGTGCTGTCCCGCGACGTCGGCGAGCTGATCGGCAGGGACATCTGGGCGGAGTTCCCCGAGGCGGTCGGCGGGCCCTTCGACGACCTCTACCGGACGGTCCGGTCCACCGGCCGTCCCGGAGGCGTCGAGGCGTGGTTCGGCCCCCTGGGGAAGTGGTTCCGCGCCGACGCCTTCCTCACCGACGCCGGGCTGGTCGTGAACTACGACGACGTCACCGAGCGGCGCCGTGCCGATGACGAGCGGGTGGCCGCCGTCGCGGCGCGCGAGCTGGCCGTCGCCGAGGCCGCCCGCGCGGCCCGCGAGGCGGAGGAGGCCGGCCGGCACCTGATCCTGCTCGGGGACATCAACCTGGCGATGACGTCGACCTACGACACCGACGAGGCCGTGCAGCGATTCGCCGAGCTGGTCGTTCCGCAGCTGGCCGACTGGTGCCTCGTCAGCGTCGTCGACCCCGACGGGACCCGCAGGGACGTCGGACGCGCGCACCGGGACCCCGCCCTGGTGCCGGCGATGAACCGCTACGCCGACGTCCGCGTCGCGACGAACGACGCGACCGCGCCCGTGCCGCGCATGCTGCGCGACCCCCGGCCGCTGGTCTACCCGGAGATCACCCCCGAGGCCGTCCTGTCGATGGTTCCCGACGCAGCGGCCCGGGAGGTGCTCGCCCCGCTGCGCCCGGCGGCCGCCGCCGGGTTCCCCCTCGTCGCCCGGGGCGAGATCATCGGCGGGTTCACCCTGATCAACGGCCCGGAGCGCGGGGCGCACACGGAGGCCGAGCTCCGGACGGCGGAGATCGCGTCGCGCCGGGCCGCCCTGGCCCTCGACAACGCCCGGCTGGCCCTGGCCAGCCAGCAGGTCGCCGAGCGGCTGCAGATGAGCCTCCTGTCGCCGCCGGTGCAGCCCGACCACCTGGAGCTGGCGGTCCGCTACCGGCCGGCGAACCAGGGCATCTCGATCGGCGGCGACTGGTACGACGCCTTCCTGCAGCCGGACGGGAACACCGTCGTGGTGATCGGCGACGTCATGGGGCACGACATCGAGGCGGCGGCCGCGATGGGGCAGGTGAAGACCCTCGTGCGCGGCATCGCCTACGACCGGCAGGAGGCACCGGCAGAGCTGCTCGGGCGCGTGGACCACGCGCTCGTGGGGCTGGCGGTCCCGGCCATGGCGACCGCGCTGGTGTGCCGCCTGGAGCAGGACGCCGGAGGGGTCCGGCGGCTGCACTGGGCCTCGGCCGGCCACCCCGACCCCATGCTGGTCCTGCCGGACGGGCGGGTCGTCGCCCTCAGCACGCAGGTGGGCCCGCCCCTGGGCATCGGCTGGCCGGGAACCCGGTCCGACGGGATGGACGACATGCCCGACGGCAGCACGCTCGTCCTCTTCACCGACGGCCTGTTCGAGCGGCGCGGAGTTCCCCTCGACGAGGGCCGGGCGCGGGTGCAGCGGCTGCTGGAGGACTCGGCCGGGCTGACGCTGAGCCGGCTGTGCGACCGGCTGCTGGAGGAGATGCTGGGGGAGGGCGTCGAGGACGACGTCGCCGTGCTGGCCGTCCGCGCCCATCCGCGGGACGAGGCGCGTCCGCTCGACGCCGGCCCCGAGGTCGTCCCGCCCCTGCTCGTGACGCGCTGACCCCGGCCTCCCTGCAGGGTCCCGCCGCGAGCTCGCGAGTGGTGGGGGGCAGGGAGGTCCTTCCGCTAGTCCGGGTGGCGCAGCAGGTAGCGGCCGAAGTGCGGGACGGTGAAGGCGATCTGCCCGCGCTCGGCGGAGTAGACCAGGCCCTTCTTGATGAGCGAGTCGCGCGCGGGGGACAGCGAGGCCGGTCTGCGCCCCAGCGTGGCGGCGACCTCCGCCGTCGCGACGGCGGCACCGCCGGGGCCGCCCAGCTCGGCCATGGCGTGCATGTACTCGCGCTCCGCGGGGGTGGCCCGGTCGTAGCGGGACCCGAAGAAGCCGACGGCCAGCTCCGCCTCGGCCACGGGTGCGGCCATGGCGACGTCGGCGGCGGTGACGGGGGAGGCGGCCGCGACGTCCCAGGTGACCTTGCCGTAGGCCTGGACGAAGTACGGATAGCCGTCGGCGGCCTCGTACAGCGCGTCGAGGGCCTCGGGCTCGAAGGTGACGTCCTCGCGCTCGGCGGGAGCCAGCAGCGCCCGGTCGGCGGCCTCGCGGTCCAGCCGGTCGATGCGGAGGTACCGGAACAGCCGCTCGGAGTAGCTCTTGGACGCGCTGAGCACGGCCGGCAGGTGCGGCAGGCCCGCGCCCACGACGATCAGCGGCGCACCCTGCTGGGAGAGCTCGTGGCACGCGGCGCAGATGGCGGAGACGTCGTCGGCCTGGACGTCCTGCATCTCGTCGATGAACAGCGCGATGCCGCTGCCGATGTCGGCGGCCACGCCGGCGGCGTCGCTGAGCAGCTCGACCAGGTCGATCTCCATGTCCCCGGAGTCCGCCCGCCCGGTGGCGGCGGGGACGTCGATGCCGGGCTGCCAGCGGTCCCGCACCTTCGCGGCCGCGCCGTCGGAGCCGACCGAACCGCGCTGGGCGAAGGCCTTGAGCACCCCCAGCACCTCCGCGATGGAGTCCTGGTCCCCGTGCCGGGGGCCGAGCTCGCGCAGCGCCATGTGCAGCGCGGAGCTGACCGGCCGGCGCAGCGACTGCTCCGGCCGGGCCTCGATCTTGCCGGTTCCCCAGCCCCGGGAGATGGCGGCCGACCGCAGCTGGTTGAGCAGCACGGTCTTGCCGACTCCGCGCAGCCCGGTCAGCACGAGCGAGCGCTCGGGCCGGCCGTGGGCGATGCGCTGGAGCACCACCTCGAACGCGGACAGCTCGGTGTCCCGCCCGGCCAGCTCTGGCGGGCGCTGGCCGGCGCCGGGGGCGTAGGGGTTTCGCACCGGATCCATGTCGTCCACCGTATGGGCTCGTCTACCCGGCAGGCTAGAGAGGCATAGAACCGCCTAGCGCACGGTACCGCTGTCGCGTCACCGGGGCGTCGACCGGATCCTGCGCTCCTCCATGACCGACGCCGCGGAGCCCCAGCCGCGGCCGTACCGCTGATCGCCGACGATCGACCACTAGCGTGGCCCCGTGCTCAGGTTCGCGTTGAAAGTCGTGCTCATGGCCGGGGTCTTCTACCTGGTCACCCAGGTCCTCGACGGCGTCGACGTCATCGGCAACCCGGACGCGCCGCTCGGGGAGGCCGGCACGTTCCTCTGGATCGCGCTGCTCTTCGCGATCGTCAACGCGGTCGTCGGGCCCGTCCTGCGGCTGCTGTCGTTGCCGTTCGTCCTGGTGACGCTCGGGCTCTTCCTCCTGGTGATCAACGCGGCGCTGCTCGGCATCACCGCCGCGATCACCGACCGGCTCACCGTCGACGGGTTCACGACGGCCCTGCTCGGCGGGGTGCTCCTGGCCATCGGAGGCTGGGCGGCCGACCAGATCACCGAGCGCTGACGGGAGAACACCCCTCCCTCGCAGGCTCGGGGCGAGCCTCTGGACGGGGCTCGCCGCGCCGTCGTGACGGGTGTCCGGGTGAGCAGTAGCGTCGCCTGACATGGCCAGTGACACCGGCGTCGCCCCGGAGACCCCGGCGCGCGACCGGCCCGGGAGTTCGGCGGGCGGCTCCCGCACCGAGCTCGCCGCCCTGGAGGCCGCCCGCGGCGAGAAGCGGCGGGTGCTCGACCGGGCGGCGGAGGCCGCCGCGAGCGGCCTGGGACCGCAGGGGGTGCTCCCCGCCGGCTGCCGGCCGGACGACCTCCCCGCGCTGATGCGCCGCTACTACTGGAGCGAGCCCGCCGAGGAGGTCCTCGGCCACGACCCGGCCGCCCTCGCGTCGCTCGCCCTCGGCCACCTGGCCGTGGCCGAGGTGCGGCCGCCCGGCGCGTCGACGGTCGACGTGCACCAGCCGCCGGAGGACCGCGCCCGCGCCGTCGTGCGGCTGGTCACCGACGACATGCCCTACCTGGTCGACTCCGTCACCGCCGAGGTGGTGCGCCAGGGGTTCGCGCTCGAGCACATCGTCCACCCGGTGCTCGTGGTCCGCCGCGACCTGCGCGGCCGGATCACCGCCTTCTGCGACAGCGCGGATCCGGCGTCGTGCGGCGCGGACGCGGTCGCCGAGTCCTGGATGGCCGTCGTCCTCGACGGACCGCTGGACGCCGAGGCGGCCGAGGACCTCGTCACCGGCCTGCGCACCGTCCTCGACGACGTGCGGGCGGTGCACGAGGACACCGCGCGGCTCCGGGAGCGCATCCGCGAGCTGGCCGCCCGGCTGGACCGGATGGCGCCCGCGCCCGAGGGGACGACGTCCCCCGCCGACGACCCCGGCGAGGCCGCGGCCCTGCTGCGCTGGCTGGCCGACGACAACTTCGTCCTGCTCGGAGCCCGGGAGGTGGAGCTCCCCGCGACCGAGCGGTGGCCCGTCCGGCCGGTTCCCGGCACCGGGCTCGGGGTCCTGCGCAGCGACGCCGACATGAGCGGGACCACCGTCACCCCCGAGGCCGCGCAGGCGCCGGCCGACCACCTGCTCAGCATCACCAAGGCCGACACCCGCGCCTCGGTCCACCGGCGGGCCTGGCTCGACCTGGTCGCCGTCACCGTGCCGGCGGACGCCTCGGGTGCTCGTCGGCAGTACCGCTTCGTCGGGCTCTTCCCCTCCTCCGCCTACACCAGCAGCGTCCTGGACGTGCCCCTCGTACGGCGCCGGGTCACCGAGGTGGTGGCCCGCTCCGGCGTGCCGGCCGACAGCCACACCGGCAAGGAGCTGCTCGACGTCCTCGAGACCTTTCCGCGCGACGAGCTCATGCAGGTCGACGCCGACGAGCTGCTGCCCGTCGCGATGGCCGTGCTGCACCTGCAGGAACGGCGGCAGACCCGGCTCTTCCTGCGCCAGGACCCCACCGGCCGGTTCTGGTCGGCGCTGGTCTACCTGCCGCGGGACCGCTACACCACCGAGGTGCGCACGCGCATGCAGCAGCTGCTGCTCGAGCGCCTCGGCGGCACCAGCATCGAGTTCACCGCCCGCTCCACCGAGTCGGTGCTGACCCGGCTGCACTTCGTCGTCCGCCTGCCGGTGGGCCGCAAGGGCGCGCCCCGGCGGGTCGGCGTCGACGTCGGCACGCTGCAGGCCGACCTCGCCGCCGCCGCCCGCAGCTGGGCCGATGCGCTCTCCGACGCCCTGGTCGTCCGGTTCGGAGGCGACGCCGAGAAGGTCTTCGCGCGGGTCGCCGACGCCTTTCCGGCCGCCTACCAGGAGGACTTCTCCGCCGAGCGCGCCGTGGAGGACCTCGTCCGGCTCGATGGCCTGGCCACCGGCGCCTTCGCGCTGCGGCTGTGGACGCCGGACGAGGGCGCGCCGGGTGAGCGCCGGCTGTCGGTCTACCGGGTGGGGGAGCGCCTGCTGCTGTCGGTGATCCTGCCGATGCTGCAGCACATGGGCGTCGACGTCGTCGACGAGCGGCCGTACGAGATCGACCGCATCGGCGCACCCCCGACCTGGATCTACGACTTCGGCCTCTCCCTGCCGCAGGTGGAGCTGCCGCTGCTGCGCTCCCTGCCCGAGCGGTTCACCGAGGCCGTCGGTGCGGTCTGGCGCGGCGAGGCCGAGGACGACGGGCTGGGCGCGCTCGTCCTGCTGGCGGGGCTGACCTGGCGCCAGGTCGCCGTGGTGCGCGCCTATGTCCAGTGGCTCCGCCAGGCCGGGCTGCCGTTCAGCCAGGCCTACGTCGAGCGGACGCTGGCCGCCCACCCCGGCGTCGTCGCCCGCCTGGTCGCCCTGTTCGAGACCCGCTTCTCCCCGGATCGGGAAACCGGCCGGGAGTCCCGCCAGGCCGACCTGGTCGAGGCGCTGCGCCGATCGATCGGGGAGGTGGCCTCCCTCGACGCCGACCGGGTGCTCAGCTCGCTGCTGGCCGCGGTCACCGCGACGCAGCGGACCACGTACTACGCCATGTCCTCTCCCGCCCGCCCGGCGCTGGCGCTCAAGCTCGACCCCGCCCAGGTGCCCGATCTCCCCGATCCCCGCCCGAGGCACGAGGTGTGGGTCAGCTCGCCGCGGGTGATGGGCGTGCACCTGCGCTTCGGCACGGTGGCCCGCGGCGGGCTGCGCTGGTCCGATCGCCGGGAGGACCTGCGCACCGAGATCCTCGGCCTGGTCAAGGCGCAGATGGTGAAGAACACCGTCATCGTGCCCACGGGTGCCAAGGGCGGGTTCGTGGTCAAGAACCCGCCTCCGGCCAGTGCCTCCCGCGACGAGGTGCTCGCCGAGGCGAAGGCCTGCTACCAGCTGTTCATCGGCGCCCTGCTGTCCCTCACCGACAACCTGCTGGGCGGCGAGGTCGTGCCCCCGGACCGTGTGGTGCGCCACGACGGCGACGACTCCTACCTGGTGGTCGCCGCCGACAAGGGCACCGCCACGTTCTCCGACCTCGCCAACGCCGTGGCCCTCGAACGCGGCTACTGGCTGGGCGACGCCTTCGCCTCGGGTGGATCGGTGGGCTACGACCACAAGGCCATGGGCATCACCGCCCGCGGCGCGTGGGAGTCGGTCACCCGGCACTTCCGCGAGCTCGGTCTCGACGTGCAGAGCCAGGACTTCACCGTCGTCGGCGTCGGTGACATGTCCGGCGACGTCTTCGGCAACGGCATGCTGCTGTCCGAGCACATCCGGCTGGTCGCCGCCTTCGACCACCGGCACGTGTTCGTCGACCCCTCGCCCGACGCGGCGACGTCGTTCGCCGAGCGCAGGCGGCTGTTCGAGCTGCCCCGGTCCAGCTGGGCGGACTACGACCCCGGGCTGATCAGCACCGGTGGGGGCGTCTGGCCGCGCTCGGCCAAGGCGATCCCGGTGTCGGCGCAGATGCGGAGCGCCCTCGGCCTGGCCGACGGCGTGGCGTCGCTGAGCCCGGTCGAGCTGATGCGGGCGATCCTGCTGGCGCCGGTGGACCTGCTCTTCAACGGCGGCAT
>DASPIH010000311.1:0-3202 GCA_035629195.1 Blastococcus sp. | reverse complement strand
GCCGCGATCGCCGGGGCGAAGCTGGCCGGCGCGTCCACGATCATCGCCGTGGACATCGAGGACCGGAAGCTGGAGTGGGCCAAGGGCTTCGGCGCCACCCACACGGTGAACTCCAAGGAGACCGACGCGGTCGAGGCCATCAAGGCGCTCACCGGCGGGTTCGGGGTCGACGTCGCCATCGACGCCGTCGGTCACCCGAAGGTGTTCGAGCAGGCGTTCTACGCCCGCGACCTCGCCGGCCGGGTGGTCATGGTCGGCGTCCCGACCCCGGGCATGACCATCGAGCTGCCCGCGACCGAGGTCTTCGGCCGCGGCGGCGCGATCAAGTCCTCCTGGTACGGAGACTGCCTGCCCAGCCGCGACTTCCCCATGCTGGTCGACCTGTACCTGCAGGGTCGTTTCGACCTCGACGCCTTCGTGAGCGAGACCATCGCCCTCGGCGACGTCGAGGAGGCGTTCGAGAAGATGCACCGCGGTGAGGTGCTGCGCAGCGTGGTCGTCCTCTGATGGTCGCCCGCATCGACAAGGTGGTCATCCCGGGCGTCTTCAGCCTGGACGGCCAGGACTTCGACGTGGAGAACAACGTCTGGCTCGTCGGCGACGACAGCGAGGTGCTGGTCATCGACGCCCCCCACGACGCCGCTCCCATCGTGGAGGCGATCGGTGGTCGTACCGTCACGGCGATCGTGCTCACCCACGGGCACAACGACCACATCACCGCCGCACCGGCGCTGCGCGAGGCCACCGGCGCCCCGATCTGGTTCTCCAGCGCCGACCGCATGCTCTGGGACATGACCCACGAGGGCACCGCGCCCGACTCCGACCTGCAGCCGGGCACCCGGTTCACGGTTGCGGGCACCGGGCTCCTCGCGCTGCACACCCCCGGTCACTCGCCGGGCAGCACCTGCCTGCACGCCCCCGACCTGGCGACCGTCTTCACCGGTGACACGCTGTTCTGCGGCGGCCCCGGTGCGACCGGCCGCTCCTTCAGCGACCACCCCACGATCCTCAACTCGATCCGGTCCCAGCTGTTCAGCCTGCACGGGGACACGGTGGTCAGGACCGGGCACGGCGAGGACACCACCATCGCCGCCGAGCTGCGCACCGTGGGGGGCTGACCGCCGCTCAGCCGACGATGGGCCCGCGAGCTACGGCCGACGCGAAGCCGAGCCAGGTGTGCCGGTTGCCCGCCCAGCACCAGCCCACCTTGGGCGCGCCCCGGCGCTCGCGACCGTCCCGGCCGGTGCCGTTGCTGATCCACAGTGCCGGGGTGCGGGCGTCGAGGCGGCCGTCCGGCTTGCGCATGCGTGAGCCGATCGTCATGAAGCAGGCGGTGCGGGCCAGGACGTCGGGGCACTGGAGCAGCCAGGCGATGCCCTCGCCCAGCGTGAGCGGCGTCCGGCCGGCTCCGGTGATCTCCGGCAGGGCCTCGTCGGGGCTCCGGTTCCGCAGGGCGTCGCCCCGGTCCAGACCGTCGACGGCGTAGAGCGGGTCCTCGGGCACGTCCACCGGCCCGGCCGGCAGGAACCCGTCGACATCGGTCATGTCCGGGACGACGAAGCCGGGCCGGCCGTCCAGCGCGAGCAGCGGGGTCAACGCGGACGCGGGGGCCCGGTCGGGGTGCGGCACGAGCAGCGCGCCCGGGGCGAGGCGGCCGGCAGCGGCACGCAGGTCACGGGCGGTGAGCCCGGCGATCCCGTGCACGCCGAGAGCGATCAACCGGTCGGCCTGCGCCGGTCCGGGTGGGAGGAGAGCGGTCGGGGGAGCGGTGGACGTGGGCACAGGTGGGCCTCCGGAGCCGGTGCGGACCGCCCGACAACGTGTGTCCGGGGCCTCCGGTTCCCCGCGCCCCGGCGCCCGGGCAGCCGCCGGGATGTGAGGGGTTGCACCCGCTCGCATTCGGGTCGGGTGGCGGACGCCGGTACGCTCGACCCCGTGCCCCGCGGTGATGGACGGTTGACGCACGACCTCGATCCCCAGTTCCCGGGGCCCCAGGACGCCTGCGGCGTCTTCGGTGTCTGGGCGCCGGGGGAAGAGGTCGCGAAGCTGACCTATTTCGGTCTGTACGCGCTCCAGCACCGCGGGCAGGAGGCGGCCGGCATCGCGGTCTCCGACGGCGCCTCGGTCGTGGTCTACAAGGACCTCGGGCTGGTCAGCCAGGTGTTCGACGAGCCGACCCTCGGCAGCCTCCGCGGCCACCTGGCCGTCGGGCACACCCGGTACTCGACCACGGGCGCTTCCACGTGGGAGAACGCCCAGCCCACCTTCCGCACGACGGAGACCGGATCCGGGCTGGCGCTGTGCCACAACGGGAACCTGGTGAACACCGCCGAGCTGGCCAGCCAGGCAGCCGACGCCGGCGTGCCCGGAGCCTTCGCCGCCACGACCGACTCCGACCTGGTGACGGCGCTGATCGCCTCCTACCAGGACATCTCCGTCGAGGCGGCGGCCATGGAGGTGCTTCCGCGGCTGCGCGGCGCCTTCTCGATCACCTTCATGGACGAGGACACCCTGTACGCGGCCCGCGACCCGCAGGGCGTCCGCCCGCTGGTGCTGGGCCGGCTGGAGCGGGGCTGTGTCGTGGCGAGCGAGACCGCCGCGCTGGACATCGTCGGCGCCTCGATCGTGCGCGAGGTGGAGCCGGGCGAGCTGATCGCCATCGACGAGAACGGGCTGCGCAGCCAGCACTTCGCACCCGCCCAGCCCAAGGGCTGCGTCTTCGAGTACGTCTACCTCGCGCGGCCGGACACCACCATCTCCGGCCGCGGCGTGCACGCCGCGCGGGTGGAGATCGGCCGGCGCCTGGCCAAGGAGCACCCGGCCGACGCCGACCTGGTCATCCCCGTGCCCGAGTCCGGCACGCCGGCCGCCGTCGGGTACGCCGAGGCCTCGGGCATCCCCTACGGGCTGGGGCTGGTCAAGAACTCCTACGTCGGCCGCACCCCGACCGGGCCCCCGCGTCCGCGCTGACCCCGCTGCTCGCGCTGGACGGCCGGCCCGGTTTCGTCGTCTCGGACATGACCGATGTCGACGGGTTCCTGCCGGCCGGGCCGGTGGACGTGCCCGAGGACCCGGTCTACGCCGTCGACGGTCTGGACCGGGGCGACGCCCTGCGGAACCGGAGCCCCGACGAGGCCCTGCCGGAGATCACCGGAGCCGGCCGGACGCCGCTCACGCTGGGCGAGGGCATCGCCTGGCTGCT
>DASPIH010000310.1:0-9470 GCA_035629195.1 Blastococcus sp. | reverse complement strand
AGCCGCGACCGCGCCACCCTCGCCGGGCTGCGTCCGCGGGACCTGGGCAGCTCCGTGGTGGCCGGGCTGTTCCTCGCCGCGCACTTCGCCGCCTGGCTGCCCAGCCTGTCGATGACGACGGTCGCCGCGTCGACGGCGCTGGTCACCACCACGCCCATCTGGACGGCGCTGGCCGCGCGCGTGACCGGGGTGCGACTGCCGGCGGCCGTCTGGTGGGGGCTGGTGCTCGCCGTCGTCGGGGTGGCGCTCATCGCCGGTGTGGACGTCTCGGTCGGGATCGAGGCCCTCGCCGGTGACGGGCTGGCCGTGCTGGGCGCGATCTGCGCGGGCGGCTACGTGCTGGCCGGGGCACGCGCTCGCGAGCGGCTGTCGACGTCGGCCTACGCGGTGGTGGCCTACTCCGTCTGCGCGGCGGCCGTGGCCGTCGCCGCGGTGGTGGCCGACGTCCCGCTCACCGGTTTCAGCGCTCGCGACTGGTGGCTGATCGCCGGCATCACCGGATGCGCCCAGCTGGCCGGCCACACCCTGCTGAACCTGGTGCTCTCCACGGTCGGGCCCACCGTGGTCAGCCTGGCGGTGCTGCTCGAGGTGCCCGGCGCGCTGATCGTGGCGCTGATCCTGCTCGGTCAGGCGCCGCCGCTGCTCGCACTGCCGGGCATGGTCGCCGTCGTCGCCGGGGTCGCGCTGGTGGTCCGGGCCAGTCGCCCCGCCATCCTGGTCGAGCCCGCCACCTGAAGCGGTGCGACGGGGCCGCCGGCCGCTGATCACGCGGGTACGCGGCCGGGATCCGGCATCGCTACCCTCCGGTAACCGAACCCCCGATCGATGCATTGTTCACCTGACCCATCTCACCAGCCCAGCGGAGGCACCGTGGCCGAGCTCCGATCCCGTCGTTCCAACCTGGCCGTTCCCGGCAGCAACCCCCGGTTCCTGGAGAAGGCCAAGGGCCTTCCGGCCGACCAGGTCTTCCTCGACCTCGAGGACGCCTGCGCGCCGCTGGCCAAGCCGGGTGCCCGCAAGAACATCGTCGCCGCGCTGAACGAGGGCGGCTGGGGCGACAAGATCCGCACCGTCCGGGTCAACGACTGGACGACGGAGTGGACCTTCCAGGACGTGCTGGAGGTGGTCGGCGGCGCCGGCGCGAACCTCGACTGCATCATGCTGCCGAAGGTGCAGGACGCCGCGCAGGTCAAGGCGCTGGACATGCTGCTCAGCCAGATCGAGAAGGCCAACGGGCTCCCGGTCGGCCGGATCGGCATCGAGGCGCAGATCGAGACGGCCCAGGGCCTGATCAACGTCAACGACATCGCGTTCGCCAGCGAGCGGATCGAGACGATCATCTTCGGCCCGGCCGACTTCATGGCCAGCATCAACATGAAGTCGCTGGTCGTGGGCGCGCTGCACCCGGACTACCCGGGCGACCCGTTCCACTACATCCTCATGCAGATCCTCATGGCCGCCCGCGCCCGCGGCGTGCAGGCCATCGACGGTCCCTTCCTCCAGGTGCGCGACGTGCCGGCCTTCGAGGAGGTCGCCAAGCGCTCGGCGATGCTCGGCTTCGACGGCAAGTGGGTGCTGCACCCGGGCCAGATCGACGCCGCGAACGTGATCTACGCGCCGTCGCAGGAGGACTACGACCACGCCGAGCTGATCCTCGACGCCTACGACTGGGCGACGTCGGAGGCCGGCGGCAAGAAGGGCTCGGCGATGCTCGGCGACGAGATGATCGACGAGGCCAGCCGGAAGATGGCCCTGGTCATCGCCGGCAAGGGCCGCGCCGCGGGCATGTCCCGCAGCTCGTCCTTCACGCCGCCGGAGGACTGAGCGCCCGAAGCCGGGACGGCGGCGACGCGGCGGTTCCCCGGGACCGGGGGCCGCCGCACCGCAGTCCGTCTGCCGACCACGTCCGCCGCCGGAACGGGCGTGGGCAGCACGCCCGAGCCGTCGTCGGCACGTGGCACATACTCACTGCTGACACCGGAGTTCCAGAGGAGACCGATGACCCGCCTGGCCCAGACCGCGGACCTGACCGACATCCAGCAGGAGATCCTGTCGACGGTCAGGAGCTTCGTCGACAAGGAGATCATCCCGAACGCGCAGGAGCTCGAGCACGGCGACACGTATCCGCAGGAGATCGTCGACGGGCTCAAGGAGCTCGGCATCTTCGGCCTCATGATCCCCGAGGAGTACGGCGGCCTGGGGTAGTCGCTGCTGACCTACGCGCTCGCGGTCGAGGAGATCGCCCGCGGCTGGATGAGCGTCTCAGGCGTCATCAACACCCACTTCATCGTGGCCTACATGCTGCGTCAGCACGGCACGCCGGAGCAGAAGGAGTACTACCTGCCCCGGATGGCCACCGGTGAGGTGCGCGGCGCGTTCTCGATGTCCGAGCCGGGGCTGGGGTCCGACGTCGCGGGCATCCGCACCAAGGCCACGAAGCAGGACGACGGGAACTACGTCATCGACGGCCAGAAGATGTGGCTGACCAACGGTGGCAGCTCCACCCTCGTCGCGGCGCTGGTGCGCACCGAGCTGGGCGCGGAGAAGGCCCACCAGAACCTGACGACCTTCCTGGTGGAGAAGCCCTCCGGCTTCGGCGAGGTCAAGCCCGGGCTCACCATCCCCGGCAAGATCGACAAGATGGGCTACAAGGGCGTCGACACCACCGAGCTGGTGTTCGACGGCTACCAGGCCAAGGCCACCGACATCCTCGGCGGAACGCCCGGCAAGGGTTTCTCCCAGATGATGGACGCCGTCGAAGTCGGCCGGGTCAACGTCGCCGCCCGGGCCTGCGGCATCTCCGTCCGCGCCTTCGAGCTCGCCGTCGCCTACGCCCAGCAGCGGGAGACCTTCGGCAAGCCGATCGCCCAGCACCAGGCCATCGCGTTCCAGCTGGCCGAGATGGCGACCAAGGTCGAGGCCGCGCACCTGATGATGGTCAACGCCGCCCGCCTCACGGACCGCGGCGAGCGCAACGACGTCGAGGCCGGCATGGCCAAGCTGATCGCCAGCGAGTACTGCGCCGAGGTGACCACCCAGTCCTTCCGGATCCACGGCGGCTACGGCTACTCCAAGGAGTACGAGATCGAGCGGCTCATGCGCGAGGCGCCGTTCCTGCTCATCGGCGAGGGCACCAGCGAGATCCAGAAGACGATCATCAGCCGCGGGCTGCTCAAGGAGTACAAGCTCAAGGGCTGAGCAACGCCCCCTGCTCCCACCACTCGCATGCTCGCGGCGGGACCCTGCGTTCCCGGTCCCGCCCCGAGCCTGCGAAGGGCGAGGTGCCTCCTCAGCCGGTGCTGTCGGCGACGTCCTCGAACCGGACCTCGACCTCGTCGACGCCGAGCGACCGCGCGAGGCCGGTCAGCATGGCGCGGGTGTTGACCTCGGCCCGGTCGCGGAGGTCGCTCTCGGCGGCTGCCGCGGCGAGCCGGCTCTCGGCCAGGGCGTAGACCTCGCGGTCGTCGACCGGGTCCTCGCCGAGCGCGCCGCCGATCCTCTCGGCCAGCCCTCGGTCGCGGTCGAGCACGCGGCTCTCCTCCGGATCGATCCGGACCTCGTCGAGACGTGGCGCCGGCAGCTCGATGGTCGCCGCCGCGCCGTCGCCGGACAGGCTCACCGCGCCGGCGTCCAGGGTCGCGAAGTCGACGTAGGCGTCGGCGGTCCCGGTCGCGAGCACCTGGACCCGCTCGCCGCTGACGAACGACGGCACGTAGCGGGTGTCCACCTCGCGGTCGACGACGACCTGGAAGGTGCCGGTCGCCGCGTGGTACTCGTCCAGGTCCTGGAGGGCCAGCAGCAGGGGCGTCGTGCTCCGGTCGACCACGTCCTGCCCGAAGGGGTTGTCGGGCAGCCAGCCGGCGACCTCGACGCCGACCGGTACCAGCACGGCCACGCCGACACCTGCCGCGACCAGTCGAAGGGGGACCCGGCGACGGCGGCGCGGGGCCGGCTCGGCGGAGACGGGCCGGGACGTCAGCAGCGTGGGCATGCGCGGCCTCTCGGAGCGGGGGAGGGAGGTCGGTGCTCACGCGGTTCAGCGGCGGATCCGCTCCCGCCATTCCCGACACGCGGAGACCGGCAGCGGACGCGTCCGGCCGGCCCGCCCGCCTCCCCGCCTCCCCGCGTTGTCCACAGGCGGTCACCCGACCGGGAGCTCCGGCCCCGTCGGCGGTGCACCATCTCCCGGGCCCGGACGGGTGCCCGGCCGGGTGCGGTCGTCGTCGCGACGGAGGGAGACGGGTGCGCGTCCAGCTCAGCGTCGGGGAGGTCGACGGCGCGCTGCTCGACGTCGTCGTCGACGTGGACGACGACCTGCCGATCGGTCGCGTCGCCGCCGAGCTGGCCCGGGTCGCCGGCGTTCCCGCCGACGGGCTGTGGGTCGGTGGTCACCGGCTCGACGACGACCAGCCGGTGGGCGAGAGCGCGCTCGTCGACGGCGGCGTGGTGCACCTGACCGAGGCGGCTGCGCTCGCCACCGCGCCAGGACCGCCTCCGCACGGCTGGCAGCTGCGGGTCGTCAGCGGTCCCGGCAGCGGGCTGGTCGCCCCGTTGCCGCCGGGCGACCACGAGCTGGGCCGGAGCAGCGCGTTCGGCTTCGCCGACCGGTCGATGTCGCGCCGGCACGCCCTGCTGCGGGTGGCGGCCGGCGGGGTCGTCCTCCGTGACCTGGGCTCCGCCAACGGCACGCTGCTGGAGGGCGAGCCGGTGACCGAGGAGGACGGCGTTCCGCTGGCTCCCGGGCAGGTCGTGCAGCTGGGGAACACGCAGCTGGTGATCGGCCCGGCCGCGGTCGCCGACGCCGCCGTCGAGCCGGCCGGCCCGGGCACGCGGGCGTTCGTGCGGGCGCCGCGCATCCTTCCGTCGGCGCGCGAGGTGCGCATCCAGCTGCCGCAGGAGCCCACGGGTCGGGAGCGACGCCGGTTCCCGGCGGTGATGGTCCTGGCGCCGCTGGTGATCGGCGTCGTGCTGGCGGTCGCCCTGCGCTCACCGCTGTACCTGGTGTTCGCCGTCGCCGGCCCGGTGATGATGATCAGCAACACCGTCGCCGACCGGCGGCACACCGCTCGCGAGGAGCGCCGCGCCCGCGAGGAGTACGAGGCCGAGCGCGCCCGGGCGCTGCGGCGGATCGAGACGGCGATCGCCGAGGAGACGGTGCGCCGCCGGTCGGGGCACCCGGATCCGGCCACCGTCCTGCTCACCGCGGTGCTGCCCGGCCGCCGCCTGTGGGAGCGGCGCCGCACCGATCCCGATGCCCTCGATCTGCGGCTGGGCGCGGCGGACCTGCCCGCGGACGTCGACGTCATCGACCGGGCCGGTCGGACCGAGCCTCCGGAGCAGCGCACCGTGCGGGCGGTGCCCGTCGTGGTGCCGCTGCGCGAAGCCGGCGTCGTCGGTCTCGCCGGGCCGGCCGAGCCCCTCGCCGGCCTGCTGCGCTGGGTCGTGCTGCAGCTGGCCGTGCACCACCCGCCCCGCGACCTGGCGCTCACCGTGCTGGCGCCCCGCGGCCGCGCGGACTGGAACTGGGTGCGCTGGCTGCCGCACGCCCGCCCGGCCGACGGCGAGGGCCCTCTGGCGTTCGTGGGCAACGACCCGGAGACGGTGACGGCGCGGATCGCCGGGCTGACCGCCCTGATCAGGGCCCGCCGCGACGCGACGTCCTCCGGCGGCGGCCTGGTCCGGCCGGACTCCTTTCCCGCCCACGTGCTCGTCGTCCACGGCTTCCGGCCGCTGCGGGCCGCTCCCGGCCTGGCGCAGGTGCTGCAGGAGGGCCCGTCGGTGGGCGTCTACGCCGTCTGCGCCGACGAGGAGGAGCGGTTCCTGCCGGAGGCGGCGACCGCGACAGCGGTGGTGGACCCGGCCGAGGGAACCGGGCTGGTGGTGCGGCGCAGCGGTTCCGACCCGGTCGTGCAGGTGCTGGCCGAGCCCGTGGGCGCCGAGCTCGCCGAGACGGCGGCCCGGGCGCTGGCCCCGCTGCGCGACGTCAGCCTGGAGGACGACGACGCCGTCCTGCCCGACAGCGTGCGGCTGCTCGACGTCCTCGGTCTCGAGCCGCCGACCGTCGACGGTGTGCGTGCGCGCTGGCAGCTCGGAGGGCGGAGCACCCGGCTGGTGGCCGGCTCGGGCCTGCACGGGCCGTTCCGCCTCGACCTGCGCACCGACGGCCCGCACGGGCTGATCGCCGGAACCACCGGCTCGGGCAAGTCGGAGCTGCTGCAGACGATCATCGCGTCGCTCGCGGTCGCCAACCGGCCGGACTCGCTGAACTTCGTGCTGGTCGACTACAAGGGCGGCAGCGCCTTCCGGGACTGCGTGCGCCTGCCGCACACCGTCGGCATGGTGACCGACCTCGACGCCCACCTGGTGGAGCGGGCGCTCGCCTCGCTGCGGGCCGAGCTGACGTACCGCGAGCACCGGCTGGCGCGCGCGGGCGTGAAGGACATCGACGACCACCTCGACCTGCGGGCCCGCGAACCCGGACGCCCGCCCCTGCCGCGACTGCTCATCGTGATCGACGAGTTCGCCGCGATGGCCCGGGAGCTGCCCGCCTTCGTCCCCGGGTTGGTCGACATCGCCCAGCGCGGCCGGTCGCTGGGCATCCACCTCCTCCTGGCCACCCAGCGGCCCAGCGGCGTCGTCTCGCCGGAGATCCGCGCCAACACCAACCTGCGCATCTCGCTGCGGGTCACCGACGGCGCCGACAGCACCGACGTCCTCGAGGCGTCGGACGCCGCACGCATCCCGAAGTCCGCGCCCGGCCGCGGGTTCGCCCGGCTCGGGCACGGCGCGCTGGTGCCGTTCCAGGCCGGCCGGATCGGGGGCCGCCGTCCGGGCCAGGGCGCCGTCGCGGCGGCGGCGCCGTTCGTCGTCCCGCTGGGCTGGCACCAGGTGGGCTGCCCGGCTCCGCAGAAGCCCGCGACGGTGGCCCGCCGGTCCGACGTCGAGATCACCGACCTGTCGGTGCTGGTGGAGGCGGTGCGCGGGGCGGCCGTGGCCGAGGACGTGCCCGCGCAGCGCAGCCCGTGGTTGGCGCCGCTGCCCGAGCGCGTGCTCGTCGGCGACCTCGACGTACCCGCCGCCGGTGCCGCCTCGGTCACGTGGCTGCCCTACGGCCTGCAGGACCTTCCGGCAGTGCAGGAGCGGCGGGTCGCCGCCTTCGACCCCGCGTCCGACGGGCACCTGCTGGTCATCGGATCGCCGAAGAGCGGCCGGTCGCAGGTCCTGCGCACCTTGGCCGCCGCCGTGGGAGCGCGCTGCTCGACCCGTGACGTGCACCTGTACGCGGTCGACTGCGGCAACGGAGCGCTGTTGCCGCTGGCCGACCTCCCGCAGTGCGGCGCCGTGGTCACCCGCACGCAGACCGAGCGGGCGGTCCGCCTGCTCGACCGGCTGAAGGGCGAGTTGCAGCGCCGCCAGCAGGTGCTGGCCGACGGCGGGTTCGCCGACATCGCCGAGCAGCGGCGGTCCGGACCGGTCGACCAGCGCCTGCCGCACGTCCTCCTGCTGCTCGACCGGTGGGAGGGCTTCACGGCCACGCTCGGCGAGGTCGACGGCGGACGGCTCTCCGACATCCTGACGGCGATCGTGCGGGAGGGCGCCTCCGTCGGGCTGTCGGTCGTGATCACCGGCGACCGGTCGCTGGGCACCGCCCGGCTGGCGGCGCTCACCGACAGCAAGCTGGTCATGCGGCTGGCCGACCGCGGTGACTACCCGCTCATCGGCATCCCGGGCAGGCAGGTGCCCGGCCGGATGCCGCCGGGGCGGGCGGTCACCGTCGGCGGTGCCGTCGAGACCCAGGTGGCGCTGCTGGCGGAGGACGAGTCCGGGCAGGGCCAGGCGGCCGCCATCGCCGGGATCGCCGAGGCCGCGCAGGTGCGGGACGCGCTCGTGCCGCGGTCGTCCCGGCCGTTCCGGATCGACGTGCTGCCGTCACGGCTCACGTTCGAGGCCGCGTGGCGGATGCGGCCGGTCGGGGCCGGCCCCGGGTTCGCGCTCGTCGGCGTCGGTGGCGACGAGCTCGTGGCGAGCGGTCCGGACCTGGTCGGCGGGGTTCCGGCGTTCGTGGTCGCCGGGCCGGCGCGGTCGGGCAAGAGCACCGTGCTGGTGGCCATGGCGGAGTCGCTGCTGCGGCAGGGAACTCCGATCGCCGTCTGTGCGCCGAAGGCCTCACCCCTGCGGTCGCTGGCCGGACGCCCCGGCGTGGTCGCCGTCGTCGAGGAGGTGTCGACGCCGGCCGGCCGGTGGCGGGAGCTGCTCGCCGCCGAGCCCGGGCGGCCGCTGGTGCTTCTGCTCGACGACGGCGACGTGCTGCGGGACGTGCCGGCGTCCGAGGTGTTCCGAGAGGTCGTGCGAGGCGACGCCGGGCACGGGCGCAGCCTGGTGCTGGGCGGGAACGCCGACAGCATCTGCACCGGGCTGTCGGGATGGCAGGTCGACGCCAGGAGGGCGCGGCAGGGCGTGCTGCTCTCGCCGCAGGGCAGCACCGACGGCGACCTGATCGGCGTGCGGGTGCCGCGTGGCGTCATCGGCGGGCCGGTCCGGCCGGGGCGGGGTCTGCTGCACCTGGGCGACAGCTCGCTGCTGACCGTCGCCGTCCCGACGCCGCCCGGCGGGCCGTGACGAGAGCCGGTCCGCGTACCACGACGGCCGCCCCGCCGGATCGGCGGAGCGGCCGTCGTGGTGCAGGAGCCGTCGTGGCGCCGGAGCGATCAGCGGCCGAGCGCCCCGGCCAGCTGGACGTCGACGTCGCGGAAGGTGGCGGCGGCCGAGGTGAGGTACTGAGCCATCCCGTCGAGCCCGGCGATCGTGGTGCGGGCGCCGGTGCTGAACTCGTCGTAGGCCGCCTGGAAGCTGCGGCTGGAGGCGTCCGTGACGTACCCGTCCGCGACGAGCTGGTCGACCAGACCCTTGAGCTGGGTGAGCATGCCGTCGATCTCGGCGCGCCCGTTCGCGAGCCGGCCGGCGGCGTCTTCCATCTGCTGATAGGTCACGCTGACGTTGGCCATGGGGAATCCAATCGGACGGCCCGGTCGCGACGAGGCGCCGGGAAGCGGGTCTCGGCGGGGACCGTAGCTCCGGGAACAGGACCCGCGGGGGCTCGATCGTCGACCTGTGGACGACGTTCCGCGCTCCGGGCCGCCGGCTGGCTGGGGCCCTCGGGCCGTGCGAGGGTCGCGACCGTGAACGGCGCCCAGGCACTGATCCGGACCTTGGTCGACGCGGGCGTGGACGTCTGCTTCGCGAACCCCGGCACGTCGGAGATGCACTTCGTCGCCGCGCTGGACGACGTCCCGGAGATGCGGGCGGTGCTCACCCTGTTCGAGGGCGTTGCCACCGGCGCGGCCGACGGGTACGCGCGGATGGCCGGGCGGCCGGCCGCGACCCTGCTGCACCTCGGTCCCGGCCTGGGCAACGGCCTGGCCAACCTGCACAACGCCCGCCGCGGCAAGGCTCCGCTGCTCGCCGTCGTC
>DASPIH010000309.1:0-2450 GCA_035629195.1 Blastococcus sp. | reverse complement strand
GGACCGGCCCGCAGGAGAGGACGTCGCTATGAGCAACACCGACCGCCGCCCGCCCGCCCGCGAGCTGGGTGGCCGGGACCAGACCCCGGCCCGGCCGGTCCTGGACCTGCTGCCGGGCAAGGAGGTGCTGCTCGGCGAGAGCACCGTCGTCCGCCGGCTGCTGCCGACGCTGGGCCGGCGCATGGTCGGGGCGTGGGCGTTCGTCGACCACTACGGGCCCGACGACATCAGCGCCGGCTCGGGCATGCAGGTGGCGCCGCACCCGCACACCGGGCTGCAGACGGTGTCGTGGCTGCTCGAGGGCGAGGTGCACCACCGCGATTCGGTGGGCAGCGACGTGGTGTTCGGCCCCGGGCAGCTCGCGCTGATGACGGCCGGGCACGGCATCTCGCACGCCGAGCAGTCCCCGGTCAGCCATCCGCGCTTCCTGCACGGCGCCCAGCTGTGGGTGGCGCTGCCGGACGCCGACCGCGACGTGGCCCCGCACTTCGAGCACCACGACGCGCTGCCCGGATTCAGCTCCGACGGGCTGCGCGCCACGGTGCTGATGGGCACGTTCGCCGGCGCGACCTCCCCCGGCCGCGCGTACACCCCCCTGGTCGGCGCGGACCTCGACCTCGCCACCGGCGCCGACGTCGAGGTGCCGCTGGAACCGGACTTCGAGTACGCCGTGCTCGCGTCGTCGGGCTCGGCGTCGATCGAGGACGTCGCCCTGGAGCACGGCTCGATGCTGTACCTGGGTTCGGGCCGGCGGTCGCTGCGGCTGCGCGCGGCGGACGCGAGCCGGCTGCTGCTCCTCGGCGGGGAGCCGTTCGAGGAGCGACTGGTGATGTGGTGGAACTTCGTCGGGCGGTCCGGCGAGGAGATCGCCGACTACGCCGAGCAGTGGAACGGGGAATCCGACCGGTTCGGCGCGGTGCTCGGTTACGACGGCGCCCGGCTGGAGGCGCCGCCGCTGCCGCCGGTGCCGCTGATGCCACGCGGCCGCACGCACTGACGAGCGGCCGGTGCGCCCGCGCGCCGGCGGCCCACCCGCTCAGCTCGCCGGGAGCTGCATCACCGAGAAGGCGGCGCCCCACGGGTCGGCGACCACGGCGAACCGCCCGAACGGGGTGTCCATCGGCGCCATCGTGACCGCGCCGCCCGAGGCCTCCACACGAGCGACGGCGTCGTCGGCAGAGGCGACGGCGAAGCACACCGACCACCCCTTCGGACCGCCCGTGTCGGTGCCGCCCAGGCCGCCGAGCGGGTCGCCCGTGGTGGCGAAGGTGGTGTAGTCCATGTCGGCGTCGACCTGTTCCCAGCGGAAGCCGAAGACGGCGGTGTAGAACGAGCGGGCCGCCTCGGTGTCCTCGACGGCTGCCTCGTTCCAGACCAGCGCCCCGGCCTCGCCGTACCGCTGCACACCGGTGTGCTCACCGGCCTCCCAGAGCCCGAAGGCGTTCCCCTGCGGGTCGAGGGCGACGACCATCCGCCCGAACGGCCCGACCTGCATGGGCTCGACCACGACGGTGCCACCCGCCTCGCGGATGCGGGAGACCGTCGCGTCGGCGTCCTCGGTGGCGAAGTACGTGGTCCACCCCGGCTGACCGGCCTCGTCCATCTGCGGACCCAGCCCGGCGACCCGCCGGCCGTCGAGCTCGGCGTTCAGGTAGCCGCCGAACTCCGCGTCACCGCCGGTGTACTCCCAGCCGAGCAGGTCGGCGTAGAACGACCTGGCCGCAGCCAGGTCGGTCGCTCCGTAGTCGACCCAGCACGGCGTTCCGGCCGGCCAGGCGGTGTCTCGCGTGGGCATGGGTGCCTCCTCCTGCTGTGGGGAGGATCACGGTCCCACCGGAGTCCGACAGTCCGGCGGTTCCGCGGCCTGGTCAGAACCGCCCGCCGCCGGCTCGGCCACCGAAGGAGCCCCCACCGGCGCGGCCGCCACCGCCACCGAAGGACCCGCCACCGCCGCGGCCGCCGCCGAATCCACCCCCGAAGCCACCACCCCGCGACCCGCCGCCGTACCCACCGCCGTACCCGCGCCCTCCGCCGAGCAGGATGCCGCCGAGCACGAGGCTGCCCAGGTCGACCCCGCCTGGCCGGTGCCCCCCGTACCCGCCGCCGTAGCCGCCGGGTCCGTACCCGGAGTTCCACCGGTCGACGTCGTCCTGCGCCAGGTCCAGCGCGTGCTGGGCGAGCATCCCGGCCTGCTGCGCCTCCCGGAGCGCGCCGACCGGGTCCTGGCGGCCCAGGTCGACGGCGACCTCCAGGTGCCGCTGCGCCTCGGCCAGCCGGGTGCGGGCCTCCGGGCCCACCGCGCCCCGCCGGGTGTCGATGAAGTCCGCGGCGGCCGCCACGGAGGAACGGGCCGTCAGCAGTGCCTGGTCGAGCGACGCCGCGGCGCGGCGCGCCTGGGTCTGCGCGTCCCGCGCCGCGGACAACGTCTGCTCCAGCGCCGCGTCGGCGTC
>DASPIH010000308.1:0-3836 GCA_035629195.1 Blastococcus sp. | reverse complement strand
GCTTCAGCCGCACCCTGGCCGACGAGTGGGCCTACGTCCGACCCTTTGACAGCTCAGCTGAACGCGCCGCCGCCTTGCCCGCCTGGCTACACCCCTACAACCATCACCGCAGCCACACCGCGCTTGGAGGACAACCACCCATCAGCCGCACCATCGTCAACAACGCGGCTGGGCATTACAGCTAGCGGCTCAGCCCGACCGGGGACGGTACGTGGCCGCGGTGCGATCGGCGAGGATCGCGGTGTCACAGCTCCCGGCGCTGCGCGAGACGCTCCAACAGCGCGCCCCACCGGGTCGGGGAGTCCCCGGGGGCGAGGCTGCGCAGCCGCAGGTCGCCGAAGATCGTCCTCGCGTGGACGACGACCAGCGGGGTCCCTGCCAGCCGCTGCACCGGGGCCAGCGCCACCTTGCGGTCCCCGAACACGGTGCGGCCGTGCAGCTCGGCGTCCACACCCTCGGCGACGATCACGTCGATGTCGCCGAAGGTGGTGCTGAGGTGCAGATCGATCCGGTCGGCGCCGGTGCGCAGGCTTCGCAGGTCGATGCGGACGTCACCGAAGACGGTGCCCGCCCGCTGCGGCGGCCCTGTCGTGACGGTGAGGCTGATGTCGCCGAAGACGCTCGACACCGCTGCCGAGGCCCGTTGCCCGACGATCTCCACCGGCGGTGGCGCGTCCGTGGGCAGGTCGGACACCAGCAAGTCCAGCTCCGCGCGGGTGACAGCGGCGTAGGCGGCCCCGGCGCGCTGCCCGAACTCGTCGAGGTCGATCCGCCCCTCGCCGACAGCCTTCTGCAGGCGGGCGACGGCTGCCTCCCGGTCGGCGTCGGAGGCGCGGACGGCAGGTAGGTCCGTGGGGCGTTGGCTGTCGGACACGGACCCGACGTTAACGGACCCGGGCGGACGGGTGGGCCGGCGAAGACACCCCGTTCCTCGGCCGACCCGGACGCGGACCCGGACCGCGTGGACCAGCGGCTGTGTCTAGGGTCCCTCCCGGAGCACTGTCACCATCGACCACATCCGGGAGCGCAGCGTGGCTTCTCAGCAGGACGGCACCGAGTACCGCATCGAGCACGACTCCATGGGCGAGGTCCGCGTTCCCACGTGGGCCAAGTGGCGGGCTCAGACGCAGCGCGCTGTCGAGAACTTTCCGATCTCGGGCACCCCGATCGAGCGTGAGCTCATCGGCGCGCTCGCGGCCATCAAGGGAGCAGCCGCCACCGTCAACGCCGACCTCGGGGTGCTCGACCGGGACGTCGCCGAGGCCATCACCGGAGCGGCCGGCGCCGTCGCGGGGGGCGACTGGGACCAGCACTTCCCCATCGACGTCTTCCAGACCGGCTCGGGCACGTCGAGCAACATGAACACCAACGAGGTGATCGCCACGCTGGCCACCGAGTCGCTCGGGCGGCCGGTGCACCCCAACGACCACGTGAACGCGTCGCAGTCCTCCAACGACGTCTTCCCGTCGGCCATCCACATCGCCGCCACCCGGGCCATCGTCGCCACCCTGATCCCTGCGCTGCGGCACCTGGAGGCATCCCTCTCCCGCAAGGCGGAGGAGTTCGCCCAGGTCGTGAAGAGCGGCCGCACCCACCTCATGGACGCCACCCCGGTCACCCTCGGCCAGGAGTTCGGCGGGTACGCCGCGGCCGTTCGCTACGGCGTGGAGCGGCTCGAGGCCTCGCTCCCGCGCATCGGCGAGCTGCCCCTGGGCGGCACCGCCGTCGGCACCGGCATCAACACCCCGCCCGGCTTCGCCGCAGCGATCATCGAGAAGCTGGCTGCCGAGCTGGACCTCCCGCTCAGCGAAGCCCGCGACCACTTCGAGGCGCAGAGCTCCCGGGACTCGCTCGTGGAGGGTTCCGGCCAGCTGAAGACGATCGCCGTCGGCCTGATCAAGATCGCGAACGACCTGCGCTGGATGGGCTCGGGCCCCCGCACCGGCCTGGGCGAGATCCAGCTCCCCGACCTCCAGCCGGGCAGCTCGATCATGCCGGGCAAGGTCAACCCGGTGATCCCCGAGGCGGTCATCCAGGTGGGCGCCCAGGTGATCGGCAACGACGCCGCGGTGACCTACGCCGGCACCACCGGCATCTTCGAGCTCAACGTGACGCTGCCGCTGATGGCCCGCAACGTGCTGGAGTCGATCCGGCTGCTGGCGAACGTCAGCCGGCTGCTCGCCGACCGCTGCGTCGACGGCATCGTGGCCAACGTCGAGCAGTGCCGCGAGTACGCCGAGTCCTCGCCCTCCATCGTCACGCCGCTGAACAAGTACATCGGCTACGAGGAGGCGGCGAAGGTCGCCAAGCAGTCGCTGGCCGAGCAGAAGACGATCCGGCAGGTCGTCGTGGAGCGCGGGTTCGTCGACCAGGGCAAGCTCACCGAGCAGCAGCTCGACGAGGCGCTCGACGTGCTCTCCATGACCCACCCCTGAACCACGGCCGGGGCGCGAGGAGGACGAACCGCCTTCCTCCGCGCCCCGGCGCACGCTCGTATCCCGCAATCCGGCGCGGAGGGCTAGCGTCGTCCCCGATGACCGAGACAGCGAGCACCCCAGACGTATCCCTGCGCTACTCCGGTGGCGAACTGCCCTTGGCCGTCAAGCACGGGACCGAGGGTTCCGACGGCATCGACACCAGCAAGCTGCTGGCCACGACCGGCAAGGTCGCGCTGGACATCGGCTTCGTCAACACCGCGTCGTGCACCTCGGCGATCACCTACATCGACGGTGACGCCGGCATCCTGCGCTACCGCGGCTACCCGATCGACCAGCTTGCCGAGAAGTCGAGCTTCCTCGAGGTGACCTACCTCCTGATCTACGGCGAGCTGCCCTCGGCCGACCAGCTGGCCGAGTTCGACGGCAGGCTGCGCCGGCACACGCTGCTCCACGAGGACCTCAGGCAGTTCTTCAACGGCTTTCCCCGCGACGCGCACCCGATGCCGGTGCTGTCGTCGGCGGTCAGCGCGCTGTCGACCTTCTACCAGGACTCGCTGGACCCCTTCGACGACGAGCACGTCGAGATCTCCACGCTGCGCCTGCTCGCCAAGCTGCCCACCATCGCGGCCTACGCGTACAAGAAGTCGGTCGGCCAGCCGTTCCTCTACCCGGACAACTCCCACGGCCTGGTCGAGAACTTCCTGCGGATGACCTTCGGGTTCCCGGCCGAGCCGTACGAGGCCGACCCCGACCTGGTCAAGGCCCTGGACATGCTGTTCATCCTGCACGCCGACCACGAGCAGAACTGCTCGACGTCGACGGTCCGGCTGGTCGGCTCCTCGCACGCGAACCTCTTCGCCTCGGTCTCGGCCGGGATCAACGCGCTGTTCGGCCCGCTGCACGGTGGCGCCAACCAGTCGGTGCTGGAGATGCTCGAGTCGATCCAGCGCGAGGGCGGGGACATCCCCTCCTTCGTCACCCGCGTGAAGAACAAGGAGCCCGGCGTCAAGCTCATGGGCTTCGGCCACCGGGTCTACAAGAACTACGACCCGCGCGCGGCGATCGTGAAGTCGACGGCCGACACCGTGCTCGACAAGCTCGGCGGCAACAACGAGCTCCTCGACCTCGCGCGCCAGCTCGAGGAGATCGCGCTCAAGGACGACTACTTCATCCAGCGCAAGCTCTACCCGAACGTCGACTTCTACACCGGGCTGATCTACCGGGCCATGGGCTTCCCCACCCGGATGTTCACGGTGCTGTTCGCGCTCGGCCGGCTGCCCGGCTGGATCGCGCAGTGGCGCGAGATGATCGCCGACCCGGCGACCAAGATCGGCCGTCCCCGCCAGCTCTACACCGGTGCCACCGAGCGGGACTACGTACCGCTCGACAGCCGCTGAA
>DASPIH010000307.1:0-2195 GCA_035629195.1 Blastococcus sp. | reverse complement strand
GGCGGCTTCTCGGTGCACGACGTCGGCAGCCTCAACGGCACCTACGTCAACCGCGAGCCGGTCGACGTCGCGACGCTGGCCGGGGGCGACGAGGTGCAGATCGGCAAGTTCCGCCTCGTGTACCTGACCGGTCCGCGCACGGGCGAGCCCGCCGGCGCGTGACCGAGCCCGCGAGGTCACGCACGTGCACGGCACCACCGGGCACGAGCGCGACGAGCGCCGGCGGGGAGCGCTCGTGACCCGGCGGGCAGCCGGGGGGTCGGGGACGGTGCCGGCAGCACGGACGGCGGCGTGAGCGCGGTGCCCTCGCGTGCCGACGAGTCCGGGCAGCCCGACGAGCGGCACGCGCCGCGCCTCACGATCGGCGAGGTGCTGACCGTGCTGCGCGAGGACTTCCCGGACGTCACGATCAGCAAGATCCGGTACCTGGAGTCCGAGGACCTCGTGCACCCCCAGCGCACGCCGTCGGGGTACCGGAAGTTCTCCTCGGCCGACGTGGCCCGGCTGCGGTACGTGCTGGGCGCCCAGCGCGACCAGTACCTGCCGCTGCGGGTCATCAAGGACCACCTCGCGGCGCTCGACCGCGGCGAGCCCCTGCCCGGCAGCACGCCTCCGGCGGCACCGCCGCCGGAGGAGGACGCCGACACCGGCAGCCTGACCGGCGAGCAGTTCGCGCGCGCCTCGGGGCTCGAGCCCGGGCAGCTGGCCGCCTGCGTGCAGTTCGGACTGCTCACCCCCGACGCCGACGGGCGGCACCCCGCGGCCGACCTGCCGATCGCGCGGGCGGCCGCCGGTCTCGCCCGGCACGGCATCGAGCCGCGGCACCTGCGCGTCTACCAGAACGGCGCCGAGCGGGAGGCCGGGCTGGTCGAGCAGCTGGTCGCGCCGGTGCTGCGGGCGCGCTCGGAGGAGGCCCGCAACCGGGCGACGGAGAAGCTGCGCGAGCTCGCGGGGCTCTCCGCCCAGCTGCACGGAGCCCTGCTGGAAGCACGCCTCCGGGACCTCCTGCGCCCCTGACTCGGGCGTACCGTGGTCGGAGCCGGGCTCCGAGTCCGCGGCCCCGGCGCCGAGCCGTCGTCCACCAGCCGCCCGTACCGATCCACCGCCCGTTCCCGGGCCGCAGCTGAGGGAGCCCCACCGTGCAGGAACTCAGAGTCGTCGGCGTCCGGGTCGAGCTGCCCGGGAACCAGCCGATCCTGCTGCTCAAGGAGACGCAGGGGGAGCGGTACCTGCCCATCTGGATCGGTGCGGTCGAGGCGGCCGCGATCGCCTTCGAGCAGCAGGGGGTGCGCCCGGCCCGGCCGATGACCCACGACCTGCTGCGCGAGGTGGTCCGCGCGCTGGGCGCGGAGCTCGAGGCCGTCAACATCACCGAGATGCGCGACGGCATCTACATCGCCGAGCTGGTGTTCGGCGACGACCGGGTGGTCAGCGCCCGCCCGTCGGACGCCGTCGCCCTCGCCGTCCGCACCGGTGCCCCGATCTTCGGTGCCGAGGACCTGCTCGACGAGGTCGGCATCGAGATCCCCGACGAGCAGGAGGACGAGGTCGAGAAGTTCCGCGAGTTCCTCGACCAGATCTCCCCGGAGGACTTCGGCGCCGGCTCCGGCTCCGGCGGCGGCCCCGCCTGAGGCGAGGACCGCCCTTCCCCCCACGCCCCGGAGGTGGACCTCCCTGCCCCCGCCACTCACAGGCTCACGGCGGAGGCGGGCAGGCGCCTGAGAGGTGGCCGTCCAAGTACGTCACCACGCCCCGGGACGGGGTCGGCTCCGGGACGGCGCGGCGGGGTCACGGGGTCGGCGGGCGTGCGGCGCGGGTGACTGCTGTGACGGCAGGGGCGCGTGCGGCGGGTCGTCGTGGTCGGAGGCGCGATCCGGGTCAAGCGCGGGGCGCGGTGCGCCGATACCCCTCCGATGGGTGAGTGCCGCGACACGCCGCCCTCCTCAGTTGACCCACCCCAGGGCCCGGCTTACGGTCGGCGAACAACAGCGGTGGAAGTACTGGCACGCGACGCGGCAGCCCGCCTGCAGCGACACGAGTCCGGCGCCCACCGCGGGGACCGCGGCGTCAGCTGCGGGAGCAGAGGAGGACGCTGACGTGAGCGACCAGAGCAAGGGCTCCCAGGGTCAGCTCTTCAGCGACGCTGCCGTGGGCGCGCCGTCCTACGACGAGGTCGACAGCGACCTCGTCGGGTA
>DASPIH010000306.1:0-16381 GCA_035629195.1 Blastococcus sp. | reverse complement strand
GAACCGGCCTCACCGCCGTGACGGCCGGGCTCCTCTTCCTGCTGGCCAGGACCGCAGCCCCGGCGGGCGGGTCCTCGGGCGGGGTGACCGGGAAGGGGGCCGACGGGACGACCGCGACCGGCGGGGGCTCGTCCGCGGCGGCGAGCGCCTCCGCGCGTGGTGCCGCGGTCACCCCGGTGGCCGCGGCGATACCCGCCCACACCGACGCAGGCGGCGGCACGGGGAGCGCGGGAGCGGCGAACTCGGGCACGGCGACGGCGTCGACGGAGCGCTGCAGGGATCGGACCTCGGACCGGCAGTCGGCGCACGAGGCCAGGTGGGCGGCGTCGTCGTCCGGCAGTGGCTCGTGCAGAGCGGCGAGGGCGAGCTGTTCAGGCTGGCAGTGCGGCACCGTCCACCTCCAATCGTGTCCTCAGGCGTTCGAGTGTGCGGCGGATATGAGATTTCACCGTGCCCAGCGGGATTCCGGTGCGCTCGGCGATCTGGGCGTGGGTGAGGTCGGCGAAGAAGGCCAGCTCGATGATGCCGCGCTGCGGCTGGCCCAGGAGCTCGAGCTCGTCGAGCACCAGCATGCGGTCGGCGATCGCGGTGTCCACCCCCGGCGCGGATCCCCGGGACGGTGCCGCCTCGGCCTCGGAGACCGCCGCCTCCGCCTCGCGGCGCTGCCGGTCCCGGCGGGCCCAGGCGTCGGCGATCTTGTGCCGGCAGACGCCGGTCAGCCAGGCGGGGAGCGGACCCTGATCGGGCCGGTAGCGCGCCCGCCCGGTCCAGGCGGAGATGAAGGTCTGCTGTGTGACGTCCTCGGCGTCCGGTCCGGGCCCGAAGGCCCGCACCGCCATGCCGTGCACCTGGCCGGCCCACCGCTCGTAGGCCAGTGCCAGCGCCTGCTCGTCACCGGCGGCGAAACGGCGGCCCACCTCGGCGTCGTCCGGGTCCACGGCGCCGCGCGGCGCCGGTCCCGGGTCGGAGGTCACGCCTCTGACGCTACCGAGGCCGGCCACGGGCCGGGCGAGCAGTCCGGTCACGGCGTGCCGTCCGCCGCCGGCTCGGCGACCACGACGACGTTGTCGCGGTAACTGCTGTACTCGGGCAGGAACGGACCGCCGCAGGTGATGACGACCAGCCGGGCCGGCCCCTCGCGGGCGAAGATCGCGTCGAGCGGCAGCACCTGCTTCTGCACGAGCTCCCGGGACACCACGCGCCAGCGAGTGATCTCCCCGGCCGCGTCGGTGACCACGAGCTCGGCGCCCGGTTCGACGTCGCGCAGCGGGAACAGCGCACCCGGGCCCTGCTCCCGGTCATCGACATGGCCGGCGAGCACGGCGTTGCCGTCGGCCCCCGGCGCCGGGCCGAAGCGGTACCAGCCCACCCGGTCGACGTCCTCCGGCAGCGCCATCTGCCCGTCCCCCGCGACGCCGACCTGGTCGACCGGCGCGGTGACGCCGAGGCCCGGCAGGTCGAGGCGAACCGGTGGACGTGCGGCGGAGGCCTCGACCGGAGCCGCGTCGCGGGTGGTCACCGGGGGGAGGGCGGGCGCCCCGGACGGCGCCGGGGGAACGGCCGCGGGGCTCTCCAGCACCCGCTGGACCGGCGGACCCACCGCCGCATCCGGCCGGGCCAGGGCCCAGGCGGTCGGCGCACCGACAGCGAGGGCCAGGCCCAGCACGGCGGTGGCGGCGGCGGGTCGCACGGTCAGCTCCTCGGGCTACCGGAGGTCAACGCGAGGCGCGGGCGAGCCGGACGGCGCCGGCACCTGCCAGCACGAGCCTAGCCACCGCCGCGGCACCGACCGGCAGGGGCAGGCCCGCGTCGTCGGCCAGGCCGGCGCTGCCACCCGGAACGCCGGACGGCGCCGAGTGCTGGGCGGAGACCTTCTGGACGGCGAGCTCGAAGCCGGCGTCCTCGGAGCCCCACGCGTAGACGACGGTCGAGGTGCCCTCGGCCAGCGTCAGGTCGGCCGGCCCGATGGCGACGGTGTCGGTGCCCGCCAGGACGACGTCGGCCGGGATGGTGCCGGCCGGGACGGTGAGGGTCTCCCCGTTCGGGTTGGTCAGCCCGTCGACGACGACCTGGCCCCCCGCCCGGACGTCGACGGCTGGGGCGGCGGCGGTGTGCCGCACGGTGACCCGCGCCTGGCCGGCCGGCACCGTGCTGGTGTCGTTGACGAACGGCGTCAGGGCGGGCTGACCGGCCTCGGTCAGGTGGGCCACCACGGTGGCGTTCGCGCCGGCGGGAACGGCGACGTCCATCGCCGAGAGCAGCGGCTGGCCGGACCCGTCCGGGGCGTCTGCGGGGAAGAGCGCCAGGTCGTAGTCGCCGGCGGGCAGCTCCAGCGGGTCGGTGAGGGTGCCTGGCTGGAAGTCGTCGATCAGCCGCTCGCCGTTGGCGTACACGTCGACGGGAAGGTCGGGAACGGCGTGCAGGACGGAGACCGTGGCGGTGTGGTTGTCGGCCAGGGCCGGCGTGGCGACCAGCGCCATGGCGCCGGCAGCGGTGAGGACACCAGCGGTCCGGCCGAGCGTGCGGACGGTGTTCATGGTCTTTCCTCTCGTCGAGGGACGTGCGATACCCCTCCTTCCACGGCGGCCCGGCGCCTGGATGCACCGCTGATCCGACGCTGCTGATCAGCGGGCCCGCGAGCTGACTGCCCGGCTGCTCGAGCTCGGCTGCGACGAGACGCGAGTTCGCCTCATCGCCCGGCCGCCCGCTGAGACCTCGCCCACCGGGCGCGGGCAGGATGGCGGCGTGGACGACCGCGACCGGGACGACGAGGGCCGCGCCCGCAACGCGCGGCCGCGGGACGCCTTGGGGCGCCCACTGCCGCGCGGTGGCGTGGGGGAGGAGCGCGCCCCCGAGGGCGTCGTCCGGGCGCCGGAGGTGGCGCTTGCCGAGGCGCAGGAGCTGCTGGACGCCGGCCGCCCCTTTCACGCGCACGAGGTCCTCGAGGACGCCTGGAAGTCCGCGCCCGAGGAGGAGCGCCAGCTGTGGCGCGGGCTGGCGCAGCTCGCCGTCGGTCTGACCCACGCTGCGCGGGGCAACGCGCGCGGTGCAACGACGCTGCTCGACCGAGGCGCGGGGAACATCGCCGAGTACGCCGCCGCGCCGCCCCACCGGATCGACGTCGACGGGCTGGTGGCGTGGGCGCGCACCCTGTCCGCGGCCCCGGGCGTCGCGACCGACCCGGCCGCCTCCGCCCCCCGGCTGCGCGGCTGACCGCCGGGCGCGTCAGCCGGCGCGGACGCGGGCGAAGCGGTCGAGGGCGACCTGACGCTCGTGCGCGTGGTCGACGACCGGCTCCGGGTAGCCGTCCGGGATCCCGCCGGGCGCGGTCCACGGTTCGTGCACGTGCTCGGGGCCCAGGTCCCGCAGCTCCGGCACCCAGCGTTTCACGTACGCGCCATCGGGGTCGAACTTCTTGCCCTGCGTGACGGGGTTGAAGACGCGGTAGTAGGGCGAGGCGTCGGTACCGGTGCCGGCGACCCACTGCCAGCCGTGGTTGTTGCTCGCGAGGTCGCCGTCCACCAGGTGCTGCATGAACCAGCGCGCGCCGAGCGTCCACTCCTGGTGCAGGTCCTTGACGAGGAACGACGCGACGATCATGCGCACCCGGTTGTGGACGTACGCCTCGCCGAGGAGCTGGCGCATGCCGGCGTCGACGATCGGAAAGCCGGTGCGGCCGGTCTGCCAGGCGCGGACCAGCTCGTCGGCGTGCGGACCGCTGTCGTAGCCCAGGGCTCGCATCTCCGGGCGCAGGTACTCGCGCGCGGATTCGGGCCGGTGCCAGAGGACGTCGGCGTAGAAGTCCCGCCAGGCCAGCTCGTCGGTGTACCGGCGCACCGACTCGGTCTGCTCGGCCGAGGCGAGGTCGGCCAGGAGCGTGCGGGGGTGGATGCAGCCGTACTTGAGGTAGGCCGACAGCCGGCTGGTCCCGTCGCCGCCGGGGGCGTTGCGCCCGTCGGCGTAGCCGAGCAGCCGCTCGTCGCGGAAGCGCACCCACGCCGCACGGGCCGCCCCTTCACCTGCCGGCGGCAGGACGACGCCGTCCGGGTCGGGCGCGGGGAGCGGGTCGTCGGACCGGACACCGGTCCGCCACCGGACTCCGTCGGGCGAGGTGGCCGGCGCGCGCCAGCCGTGCTCCCGCCAGGCCCGGGCGAACGGTGAGAACACGCGGAACGGCGTCCCGTCCCGCTTGGTGACCCGGCCCGGCGTCACCGCGTACGGCGAGCCCGTGCGCACGAGGGGAACCGTGTCGAGTGCCTGCTCCACGGCCTCGTCGCGGCGACGGCCGTAGGGGCCGGCGTCGGCGCTGACGTGCACGGAGGTGGCACCCGTCTCCCGCGCCAGGGCCGGCAGGATCAGCGCCGGATCGCCGTGCCGCAGCACCAGCGCGCCACCGAGGTCCTCGTCCAGCGCGGCCAGGCAGTCGAGCAGGAAGCGGCGGCGGGGCCCGCCCGAGGGGCCCCACAACCGCTGGTCGAACACGAACACGGGCAGGACGTCGCCAGCGGAACCGGCCGCGTCGCGCGCCGCGAGCAGGGCGGGATGATCGCCCAGTCGCAGGTCTCTCCGGAACCAGAGCAGGGCGGTGGCCACCCGGCCGAGCCTAGGGCGCCCCTGCCGATCACTCCCAGTCGACGACGGGCTCGATCGCCCCGCGGACCGGCTGCCCGACGCGATCAGCCCCCGCCCCCACCCCCGCCCCCGCCGCAGTCACCGCCGAAGTCGGCACCGGCCCACCCTCCGCCGGCGCCGTGGGCGTAGCCCCCGGAGGAACTCCGGCCGGCCTCGCGCACGCTCGAGCCCGGGTCCGCCGGCGTTCCTGGGCTGGGAGCGAAGACGACCACCTTCAGCAGCTCGCCGTCCGCCCACGCCCGAGGACGGCCGAGCGCCAGCGCCAGGGCCTCGGGGCGCCCGACGAGCGGCGGATCGGACTGGAATCGGCGGAGGGCATGCCGTCCGGCCCGGGTCAGCCCGACGACCGTCCAGGGCCACGCGGCCATGGCGTTCGCGCTCCCGCGCCGGGAGACCAGGCCGGCTTGCCGGAGGCGGTCGGCGAGAGCGACCAGCCGGGCGTCGGTGCCCCACCGCCGGACGACTCCGTCGATCGACCGGCGGGCGCGAGGACCTGCGGCGTCGAGCACGGCGGCCTCGACGGGGTTCCAGGGGCGCGGGTCGACCACGTGCAGCTCGGCGATGGACCGGAAGACCCGCAGGCGCCCGTCCTCGATCATGGCCACCACCGCCGCCTCGACCACCCGGCGCGGCCCACCGGCCAGATAGGCGACCTCGTACAGGTCGCAGCTGAGGAGGGGGGCGTCCGTTCCGGTCATGTCGTCGTCCTAGCTCGAGGAGCGAATGCCGCGGTCGCGCACACGGTTTCACGGACCATCGCGTTTCGGAAGCACGGGTTGACTGATCGAGCCGTCCTCGGCAGCCGACCGGCTGGACGCGCGCGGAGTCCGGAGGATGACCAGGATCAGGGCATCATGGCCGGGTGCCCGAGTTGCCCGAGGTGGAGGCGCTGGCTGCGTTCCTGCGCGAGAACGCGGTCGGCCGCGTGCTGGCGCGCGCCGATCTCGCGGCGGTGCAGGCGATCAAGACCTTCGATCCGCCCCTGTCGGCGCTCGGTGGCCTGGAGGTCACCGGGGCCGGACGGCACGGGAAGTTCCTCGACCTCGACGTCTCCGGGGTGCACCTCGTGGTCCACCTGGCTCGCGCCGGCTGGCTGCACTGGCGGGAGAACCTGCCCGCCGCGCCGCCGAAGCCCGGCAAGGGTCCGCTCGCCCTGCGCGTCCACCTCGATGACGGGTCCACGGATCGCTCCGACTCCGGCAGGGATGGCTTCGACCTCACCGAGCAGGGCACGCGGAAGGGCCTGGCGCTCTACGTCGTGCACTCGCCGGCGGACGTGCCGGGGATCGCGCGGCTCGGGCCCGACGCCCTGGAGGTGGACCTGGACACGTTCGCCGCGCTGATGGGCGGGCGCAGCGGGCAGCTCAAGGGCGCCCTGACCGACCAGACCCTGGTCGCCGGGATCGGCAACGCCTACTCGGACGAGATCCTGCACGTGGCGCGGTTGTCGCCGTTCAAGATGGCCGACAAGCTCACCGACGACGAACTGGTCCGTCTCTTCGACGCCGTCCGGGCCACGCTGACCGGTGCGCTCGAGCGCCAGCTGGGTCAGCGCGCGGCCACCATGAAGGGCGAGAAGCGGTCGGGCCTGCGGGTGCACGCGCGCACCGGCCTGCCCTGCCCGGTCTGCGGCGACACCGTGCGCGAGGTCAGCTTCGCCGACACGTCGCTGCAGTACTGCCCCACCTGCCAGACCGGGGGCAAGCCCCTGGCCGACCGGCGGATGAGCAAGCTCCTGCGCTGACGCCGTCCTCCTCAGCTCAGCAGCAGGGAGAGCAGCCGCGAGAAGGCCCGGGCGAGGACGGTGGTGCCCACGCCGGCGTCCGACGTGTGCGGATCGGACGCCGCGCCGACCGCCGTCCACCAGTCGCGCAGCGGCGGGGGGGCCAGCACGTCGATCCGCTCTCCCGGTACGGGGACGACGACGTCGATCCCGCGGGTGCCCGCGGCCGCCAGCAGCCGCTGGACCGGCTCGGCCCAGCGGTGGAACGCCAGGTTGAACGTCGCCCAGTGGATCGGCAGGAACACCCCGCCGCCCAGGTCGCCGTGCGCGCGCACCGCTTCCTCGGGGTCCATGTGGATGGCGTGCCAGGCGTCGTTGTAGGCGCCGATCGGCAGCAGGGTGAGGTCGAAGGGGCCCAGCTGCGCCCCGATCCGGGCGAAGGCCGGCGTGTACCCGGTGTCGCCGCCGAAGAAGACCCGGTGCCGCGGGCCGGTGACCGCCCACGATGCCCACAGCGTGGTGTCGCGGTGGAAGTAGCGGCCCGAGAAGTGCCGTGCCTCGGTGCAGGTGAGGGTCAGCTCGCCCACCCGGTGCTCGCCGTCCCAGTCGAGCTCCACGATGCGCTCCTCGGGTACGCCCCACTTGCGCAGGTGCTCGCCGATGCCGAGCGGAACGACCCACGGCGCGGTCTGCGTGCGCAGCAGTGCCTCGACCGTCGGCAGGTCGAGGTGGTCGTAGTGGTCGTGGGAGATGACCACCGCGTCGAGCGGGGGCAGCTGCTCCAGCGCCGCCGGCGGCTCGTGCAGCCGGGTGGGCCCGATGATCGGCGACGGCGAGACGCGGTGGCCCCACACCGGGTCGAACAGCACCCGCTGACCGTCGATCTCGAGCAGCGCGCTCGCGTGCCCGAACCAGGTGACGGCCAGCTCGTCGGCCCGGTCCGGCCACTCGGCCGACGTGAGCGGGATCGGGCCGCCCGGCAGCCCGACGTGCCGCTCGTCGTGCCACTGCCGGAGCAACCCGTCCCGCGTGTTGGCCGGCGCGATCGCCGGGGTGGGCATGGTGTTGTGGAACTTGCCCTCGAAGAAGTTCGGCGACCCGGCCACCACGGGGCGCAGCCGGCGGCGGTGGGCGCCCAGCGCGCGTGGCAGGCCCCACGCGGCAGCGGTCACCCAGCCCACCGGCCCGGCGAGGGCGGCTGCGGTCAGGGCGGCACGGCGGAACGAGTGGAACGGCACGGCTCCAGCATCCCAGCCGGGAGCGAGCCGCCGGCACGTTCCCGGAGAACGTCACACGCGGGTGTCGAGCGGGGACGGCGGCGACCGGGGTGGTGCGGTCGGCCCGGTGGAACAGCATGCTGGTGCTCGGGGACAGGGACGGCGTCCTCGAGGCGCACCACGGACCGCCCGCGGTCGCGGGACGCACGGTCGTCGCCTTCCGGAGGTGTTCGTGGACGACGAGGCGGTACGACGGCGCCCTCCCGACGAGGGCGGTGACCCCGCGTGCTGGCTGCGCCGGGTGTGCCCCGCCTGCGGTCGGATGGCCGACGAGGACCCGCCCACGCGCTGCCCCGCCTGCGGCGAGGAACTGACGGGGGACTGAGGGTCAGGCCGCCACGGGGGGCTGCCGGCGTGCCGCCGCCGCGAAGTCGCACAGCGCGTGCCGCAACGCCACCCCCAGCCGGTCGGCCGGCACGTGCACCTCGTCGCGGGGATCCAGCGGCAGCCCGCTGATCGCGAGCGTCTCCTGCGAGCGGACGTCCTCGTCGAGGATCCGCCGTTGCAGGGCCACCTGCTCCGCCATCGAGGCGGGGGTGGGCAACGGCTGACCCGGGCCGGCCGAGACGAGCAGGCAGGTGTAGATCCGCGTCGAGTCGAGGTCCTCCGGCTGCAGCAGGTACAGCAGCGTCGTCCCCGCCCCCGAGTCGAGGAACTCCTGGCGCAACCGCAGCCGGAAGGGTGCCCGGTAGGTGTAGGTGGTCCGGCGGCGCTGCCGCAGCGGGCGGCCCCCGGTGGCGACCTCGGGGTCGAGCGGGTTGTCCACCCACTGCTCCCGCACGCTGCTGAACCCGCCGGGCTCGACCACCACCTCGGCCGGGGCCACCTCGGTGCGGTCCGGTGTGCCGATCGTGTCGGCGTGCACGAACGGGCCGTGCGTGGCGTCGAGGAAGGTGTCGGCCAGCGGGCCGGCCGGGCCGGGGGAGCGTACCGGCGGCAGCCAGCCGGCGACGAAGCGGCGGTCGTTGGTCTCGGGCACCTCCAGGGGCACGTCAGCGGGCTCGGCCGGCGCGAGCCAGATCAGGCCCAGCCGCTCGCGGACGCCGAATGCCCGGGGAGTGACCTCCAGGCCGTCGCCGGAGCGGCGCACCGTCCAGGTGCGGCCCAGCAGCCGGACCTGCAGCCAGCCGCCGGACCGGAGCTCTCCGCTCGTGGCGACGGGATGCCAGGCGTGCTCGAGTGCCGGGGCCAGGTTGTCGACGACCGGCCCGGCCGGTGAGGGCAGGGCCGGCACCGGCTCCGCCCGCGGTTCGGTTGCCGGCCGCGGCGGGCCGGTGCGGGTCGGCTCGGGGGCCAGCCACACCCAGCCGTGGCGCTCCTCCACCGCCCAGGGTCGGTGCAGGTCCGCGCGCGGGGGTGGGCACCCGTCGGGGCCCAGCGACGGCACCTCTGCGCACCGGCCCTCGCCGTCGAACCGCCACCCGTGGGCGGGGCACACCAACCGCCCGTCGGCGACGTGCCCTGCGGCGAGGGGGACCAGCCGGTGCGGGCAGCGGGCGGGGAACGCCGTCACCTCGCCGTGCGGGCGCAGGCGGACGACCACGTATGCGGAGCCACCCGCGCCCACCTGCAGCGGGGTCGTCCCGACCTCGGTGGCGCGGGCGACCGGGTACCACCCGGTCGACGTGTCTGTGACGGCCATGAGCCATTGCAGCGGGTGCAGGTTGAGGCCGTGTTACGCCCACCAGGCGATTCGGCTACGCCTCAGCCTAATCCGTGACATCGTACTGATCGGTAGCCCATACAGTGACGCACACCACACACTTGAACCCTCTGGGAGGGCCGCGTGACCGAACCCGAAGAGCGGCGGACTCTGACACCCGAGGAGTACCTGCGCGCGCAGAACTCTCCCGAGTTCGCCGAGCTCAAAAAGCGGTTCCGCTCGTTCGCGTTCCCGATGACGCTCGCGTTCTTCGGCTGGTACCTCCTCTACATCCTGCTCTCCACGTACGCCCCCGACTTCATGTCGACCGAGGTCTTCGGCAACGTGAACCTGGGCATCCTGCTCGGCCTCGCCCAGTTCGTCACCACGTTCGCGATCACGCACCTGTACGTGGCGCACGCCAACAAGCGCACCGACCCGATCGCCGACGAGATGCGCGAGCGGCTCGAGCACCACGACTACGCCGGCACCGCCGGGGACGACACCACCGGAGGAGCCACCCGTGCCTGAGGAAGTTCTCGACCTGCCCGAAGTTCTCGACCTGCGTGCCGCCGACAGCACGGTCGGCAACCCCGCGATCAACATCTCGATCTTCGGGATCTTCGTCCTCATCACGCTGGTCATCACGTTCGTGGCCAGCCGCAACAACAAGAGCGCGGCGGACTACTACGCAGCGGGCCGCAACATCAGCGGCACGCAGAACGGCCTGGCCATCGCCGGCGACTACCTGTCGGCCGCCTCGTTCCTGGGCATCACCGGTGCCATCGCGGTCTACGGCTACGACGGCTTCCTCTACTCCATCGGATTCCTCGTCGCCTGGTTGGTCGCGCTGCTGCTCGTCGCCGAGCTGATGCGCAACACCGCCCGCTACACGATGGCCGACGTGCTTGCCTTCCGGATGCGCCAGCAGCCGGTCCGCATGGCAGCCGCGATCTCGACGCTGGTCGTCTCGCTGTTCTACCTGCTCGCCCAGATGGCAGGGGCCGGCGGCCTGGTCACCCTGCTGCTCGGCGTCAGCGGCGAGGCGGCGCAGGCCGTCACCGTCGCCCTGGTCGGCGCGCTGATGATCTTCTACGTGCTGGTCGGCGGCATGCGCGGCACCACGTACGTGCAGATGATCAAGGCGGCGCTGCTCATCATCGGCGCCCTGGTGATGACCGTGTGGGTGCTCGGCAAGTACGGCTTCAACCTGTCGTCGCTGCTCGGTGGCGCGCAGGACATGGCCGTCGAGGGCCGCGACGTGACCAAGCCGGGCGCGCAGTACGGCTTGTCGAACACCACCAAGCTGGACTTCATCTCCCTGGGCCTCGCGCTGGTCCTCGGCACCGCCGGTCTGCCGCACGTGCTCATGCGCTTCTACACGGTGCCCACCGCGAAGGACGCCCGCCGCTCGGTGGTCTGGGCCATCTGGCTGATCGGCGTCTTCTACCTGTTCAGCCTGGTGATCGGCTACGGCGCCGGTGCGCTGGTCGGCCCCGAGCAGATCCTCGGTGCCCCCGGTGGGGTCAACGCCGCGGCACCGCTGCTGGCTTTCGAGCTCGGCGGCACGGTGCTCCTGGGCGTCATCGCCGGCGTCGCGTTCGCCACGATCCTCGCGGTCGTCGCGGGCCTGACCATCACGGCGTCGGCGTCCTTCGCGCACGACGTCTACGCCTCGGTGCTCAAGAAGGGGCAGGTCACCGGCAACGGTGAGGTGAAGGTGGCCCGGATGACGGCGGTGATCATCGGCGCGATCTCGATCGGCCTGGGCATCCTGGCCCTGCAGGCCGGGCTGAACATCGCGTTCCTCGTGGCGCTGGCCTTCGCGATCGCGGCGTCGGCGAACCTCCCGACGATCATCTACACGCTGTTCTGGAAGAACTTCACCACCCAGGGCGCGCTGTGGTCGATCTACGGCGGGCTGATCACGTGCCTCACGTTGATCATCTTCTCGCCGGTCGTCTCCGGTGCGCCGATCAGCGCGGCAACCGGCAAGAGCACGTCCCTGATCCAGGGCGCGGACTTCTCCTGGTTCCCGCTGAACAACCCCGGTCTGGTGTCCATCCCGCTGTCGTTCTTCCTCGGCTGGCTGGGCAGCAAGCTGTCGAAGGAGCGCCCCGACGAGTTCAAGAACGCCGAGCTCGAGGTCCGCTCCCTCACCGGGATCGGTGCGGAGAAGGCCGTCGCCCACTGAGGGAGGACCCCGTGCCCCCACCGCTCGCCGGCTCGCGGCGGGGCCCCGCACGGGGCCGACTCCAGCACGTCGCCGTGGCGCGCGTCCCCGTCGGGGGCGCGCGCCACGCGCCTTCCGGGCCGGGGATCAGGCGGCGGCCGCCGCGGGAGCCGTGGCCGGCGCCTCGATCGGAAGGACGGCGTCGACGGCGGGGCGAGCGACGCGCTGCCGGTGCCGGAGCACCGCGCGGGCGGTCAGCCCTGCGAGGACGACCAGCCCGGCGAGCGTGGGTCGGCCTGGGTTCGCCACCGCGACGGCGAGAGCGGCGGCGTAGACGACGGAGAGCAGGACGGCAGGCAGGGGGAGGTGCGGCACCGACAGGTGGGGCAGGTGCAGGTGGGGCAGGTGCAGGTTCGGGTGCACGGCGGGGACCTTCCGGGGGTGAGGGCCCGCCGGGCCGGCGGCCGCACCCGCTCGGGGTGGGCCGTCGGCACGGCGACGGCGCAAACAGGGGTGAGGTCAGGACCTCACTTGAGCATGTCCTTGGCCTTCTGCAGCAGGGACTGGCCCTCCATCTGCGGCGTCGGGAACAGGCGGGGGTCGCCCGGGGGCAGGATCGGGGCGTCGGCGGTGGCCTCGATGGGACGGGCCGTGAAGGTGCCGCGGCCGTCGATCGACGGGCCGGAGGCCCAGCGGCCGGCGGCCGCGTCGGGGCCGTCGGAGGCGTCGATGAAGGTGTAGCCCAGGTCGCCGACCTCCTCCTCCAGCGGGAACGCCTCCGGCACCGGGATGCCCTCGAGGCCGTCGTCCTTGAGCTCCTCGATCGCGGCCAGCCACTGCTGCTGGTGGTAGTGGTCGCGGGTGATGAGGAAGCGGAGCATGTCCTTCACGCCCGGGTCGTCGGTCATGTTGTAGAGCCGGGCGACCTGCAGCCGGCCCTGCATCTCCGCGGTGGCGTTGTACATGAAGTCGGCCATCAGGTTGCCGCTGGCGGTCACGTACGCGCCGGTCCAGGGGTTGCCCATGCTGTCGATGTACGAGGCGCCCGCGCCGTTGACGATCGCGTGCTGGGGGTTGTGCTGCCCGTACCCGGCGGCTGCCTCCTTGGTGCGGTCCGCGGCGTCCGGCTTGAGCGGGATGTGGTCGAGCAGCCGGTCGATCATCGTCACGATCATCTCGACGTGGGCGAGCTCCTCGGTGCCGATCGCGAGGAGCAGGTCCTTGTACTTGCCGGGCAGCCGGCAGTTCCAGCCCTGCAGCAGGTACTGGGTGGCGACGGTCATCTCGCCCCACTGACCGCCGAGGACCTCCTGCATCTTGCGGGCGAAGTCCGGGTCGGGACCGTCGGGCTTGGCCTCGTACTGCAGGGCGTGGGTGTGCGTGAACATTCGTGCTCCCTGTGCGTCGTCGCGTCGCCGCCGCTGCGGTGGCACCAGGGATCTGCCCCCGCCCGATGGCCCGCTCGTGCCGACCCCTGGCCCCCCGGTGCCAACCTCCGCTCGGCGCGACCAGGCCCCCGTGCAGGGCCCCGCGACCGGCCTCGCCGCAGGGGCCCGCGCCGAGCTTGCGAGGTGTGGGGGGCGGCGGGGTCCTTCAGCGGTCAGGGAGCCGCACGAGGAGGGTGAACTCGTCGCCCTCCTCGAACCACAGCAGTCGCCCGCCGAGCTCCCGCGTCTGCCGCTGGACCGACCACAGGCCGAGCCCGGTGAGGTCGCACGGCGGCTGCGCGCAGTTCAGGTGCCCGACCACCTGCTGCGCCGGGACCCCGGCCTGGGTCAGCGAGAGGTCCACCCAGCCGGGACGACGCTGCACCCCGAGGCGCACGGGCCGGCCTCTGCCGTGCCGGTGGGCGTTCTCCAGCAGGTTGGTGAGGATGCGGCCCACCCGGGCGTCGGCGACGGTCACCTCACCAGCGCCGTCGTGCACCTCGACGGTCAGCTGGGGGCGGGGCAGCCCGGAAGCGGCGACGGCGGCCTGGAGCACGTCCCGCAGCAGCCGTGCCCCGACGCGGGGTGGCGCGCCGCCGCTGGCGTCGGCCGTGCGGAGCATCGAGGTGAGATGGGCAGTCTGCGCTCTGGCCAGCTCCAGGAGCTCGCGGCCCTGGTCCGGAGTCCGGTCGATGCTTCCCAGAACGGCCTCGAGCGAGGCCAGGGGGCTGCGCATGTCATGGCACAGCGCCCGCAGCACGGCGTCGTCGGCCGTGGGCGCCTCCTGCGGCGCCTGAGCCCGCGGGCGGCGCGGAAGGTGCGCGCGGAGCACGCGGGCGAGATCGTGGAGCAGGCCGTGGCGGGGTTCCGGCATGGGCGTGTCGGGGGCGAGGGTCACGGGCACCTCTCTTCCGGGGACCGGTCAGCATCGCCGGTGGACGACGGCCGACAGGGGAGCGGTGGCGGAGACGGGCGACGCGCTCGCTGTTGAACGCACACGATCGGTGGACGTGGTGGTGGTGGACGACCACCCGCTGTTCACGCGCGGGCTGGCGCTGCTGCTCCCGGGCCTGAGCGGCGGCCGGGTGCGTGTGGTGGGGACGACGGACGACGCGTCGGCCGCGGCTGCGCTGGTGCGGCGGCACCACGCGGACGTGGCGATCGTCGACCTGCACATGCCACCGCCGGGGGGCACCCGGGCGATCGCGGCCATCCGGCGGGCCGACCCGATGGTGCGGGTCGTGGCGCTGTCGGGGCTGGCCGAGGCGGACGCGGCCATCGAGGCGCTGCGCGCGGGAGCCGCCGGCTTCCTGCCCAAGAGCGCCGACCCCGAGCAGCTGGTGCGACCGCTGCTCGCCGTCCTCGACGGCTGGTCGGTGGTTCCGGAGGCCCTGCTGCGCCGGCTGCTGGAGGACGCCACGCCGACCGGCGAGCAGGGCGTCGCCGATCGGCTGACCGCCGACGAGCGGCGCCTCTGGCGGCTGATCGCCGAGGGCGCCAGCACGGTGGACATCGCCACGACGCTGCACGTCTCGGAGCGGACGACGAAGCGGCTGGTCGCGCACCTGCTCCGCCGGCTGGACGTGTCCACCCGCGTGGAGGCGGCGGCGCTGGCCGGCCGCGTGGGCCTCGGCAACGAGGCCGGGCGCGCCGGACGCCTCACCGAGTGAGCGGGGCCGGAGGACATCGCGGGCCAGCTACCCGCCCCCGTGATCGTCACTCACGAGTTCCGGAAAGGTTCACCTCCGACGGTATTAGGGTCGGCCGGTGACCGCCCGCATCGTCCTGTTCGGCGCGACCGGGTACACCGGGGCGCGCACCGCCGAGGCGCTGGTGGCCGCCGGCGCCTCGCCCGTCCTCGCCGGGCGCGACCCCGGCAGGCTGGATGCGCTGGCCGGCCGGTTGGGAGGCCTGGAGACCGCCCGGGCCGACGTGACCGATCCGGTCTCGGTGCGGAACCTGCTGAGTGGCGGCGACGTCCTGGTGACGACGGTCGGCCCTTTCCTGCGGCTCGGCCAGGCCGCGGTGGATGCGGCCGTCGACGCCGGTGCGGTCTACCTGGACTCCACCGGCGAGCCCCCCTTCGTCCGCCGCGTCTTCGAGGACGCCGGGCAGCGGGCGGCGGCGACCGGCGCCGCGCTGATCCCGGCCTTCGGGCTGGACTACGTCCCGGGGAACCTGGCGGCCGCGCTGGCGCTGGCCGACGCCGGGACCCGGGCGCACCGGGTCGACGTCGGATACAGCATGTCCGGCACCTCCGGGCAGGCGTTCTCCCGCGGCACGCTGGTCTCGCTCATGGGCGTCCTCACCGAACCGGGCTTCGCCTTCACCGGTGGGCAGCTCACCACCGAGGGTGCGGGGCGCAGGGTGTGGGAGTTCGAGGTGGACGGCCGGTCGCGGCAGGGGCTGTCGGTGGGCGGCTCGGAGCACCTGACGCTGCCGGCTCTGGCGCCCACGCTGCAGGAGGTGGCGGTGCACCTGGACTGGTTCGGGCCGCTCACCGGGCCGGCTCACCTCATGGCGCCGCTCACCGGCCTGCTGGGGCGGGTGCCGGGCGCCCCCCGGGCCGCCGAGCGGGTCGCGGACCTGGTGGGTCGCCGGGTGGGGGAGGCGCCCTCGGCGGAGACGGTCGCCAACGCGCGCACCCACACCGTCGCCGAGGTCCGCGACCGTGCCGGTGCGCTGGTCAGCCGGGTGCAGCTGGATGGTCCGGAGGCCTACGGGTTCACCGCCTCGATGCTCGCCTGGGGTGCGACCACGGCGGCTGGCCACGGCGTCCGGGGCACCGGCGCACTGGGCCCGGTGCAGGCGTTCGGTCTGGCCGAGCTCACCGCCGGCGCGGCGGGAGCCGGTCTGCTCCGCAGCACCTGAGCGAGGGTGTCGTCCACGTCGACATCGGCTCCAGCGGCCTGCGGCTCGCGGTCGTCGGCCACGAGGAGCAGCTCAGCACCGGGCGGCTCGCCGTCGACGAGCCGCGGAGCGCCGCCGCCCTGGTCACGGGTCTGGTGGCCGGAGCGTCTCCGCCCAGGACGCGGACGCCGCCCGGGTGAAGCCGGGGACGTCGTCCGCGGCCATGTCGACGGCGGCGTAGCCGCCGCTGCCCGCGCCCACGCAGGCGGTGACCGTGGCCAGCCCGGCTCGGCGCTGGAACCACGACTGCCGCACCTGCCAGCCGATGACCGCCCGGCGTTCCAGGACCGCCTGCTGGCGCACCAGCCAGCCGCTGCGGACGCTGAACGAGCGGGGGCCCGCGGCGTGCCCGAGCCCGCCGTAGAGCCCCCGCGCCAGCAGGACGCCGACGACGGAGAGCGCTCCCCCGGCTGCGAGGACGTCCCACCGGCCATCCGTCGCCGCGAGGACGGCGCCGACGGCGGTCACCGCGAGCCCGACGGCCAGGGCGCGGACGACCCGGCGTCGGAGGGCGGCGCGCGGGTGCCGCACGAGGGGGCCCGGGTCGTCGACCAGCCGGTGGGTCAGCGCCCAGGCCTCCGCACGGGGCCCCAGCGG
>DASPIH010000305.1:0-5197 GCA_035629195.1 Blastococcus sp. | reverse complement strand
AGCTGCCGCCCGCCGCGGCTGCGCCGCCCGCGATCGCCGCCGCGGCCGCACCGTCGTCGCGGCGGCTCATGACGAGCGCCAGCCACAGCAGGAAGACCTGGTGGTCCAGGGGCAGTGCCTCGTCGGCGGTCAGGGTCGGTCGCGGTGACCACCCGCCCGTGGTGCCGGTCTCCGCGACCACTCGCTCACCGGAGAGGTAGCGGAGCCCGCCCCGCCAGCGGGACACCACCTCCGACCGGATGGGCAGCCCCTCCAGGTCCCCCGTCCACGTGCCCTTCCAGAACGACGTCTGCTTCGCTCGCAGCCGGACGGCGTGCTCGGGCTCGTCCGCCCACCGGCCGACCAGCTCGCGCCTGCTCTTGGTGAGAACCCACTCCCGGTCGCCGACGACAGCCGTGGCAGCTTCCCTCCAGCCGGCCGGGCGCAGGGTGGCGACGACCGCGCCGTCGCGGAGAACGGGCAGGACACGCTTGCCCACGCCGTGCGAGCCGGCCTTGCCCAGTGCGAGCACGGTGTCCCTCCTCCTCAGCCGATGCCGGGCGCCCCGGCGATGCTCTCGCCGGTCACGCGGTAGAGCAGGTAGGCAGCAGTCTCCCGCAGGATGTAGCGGAACTGGGTGTCCCGGGTCTGGACGGCGGGGCCCTGCCGGGTCGGCGAGCTCTCCGCCTCCATGCCGGCGTCCTCCGCCATCCGTTGCGCCCGCATGGCGTGCCAGGGGTCGGTGACCAGCACGGCGTGCTGCCAGCCGCGCTCGGCGAAGGCCGCGCCGACGACCCGCATGCTCTCCAGGGTGTCCGTGCCCTCGGGCACCGCCAGCAGCGCATCGCCGGGCACCCCGGCATCCGCCAGATAATTGCGGCCGGCCTCGGCCTCGGTGAACTGGTCACCGGCTGCCTTGCCGCCGACGGTCACGACGACGGGCGCGACGCCGTCCTCGTACAGCTCCAGCGCGTGCTCCAGCCGGGCCGCGAAGATCGACGACGGAACGCCGTTGTACTGCGCCGAGCCCAGCACCACGATCGCGTCGGACTGCGAACTCGAGTCCTGCCGCGCCGTCCACCAGATGGCCAGGGCCGTGGAGGCGACGAACAGGACGGCGGCGAGGACGGCGGCACCGGCCACCCTCGTCAGCAGACTCCACACGACCACGCGTCATGGGTACCACGCGGGGCCGACGGCGCGCGTGCACCGGAGACGGTGCGCCCGGACATCGGAGCAGGCCTGTAGCAGCACGGCCCGAGCCGTGCACCATGCCCCCTATATGAGAACGATTATCGTTATGGATACGGTGTGAGGCGCCCTCCCCCGCGACCTCAGGAGCGTCCGTGCGTCCCCTTCCGACCCCCTCCCTCCGCGCCGTCGCGCTCATGACGACGCTGCCCCTCGCGCTGGCCACCGGCTGCGCGTCGACCGACGGCACCGGAGCCGCCGCCTCGACCCCGACGGAGGCGTCGGCCCCGGCCGAACCCACCGAGGTGGGCGCGAGCGCGCCTCGGTTGGCCCTCACCTACGACGGCGGCGTCCAGGTGGTCGACGCCACGACGCTCGAGGTGCTCGCCGACGAGCCGCTCGACGGCTTCAACCGGCTCAACGCCGCCGGCGACGGCCGCCACTTCCTGGTGTCGACGCAGGGTGGTTTCCGCCTGCTCGACGGCGGGGCCTGGGCCGAGGAGCACGGTGACCACGACCACTACTACACGGCCGAGCCGCAGCTGACCGGCGAGCTCCTCCCCGCGGAGAAGCCCGGTCACGTGGTCGCCCACGCCGGGCGGACCGTGCTGTTCGACGACGGCACCGGGCAGATCACCGCCTTCGACAGCGCGGCCGTCGCGGACCCGGACCGGGAGACGCGCGACCTGCGCACGCCGTCGGCCCACCACGGCGTCGCGGTCGAACTCGGGGACGGCACCATGCTCGTCTCCGAGGGCACCGAGGACGCCCGCACCGGCGTGCGTCTCCTGGACGCCGACGGTGCGGAGCTCGCCGCCTCCGACGACTGCCCCGGCGTGCACGGCGAGGCCGTGGCCGGCGAGGACACCGTCGTCATCGGCTGCGAGGACGGCGTGCTGGTGGTCGCCGGCGGCGGCATCACCAAGGTCGCCAGCCCCGACGCCTACGGTCGGATCGGGAACCAGGCCGGCAGTGCGGAATCCCCCGTCGTCCTGGGCGACTACAAGTCCGACCCCGACGCCGAGCTCGAGCGGCCGACCCGCGTGTCCCTGATCGACACGACGGACGCCTCGCTCCGGCTCGTCGATCTCCCCTCCTCCTACTGGTACCGCTCCCTGGGACGCGGAGAGGACGGCGAGGCCCTCGTCCTCGGCACCGACGGCGCACTGCACGTCATCGACCCGGTGGCCGGTGCGGTCACCCGGTCGATCCCGGTGATCGGCGCCTGGGAGGAGTCCGAGGACTGGCAGGACCCGCATCCGCAACTGGTCGTCGTCGAGGGCACGGCCTACGTCAGCGAGCCCGCGACGCAGTCGCTCCATGCGGTCGACGTCGCCAGCGGGAAGGTGTGGAAGTCCGCTTCGCTGACGGTCACCCCCAACGAGGTGGCCGGCGTGTCCGGCGACGTGGAGGAGCACGCCGAGCACGAGCACACCGGCGACGACGAGCACGTCGAGTGATGCCTGCCGGACGCGCCCGACGGGCGGCGTCGGCCGGCCTGCTCCTCTGCTCCCTCGCGGGGTGCGCCGGTGGCGCGGCCGGGGCGGAGGACGGCCGGCTGGACGTCCTCGTCACCTCCTATCCCCTGCAGTACGTGGCCGAGCAGGTCGGCGGCGACGACGTCGTCGTCACCAACCTGACACCGCCCGGCGGGGACTCCCACCGGCTGGAGCCGGCGCCGCACGAGGTCGCGGCGCTGTCCGGGGCCGACGTGGTGGTGCACCAGTCCGGCGGCATGCAGCCGGCGGTCGACGACGTCGTCGCCCAGGAGGAGCCGGAGCACCTGGTCGACGCCGCACCGCTCGCCGATCGCGGTGCCGACCCGCACTTCTGGCTCGATCCCCTGCGTCTCGCCGAGTTCGGCCGGACCGTGGCCGGGCAGCTGGCGGCGGTCGACCCCGACCACGGAGCGGACTACCGCGCGCGGGCCGACCGGCTGGACGTCACGCTCCGGTCGATCGACGGCGAGTACGCCGAGGCGCTGGCTGCATGTCGCGGAGCCACCCTCCTCGCCTCGCACGAGGCCTTCGGATACCTCGCCGAGCGGTACGGGCTGCGGCAGATGGGGGTGGCCGGCCTCGATCCGTACGTCGAGCCGCCCCCGAGCCGGCTGCGCAAGGTCGCCGACGAGGTGGCCGACTCGGGCGCGCGGACGATCTTCTTCGAGGCGACGGCGGGATCGGCGGTGGCCGAGGTGCTCGCGGCGGACCTGGGCCTGGGCACCGACGTGCTGCACCCCGTCGAACGGGTGGCCGCCGGGGAGACGTATCCGGACCTCATGGCGGACAACCTCGCCGCCCTCCGCCGCGGGCTCACCTGCGGGTGATCCCGGCCGGGCCTCCGATCGGTGCACGCACCGATCGGGGGCCCGAGGGGGTCAGCCGGCGTCGAACCCGCAGACGCGGGGCCCCTCCTCGTTGACCACCTCGAACTCGGTCGTGGAACCGTCGGCCCACCGCACGGGAACCCGCTGCACCGCGGCGCCCTCCGCCTCGTCGTCGTGCACGCGGCCGATCTCGCCGGGAGTGGCACCGAGGTACTCGCCGGCGACCTCATCGGGCTGGAGCCGGGCCTGCTCCTCGGTGCACAGCATCTGGTGCGCGGTCTCGGTGTCGCCGTCGGAGAGGGACGCCAGGAACACCTCGGCGGCCTGGGTGGACTGCTGGCCCGGAGAGCCCTTCACGAGGTACAGGAAACCGACCATGGCGGCCGCGAGCAGCGTCACCACCACGATGCCGCCGACGAGCCAGCGCTGCCTACCGCGCGGGGTACCGGTGTGCAGCGGCGCGGGGCCGTCGTCGTAGAGGAAGGGGCCTGAGGTCACGGAACTCATCCTCCGCCCACGAGCAGCTCGGCCCCCGCCGGGGGTCGGGGGTCGTCCCGGTCGGCCAGCCAGCCCTCGGGGAGGGCGACCGGCCGCGGCGTGCTGGTGCGCCCGCGAGGGGCGCCGAGGACGACGGTCGGGTACGGCTGCTCGGGAATGCGGTCCAGCAGTTCGCCCAGCTCGTCCAGGCTGCTGACCATCGCCAGCGCCCGGCGCACGTCGGACCCGACCGAGAAGCCCTTGAGGTACCAGGCGACGTGCTTGCGGAAGTCGGTGCAGCCGTGCACCTCGCCCTGCTCCTCGCCCAGCAGCGTGGCGTGCCGGTGCATCACCGCCGCGACCTCGCGCAGGGTGGGCAGCGCGCGCCGCTCCTCCCCCGCGAAGGCGGCGGCGAGGTCGCCGAACAGCCACGGCCGGCCGAGGCAGCCGCGGCCGATCACCACGCCGGCGCACCCGGTCTCGGCGACCATGCGCAGCGCGTCGTCGGCCTCCCAGATGTCGCCGTTGCCCAGCACCGGGATGTCGACGGCCTCGACCAGCCGCGCGATGGGGGCCCAGTCGGCGGTGCCGCTGTAGAGCTGGTCGGCGGTCCGCCCGTGCAGGGTGATCGCGGCGGCGCCCTCGCCCTGGGCGATGCGCCCGGCGTCGAGGTAGGTGACGTGGTCGGCGTCGATGCCGATGCGCGTCTTGACGGTCACCGGGACGTCCCCGGCCGCACGCACGGCCGACCGCACGATGTCGCGCAGGAGCACCCGCCGCCAGGGCAGCGCCGAGCCCCCGCCCTTGCGGGTCACCTTGGGCACCGGGCAGCCGAAGTTGAGGTCGATGTGCGCCGGCCGGGTGCCGGCCACCCCCTCGTCGACGAGCATCTCCACCGCGCGCCCGACCGTGGCCGGGTCGACGCCGTAGAGCTGCACGGAGAAGGCGTCCTTCTCGTCGGGTGTCGCACGCACCATCTGCAGCGTCTTCTCGCTGCGCTCGACCAGCGCCCGGGTGGTGATCATCTCGCAGACGTAGAGGCCTGCGCCGAACTCACGGCAGAGCGTCCGGAAGGCCGGGTTGGTGATGCCCGCCATCGGCGCGAGCACGACCGCGGGGTCGACGGTCAGCGACCCGAGCCGCAGCGGCGGGAGTGCCGTCTCGGCCAGCGTCGTCACATCACCCAGGGTAGGCGGAGACCTGGGTCACCCCGGCCGGCCAACC
>DASPIH010000304.1:0-14378 GCA_035629195.1 Blastococcus sp. | reverse complement strand
AGCAGGCCCCGCCGTCCGGGGGCGCCGCTGCGCAGGGCCTGGAGCACCACGCGGGCGATCTCGGGCGCGGGGCGGCGCATGAGCGCCGTCAGCACGCGGCTGCGCCAGATCGCCGCCTGCCGCTGCTCGGGGGCGTGCCGGCGGGGAGAGGGGTGGTGGTGCACGGTGACGCCGTCGACGTAGGCCATGCCCCAGCCGGCCGCGGCAAGGTCCAGGGCCAGCCGCTCCTCCTCGCCCGGGAACCGGACGATGCGGTCGAACCCGCCCACCTGGAGGAAGGGCTCGGTGCGCACCATCGCGCCGCAGGCGACGAAGCCCAGCAGCGCCGGACCGGGCAGATCGGCGGGCGTGCCCAGAGGGCTCGCCGCCATCTCCGGGCAGACAGGGTCCAGCTGCTCCTGCGGACCGACCAGGATGCGCGCGTTGAGGACCGCCAGCCGGGGGTGCGCCCGCATGATCGCGGCGGCGCGGGCGAGGTCTCCCGGCGCCCACCACGAGTCGTCGTCGGCGAAGGCGACGAACGGTGTGCCGGCGCGCTGCACGCCCATCGTGCGGGCGTAGGAGCCGACGTTCTCGTCCAGGGGCAGCACGGTGACCTCGGGCAGCGCCGACCGCACGGCGTCCACGCTGCCGTCGCTGGAGGCGTTGTCCACCAGCACGACCGGGGCCTCGTGGCGGGGAAGGGACGCGAGGAGCTCCTCCCGCCGGTTCCGGGACATGACGACGACGGTGACGTCGGGTGGAGCAGATGGGGTCACGGGTGCACCGTGCCCGCACCTCCCGCCAGCCAACCGGCCGTTCCGGTGGCATCCGCCATGCCCGCGTCGGGCAGCGCCGCGGGATCGGCGAACAACCCCGAGCCCGCCGTCGTCCGGGACACCGCGTCGGCGGCCAGCACCACCGCGGCCGCCGTCCAGGTCGTGCGCTCCACCGGCCACCGGGCGTCGTCGGGGTAGACGAACCCGGTCCAGTAGGAGCCGTCGTCGTGCCGGAGGTGCTGCATGGCCGCCACCTGCTCGAGGGCGTCGTCGGGCCGGCCGGCCGCGACCAGCGCCAGCGCCAGCTCGCAGGTCTCCGCGCCGGTCACCCACGGCCGGTCGGCCACGCAGCGGATGCCGAGCCCGGGAACGACGAACCGCTTCCACTCCGCGGCCAGCCGGTCGTGCGCCGCGGCTCCGGTCAGCGCTCCGCCCAGCACCGGGTAGTACCAGTCCATCGAGTACCGCCCCCGGTCGGCGAAGGCCTCGGGGCGCTTCCGCAGGGCCGTGCCCAGGTCGGCGACCGTCAGCTCCCAGTCGAGCTGCGTCTCGCCGGTCAGCTCGGCCAGGGCCAGTCCGCAGCGCAGCGCCTGGAAGAGGCTGGCGTTCCCGGTGAGCAGCGCCAGGTCGTCGGGGGTGCCGTCGGGCCGCAGGGCCCAGCCGACCGCCCCGCCGGGCAGCTGCATCCGGGTGACCAGGTCCAGTGCGCCGCGGACGGTCGGCCACAGCTCGGCGACCAGGTGGTCGTCCCCGGTGACCAGCCAGGAGTGCCAGGCGCCGACGGCGAGGTACCCGGCGTGGTTGCTCTCGGCGGCGGGTGAGGTCTCCGTCCCGGCGCGGTACTCCGCCGCCCAGCTGCCGTCGGGCCGCTGGCGTCCGGCGAGCCAGCGGTAGGCCGCCCGCGCGCGCTCGTGCTCGCCGCCCACGTCCAGCGCCATGGCCGCCTCGACGGAGTCCCACGGGTCCAGGCGGCCTCCCCGGTACCACGGCAGACCGCCGTCGGCGTCCTGCTGCCCGGCGATCCAGTCGACCGTCTGCCGCATCTGCGCGGCGGACAGCACCCCGGGCAGCTCCGGCAGTCCGCCGGACCGGTCAGCGGTCGGCAGCGGACCGCTCCGGCTGCGCGACGACGCCGAAGGCCCGCGCGCCTGCCTCGGGCGTCGCGCCCGCGGAACCGGCGGCGGGCTTGTCGGCGTAGACCACGTAGCTCTTGCCGAACAGCGGGTCGAGCAGCTTCTCCGCGGCGCGGGTGACCCACGGCCGCGTGGTGAGGTCCCAGACCAGGAAGCGGTGGTAGGCGCGCACCAGGGCGGAGTCGTTCTCGACGCCCACCGCGCACTTCAGCCACCAGTACGGGGCGTGCAGTGCGTGCGCGTGATGGCTCGCGCCCGGCACCAGGCCCGCGGTCGCCAGCCGGGCGCGCAGCGTGGTCCGGCGGTAGATGCGGATGTGGCCGCCTTCGTTGGCGTGGTACTCGTCCGAGAGGGCCCAGCACACCCGCTCCGGGCCGTACCGGGGAACGGTCACCGCCACCCGGCCGCCGGGCTTCAGCACGCGGACGATCTCCGCCATGGCGGTGGCGTCGTCGGGGATGTGCTCGAGGACCTCCGAGGCCATGACCCGGTCGACGCTGGCGTCGGGGACGGGCAGCGCGAGCAGGTTCCCGCGCACCACCTCGAAGCGGGCGTCGTCCGCGGCCTCCCCGGCAGCGGCGATCGCACCCAGCCAGCGCTTGGTCGTCTCCACCTCCTCCTGACCCCAGTCGACGGCGACGACGCGGGCGCCGCGGCGGACGGCCTCGAAGGCGTGCCGGCCCTCACCGCAGCCGAGGTCCAGGACGGTCATGCCCGGCCGCAGGTCGAGGCGGTCGTAGTCGACGGTCAGCACGACGCGGTCCCCTCGCGGTCAGGAGTCCGGCGGTCCAGCGTCTCCGCGTACCAGGCGGCCGTGCGCTCGGCCGTGGCCCGCCAGGTGAAGGCGTCCAGCACCCGCCGCCGTCCGGCCCGTCCGAGCTGCTCGGCGAGCGCGGGGGAGTCCAGGACCAGCTGCAGCGCGGCGGTCAGCTCACCGACGTCGCCGGCGCGCACCCGCAACCCGGCCTTGGTCCCCACCACCTCGGGCAGGGCGCCGGCCCCGGTGGTGACCAGCGGCGTCGCGCAGGCCATGGCCTCGACGGCGGGGAGCGAGAAGCCCTCGTAGAGCGAGGGGATGGCGACCACGGTGGCCCGCTGGAACAGCTCGACCAGCTCCTCCTCCGGCACCGGGCCGGTGAAGCGGACCGCCTCCCGCAGCCCCAGCCGGTCCAGTGCCGTCTCCGCGGGGCCGCCGGGACGGGCGGAGCCGACGACGGTGAGCCGCACCGGACGCTCGGTGCGCAGCTTGGCCACCGCCTCCAGCAGGTGCACCAGGCCCTTCAGCGGCACGTCGGCGCTGGTGATGGCGAGGATCGAGCCGGGCTCGCGCGGCTGCCCGGCCGGCGGCGGGGTGAAGCGGTCCGGGTCGATGCCGACCGGGACGACCTCCATGCGCTCCGGTGCCAGCCCCATGTGGGCGGTGATGTCGCGGCGGCTGCTCTCCGAGACGGTCGTGACCCCGTCGAGCCGCTGGGCGACCCGCGCCTGCATGCCGGTGAACGCGTACCAGCGGCGCAGGGTCAGCTTCCGGCGCAGCGTCGGCGCGGCGGCGAGCTCCAGCTCGCGGTCGATCCCGATCGGGTGGTGGACGGTGGCGACGGTCGGGACGCCGGCCCGGACCAGCCGCAGGAGGCCGTAGCCCAGTGACTGGTTGTCGTGGACGAGGTCGAACTCGTTCCTCCGGGGAAGCAGGAGACGGGCGGCCCGCAGGGAGAAGGTGAGCGGCTCGGGAAACCCGGCGGTGCACATCGCCGCCCACTCCGCGACGTCGATCCAGTCGCGGAATTCCGAGGGCCGCGGCGTGCGGAACGGGTCCGGCTCCCGGTAGAGGTCCAGGCTGGGCACGCGGGTGAGGGGCACGCCGTCGTCCAGCTCCGGATAGGGCTGGCCGCTGAGCACCTCGACCCGGTGCCCGAGCTCGGCCAGCTCGCGCGAGAGGGCGCGGACGTAGACGCCCTGGCCACCGCCGTGCGGCTTGCTGCGGTAGGACAGCAGTGCGATGCGCAGCGACCGTCCCATGGAACGGACTCTAACGACCGGGGCGGGCACTCGGGCTACCAGCCGGTAACGCCGCTCTCCGCCCGGTGGTGGGCGCGGCTGGCAGAGTCCTCCCATGATCCGTCACGTCGTGGTCTTCACCTGGTCCCCGGACGCCGGCGCCGACCGGCGGGCCACCACCGTCGCCGCGCTGCGGAACCTGAGCCGGGACGTCGGTGGGATGACCTCCCTCGTGGTCGCCGACGACGCCGGGCTGCGGAACGGCAACGCCGACACGGTGCTGATCGCCGACTTCCCCGACGTCGAGGCCTTCTCCCGCTACGCGCAGGACCCGGTGCACCTGGCGGTCATCGCCGAGCACGTCACACCCATCCTGGCCACCCGCAGCGCGGTGCAGTACCGGAGCTGATCCGCCGCCGCGTCCTCCACAGGGCAGCGCGTGTCCACAGATCCGCGCCGGGGCCCCGTCGCGGCGGTCCCGCGCCCAGGGTCGGTGCATGGACTCCTCTCGTGCTCAACCCGGCCTGGAACGCCCGGAGATCCGCATCTCCGATCCCGGTGAGGTCGCCGCGGCGCTACCGCACCTGCTGGGTTTCTCCCCGCGGGAGTCGGTGGTGCTCGTCGGCCTGGGCGGGGCCACCGGATCGCGCGTGGGCCTGACCGTGCGAGCCGACATCCCCGATCCGCGCTCCGCGGCCGGGCACGCGGCGGCCGGGGCGCTGGTGCGTGCCCTGCGCACCGACCAGCCTGCGGCCGCGCTGCTCGTCGTCGTCTCCGAGGCACCCGACGAGCCGGATCCGGAGGGGATGGGGCACGACGCCGAGAGCGGTCCGCTCGGCTCGGTTCCCGGGCTGCCGCACCGCCGCCTCGTCTCCGCGCTGCTGGACGCGCTGAGCGCCGTCGACGTCCCGGTGCGGGACGCGCTGCTGGTGCGCCGCGGACGGTGGTGGTCCTACGACTGCCCGCACCCGTGCTGCGCTCCGACGGCGGGCACTCCGCTGCCCGAGGGCGTCGGCGCGCTGGCCGCCGCGGCGGTCACGACCGGCCAGGTCGTGGCGTCCGACCGCGAGGCGCTCGTCGCCCGGCTCGACCCACCGCCGGGGGGAGTCGCCGGTATGCCCGCTGCCTGCAGGCGGATCGCCCTGGAGCGGGCCGCCCGGATCCGCTCCGTGGGCCCGGCCGTCGTGGCCGACGAGTCCTGGGCGGCCGTGGAACAGGCGGTGGCGCGCTGCCGGCCGGCTGCCGGGGTCTCGGCCGCGCCGTTGTCGGACGACGACGTCGCCGGTCTGGTGGAGGCGCTGCGCGATCCCGGTGTGCGCGACCGCGCGCTGGGCCTGGCGCTCGGTCGGGACGCGGGAGCTGCGGAGAACCTCTGGACCGAGTGCACGAGGCGGGCCCCCGCGCCGCTGGACGCAGCGCCCGCCACCCTGCTGGCGGTGAGCGTGTGGCTGCGCGGTGACGGGGCCATGGCCAACGTCGCCCTCGACCGGGCGCTGCGCAGCGAGCCCCGCCACGTCCTGGCCCGGCTGCTGCGGAAGGGGCTGGACGCATGCCTCACCCCGACCGAGCTGCGGTCGCTGATCGAGCAGGCGGTCGCCGTCGATGCGCTCCGGTGACCGGGCACGGCGCCAGCCGGAGCGGGGCCCGGGGTCGGGGGAGCCGGAGCCGGGCTACTCAGACGAGCTGGGGCCGCCGCCACTCCTCGCCCAGGACGTGCTCGTCGAGGAAGGCCAGCACCGTCTCGTACCAGACCGTGCTATTTCCCGGCGTGAGCACCCAGTGGTTCTCGTCCGGGTAGTACAGGAACTTCGACGGCACGCTCCGCTTCTGCAAGGCGTACCAGAGGGCGAGCGCCTCGCCGATCGGCACCCGGAAGTCCTTGTCGCCGTGGATCACCAGCATCGGCGTGCGGATGGCGTCGGCGAAGCGGTGCGGCGAGTTCTGCTCGTAGCGCCTGGGCTCGGTCAGCGGGTCGCCCCACTCCTTCTCCCAGAAGTAGCCGGCGTCGGTCGTGCCGGTGAACGCCTCGATGTTCCAGAGGCCCGCGTGGGTGACCACGGCCCGGAAGCGGTCGGTCTGCGTGGCCACCCAGTTGGCCATGTAGCCCCCGAACGAGCCGCCCATGGCTGCGGTCCGGCTCGCGTCGATGTCCGGGCGCAGCTCCGCCGCGTCCACAGCCGCCATGAGGTCGGTGTAGGGCGCCTCGCCCCAGGCGCCCCAGCCGCGGCGCACGAAGTCCTGTCCGAAGCCCTGCGACAGCGCCGGGTTGGGCAGCAGCACCGCGTAGCCGCGGGCGGCGAGCACCCACGGGCACCAGCGCCAGGACCAGGAGTTCCAGCTCATCAGCGGGCCACCGTGGATCCAGAGCACCAGCGGCGCCGGCGACTCCGCCGACGCCCCCTCGGGCAGCACCAGCCAGGACTGCACGCGGGCGCCGTCGGCGGCGGTCGCGGACACCTCGTGCAGCGTGCCCGGCAGTTCCTCCACCGAAGCGGGGCTGGGCAGCGGACGGGGGTCCTGGAGCGGCGCGTCCGGGTCCAGCCGGACGGGAACGGGCGGGGAGTCGTAGGCCGAGCGCAGGGCGTACAGGGCGCTGCCGTCCCGGGCCACCTGCAGGTCGCTGTAGGCGCCGTCACCGGTGAGCCGGACGGGATCTCCGCCGTCCAGGGCCACCCGGAACACCGCGTGCCGGCCGTCGTCGTCGGCCAGGAAGTAGACGGCGGTGCCGTCGGCGGCGAACTGCGGGGCGCTGGGCCAGCGGTCGAACCCGGGCGTGAGCTCGCGGGCGGTCCCGTCGGAGAGGTCGACGGTGAGCAGCGTGTAGTCCGGCGGCTCGGTGTAGCTGGACGCCGACTCCCGCACGCAGACCAACCGGGTGCCGTCCGGGGAGAAGGCCGCTCCGTAGACGTCGGCCAGGGGGTCGTCGACCAGCACCCGCGTCTCGCCGGTCGCCGTGTCGGTGAGCACCAGCCGGCTGCGCAGCCCCGCCGGGCCGTCGGGCACCTCCTCCGCGCGGGCCAGCACCGAGCCGTCGGGGGAGAGGGCGACCTCCTCACCGGCGCCGTGGGGAGGCCGGGCATCCGGGGTCAGGTCGCGCAGCTCCACCGGAGCCGGCCCGGCCGGGTCCTCCTCGACCGGCAGCCGGCCGGCCCAGAAGACGTGCGGCACCGCCGGCCCCAGGTCGTGGTCCCAGAAGCGCACGGGATAGGTCTCGTGCAGGATCGCCGTCACCCCGGCGTCGGCACGCTTCTTCCGCAGCTCCGCGTCGGCCGCGGGGTCCGAGCCGCCCGGCATGACCGAGGCGACGACCACGACGTCGCCGCTGTCGGCGGCCACGGCGAACGAGCCCACGCCGCCCGGCCGGGCGAGCACGGGGCGCGCCTCTCCGCCCTCGGCGGGAAGCCGCCACAGCGCGGGCTCGGGCTCGTCGCTCGCCGCGACGCCCGGGTCCGGCCGCGCCGAGACGAACAGCAGCGACCCGTCGGGAGCCCATCCGGGAGAGGACTCACCCGGCGTGCTGCGGGTCAGTCGCCGCGCGGGCCGCTGCCCCTGCGGGTCCAGCTCCCACAGCGCCGAGCGCCACTTCTTGCCCTCCGCGTCCAGGGTGTGGAGAGAGACGGCCAGCCGGTCCCCGCCGGGCGAGAGCGCCAGCGATCCGATCCGCGGGATGGCGACGAAGTCGGCCAGCCGGTGGAAGGGACCGGGCTCGGGCTGGGACCCGGCCTCGGGGGAGGAGTCGGCGGATGCGGAGGGGGACGAGCTCACCGTGGCCTTCTCTCGCAGGAAGCGGGACCCGACCACCGTAATGAGCGCCCGGCGGCCCGGCCGACCACAGGCGTCAGCGCGGGCCGCCGCCGTCCACGCCCACGTCCTGGAGTGTCAGAGCAGCGGCGCGGCCTCGAGCGGGCTCAGCTCCTCGTCGACCGCGCTGACGAACATGTGCTCGGCGACGCCCGGCGGGAGCACGTAGCCGTCGAGGCTCACCGAGCCCTCGACCAGGCGGGCGGTCATCGTGGCGCCCGGCCGCACTCCGTGGTCGGCCAGGGCGCGGAGCAGCGGGGTGTTCTCCTGCAGCTGCTCGCTGATCCGGCGGACGACGACCGGCCGCTCCTCCGCGGAGGCGGTCGTGGACAGCAGCGTGAGGGAGTCCAGGACCGCGGAGGTCTCCCCGCCGAGCGGTTCCCCGCCGCACAGCGCGTCCAGGCCCGGGATGGGGTTGCCGAAGGGGGAGACCTTCGGGTTGCCGAGCAGCGACAGCAGGCGGCGCTCCACCGCCTCGCTCATGACGTGCTCCCAGCGGCACGCCTCCTCGTGGACATCGGCGTAGTCCAGACCGATGACATCGACGAGCAGGCACTCGGCCAGCCGGTGCTTGCGCATCACCGCGGTGGCCAGCTGGCGGCCCTCCTCGGACAGCTGCAGGTGGCGGTCACCCTCGACGGTGAGCAGGCCGTCGCGCTCCATCCGGGCCACGGTCTGGCTGACCGTCGGCCCGCTCTGGTGCAGGCGCTCGGCGATGCGGGCCCGGAGCGGGGTGATGCCCTCCTCCTCCAGCTCGAAAATGGTGCGGAGGTACATCTCCGTGGTGTCGATGAGGTCGTTCACAACCACTCCTCGTGTCGGCGGTCAGTCTACGGGCCCGGGAGCGGCCGACCGGTGCGCCGTGACTGCCCGCGGCGCCCTCCGGGTAGCCGGGGAGCCGGTAGCGTCCGGCCCGAGCGGGCGCGCCCGACGCCGGCAGGGAGGGGGACCGGTGAGCGACTCGATCACGGTCGTCTGGGACGACGCGCTGCTGGGCTACACGATGGGCGGGGACCATCCGCTGCACCCGGTCCGCCTCGACCTCACCATGCGCCTGGCCGACGGCCTCGGCGTCCTGGCCACCGACCGGCTGCGGGTGATGAGGCCGACACCGGCCGACACCGCGCTGCTGACCCTCGTCCACGACCCGGAGTACCTGGAGGCCGTGCGGCAGGCGCCGGCCGATCCCGAGGTCGGCCACGGCCTGGGCACCGCGGACAACCCCATCTTCGAGGGCATGTACGACGCCGCGGCCCTCATCACCGGCGGCAGCGTCCTGGCCGCGCAGCAGGTCGCCAGCGGCGCGGCCCAGCACGCGGTCAACATCTCCGGGGGCCTGCACCACGCGATGCGCGGCAACGCATCGGGCTTCTGCGTGTTCAACGACGCCGCGGTGGCCATCGCCTGGCTGCTCGGGCAGGGCTACGAGCGCATCGCCTACGTCGATCTCGACGTCCACCACGGCGACGGCGTCCAGGCCGCCTTCTACGACGATCCCCGGGTGCTGACCGTGAGCATCCACCAGACGCCGCTGACGCTCTTCCCCGGCACCGGCTACCCGGAGGAGACCGGCGACGCGGACAAGGCGCTGGGCAGCGCGGTCAACCTGGCCCTGCCCAACGGCACCGACGACTCCGCCTGGCTGCGCGCGTTCTCCGCCGTCGTGCCCAGCATCCTCACGGCGTTCCAGCCGCAGATCCTCGTCACCCAGTGCGGCTGCGACGCCCACCACGAGGACCCGCTGGCCGATCTCGCGCTCACCATCGACGGGCAGCGCGCCAGCTACCGGGCCATGCACGACCTGGCGCACCAGCTGTGCGACGGCCGGTGGATCGTCCTCGGCGGCGGCGGGTACGGGCTGGTGCGGTGCGTGCCGCGCGCCTGGACGCACCTGCTCGCCGAGGTCAGCGGCGCGCCGCTGGACCCGGCCACGGAGATCCCCGAGTCCTGGCGCGAGGACGTCGTCCGCCGCGGGCTGCGGATCCGGCCACCCACGCACATGACCGAGGGTGGGTACACCGGCTTCTCCCGGTGGGACGCCTTCACCGAGTCGCGGGCCGACCGCGCCATCATGCGCACCCGCCGCGCGAGCTTCCCCTACTTCGGCCTGGACCCGGACGACCCCCGTGACTGACGAAAGACTCCCTTCCCCCTCACTGCTCGCAGGCTCGCAGCGCGCCATTGGAGAGGGGCCGCCGACCGAGGAGCACAACCCGCTGCCGCCGCCGAGCTGGGAGGCCGACATCGTCGCGGCCGACGGCGGCACGGTGCACCTGCGCCCGATCTGCCCCGAGGACGCCGACGCCCTCACCGGCCTGATGGAGCGCAGCAGCGACCAGACCCGGTACTACCGCTTCTTCGGACCGACGAAGCGGCTCTCCGATCGGGATCTGCACCGGTTCACCCATGTCGACCACGACGCGCGGGTGGCCTTCGTCGTCCTGCTGGGCGACCAGATCATCGCGGTGGGCCGCTACGACCGGTATCCCGGGACCGATGACGCCGAGGTGGCGTTCCTCGTCGAGGACGCCCACCAGGGGCGCGGGCTCGGCTCCGTGCTGCTGGAGCACCTCGCCGCGGCCGGGAGGGAGCGGGGGATCCGGCACTTCGTCGCCGAGGTCCTCGCCCAGAACGGCAAGATGGTGCGCGTCTTCCGCGACGCCGGGTACAAGGCCGAGCGGTCCTACGAGGACGGCATCGTCCACCTGACCTTCCCCATCGAGCAGACCGAGGACGCCCTCGCCGTCGCCTACGAGCGGGAGCAGCGCAGCGAGTCGCGGTCCATCGCGCGGCTGCTCACCCCGTCGTCGGTCGCGGTCGTGGGGGCCAGCAACGACGAGGGCAAGATCGGCAACGCCGTCCTGCGGCACCTGCTCGACTACGGCCTCGCCGGCCCGGTGTACCCGGTCAACCCGGGCGCCCGGCACGTGCGGGGAGTACCGGCCTACGCCGACATCGAGAGCATCCCCGACGACGTGGACCTCGCCGTCCTCGCGGTTCCGTCCGACGAGGTGGCCGGAGTGGTGGAGGCCTGCCGACGCAAGCGGGTGCGTGGTCTGGTCGTGATCTCCGGGGGCTTCGGCGAGAGCGGCCCGGGAGGGCGCGCGGCCGAGCGCGAGCTGGTCGCGGCGGCCCGGGCCTCCGGCATGCGCGTCGTCGGCCCCAACTGCCTCGGCATCGTGAACACCGCCCCCGACGTGCGGCTCAACGCCAGCCTCGCGCCGCAGATCCCCGGCCCGGGCAGGGTCGGGTTCTTCGCCCAGTCCGGCTCGCTCGGCGTCGCGCTGCTGGAGCGGGCGCGCGGCCGGGGCATCGGGCTGTCCACGTTCGTCTCCGCGGGCAACCGGGCCGACGTGAGCGGCAACGACCTGCTGCAGTACTGGGCCACGGACCCCGGCACCGAGGTCGTCCTGCTGCACCTGGAGAGCTTCGGCAACCCGCGCAAGTTCGCCCGGCTCGCCCGCACCGTCGGGCGCACGAAGCCGGTCGTGGCCGTGAAGAGCGGCCGGCACGTGGGGATGACGCCGGGGCTGGCCGGGACGTCGGTGGCCGTGCCGGAGCAGTCGGTGGCCGCGTTGTTCGCCTCCGCCGGGGTCATCCGCGTCGAGACCGTGGCGCAGATGTTCGACGTCGCCACGCTGCTGGCCCACCAGCCGTTGCCGGCCGGCGACCGCGTCGCCGTCGTCGGCAACTCCACCGCGATCGGCGTGCTCGTCACCGACGCCGTGCTGGAGGAGGGCATGCAGCTGGCGCTGCAGGCGCCGGTCGACATCGGCCCCACCGGCACACCGGAGGACTTCGCCGCCGCGCTGCAGGCCGCCGTGGACGACGACCGCGTCGACTCCGTCATCGCCGTGTTCCTGCCGCCCCTCATGGCCGGCTCCCTGGAGTACGGGCCGGCGCTCCGCGAGGTGGCGGTGCGCTCGCCCAAGCCGATCGTGGCGAGCTTCCTCTCCACCGAGGGCATCCCGCCGGAACTCGCCGTCCCGGACGGGAACGGCATGCCGGCGCGGGGGTCGGTGCCGTCGTACAGCACCCCGGAACGGGCGGTCATCTCCCTGGCCAAGGCCACCGAGTACGCCCGCTGGCGCCAGCGCCCGGTCGGCGAGGTGCCGGCGCTGCCCGACGTCGACGAGGACGCCGCGCGACGGATCGTGCACGGCGCCCTGGCCGAGAGCCCGGCCGGGCGCGAGCTGACCGACGAGGAGCTGATGGCGCTCCTGACCGCCTACGGGATCCCGTTCCTGGGCACTCGCACGGTCACCGACGCCGAGGCGGCGGTGGCCGCGGCGCAGGAGATCGGCTACCCCGTGGCGCTGAAGTCGACCGCGCCGTGGCTGCGCCACCGGTCGGACCTGGGCGGCGTGCGCCTGGACCTCATCGACGCCGACGCGGTGCGCACGGCCTTCGCGGCCATCCCGTCCGGGGACCCGGTGATCGTGCAGGAGATGGCGGCGCCCGGTGTGGCGACCGTCGTGGAGATCGTCGACGACCCGTCCTTCGGTGCCCTGGTGAGCTTCGGTGTCGGGGGAGTGGCCACCGAGCTGCTCGGCGACCGGGCGTTCCGGACGCTGCCCCTCACCGACCTCGACGCCGCCGAGCTGGTGCGCGCGCCGCGGGCCTGGCCGCTGCTCAACGGCTGGCGGGGCTCCGAGCCGGTCGACGTCGCCGCGCTGGAGGACCTGCTGCTGCGCGTCGCCCGGCTCGCCGAGGACCTGCCCGAGGTGCTGCAGCTGAGCCTGGAGCCGGTCATCGTGGGCCCGGCGGAACCCTGGCACGGCGGCCGGTCGCTGGTCGTGGCCGGCGCGGCTGCCCTGATCGGCCCGCCGACGGCCCGCGTCGATCCCGGCCCCCGGCGCATGCGCAGCCCGGTGTAGGACGCACGACAGCCCGCCCCCGCGATGGGGACGGGCTGTCGTGACCAGCGGTGACGCCGGGAGGTGAGCCGCTGTGGCGGGCAACGGCGTCCTGACGCGGGGCAGGAGAGTTCCGCCGCGGGGCCCGTGGTCCGGTTCGGCGCAGCCGGGGGACGGCCCCTGGCCGCGGTGACGTCCTGAGGACGTCAGGCCAGGTAGTCGCGCAGGGCGTCGGCGCGCTGCGGGTCGCGCAGCTTGGCCATCGTCTCGCGCTCGATCTGGCGGACCCGCTCGCGGGACAGGCCGAACTGCTTGCCGATCTGCTCCAGCGTCCGCGGCTGTCCGCCGTCGAGACCGAAGCGGAGGACGACGACGTCGCGCTCCCGGTCCTCCAGCGTCTCCAGCACGTTGCGGACGTCGCCCTTCATCATCTGGAAGGCGACGGCGTCCTCGGCCACGGCGGCATCGGCGTCCTCGATGAAGTCCCCGAGGCGGGACTCCTCGTCGGTGCCGACCGTCTGGTCGAGGCTGACCAGGTCACGGCTGTACTCGAGGAGCTCGGTGATGCGCTCCTCGGTCATGTCCAGCTCGAGGCCCAGCTCCTCGGCGGTGGGCTCGCGCTCCAGCTCCTGGTGCATCCGCCGGCGGGTCCGCACCACCTTGTTGACCTGCTCGGCCAGGTGGACGGGCAGCCGGATGGTGCGTCCGGAGTCGGCCATCGCGCGGGTGATCGCCTGGCGGATCCACCACGTCGCGTAGGTCGAGAACTTGAAGCCCTTGGTGTAGTCGAACTTCTCGACGGCGCGGATCAGACCGACGTTCCCCTCCTGGATGAGGTCCAGGAACGTCATGCCGTGACCGGTGTAGCGCTTGGCCACGGACACGACCAGCCGGAGGTTGGCCTCCAGCAGGTGCGCCTTGGCGGCCTTGCCGTCCGTCGCCAGGATCTTGTAGTCGCGCTTGCGGGCGGGGGTCAGCCCCTCCTGCTCGACGAGCAGGCGCTCGGCGTAGAGACCGGCCTCGATCCGCTTGGCCAGTTCCACCTCCTGCTCCGCCGTCAGCAGAGCCGTCTTGCCGATGGTGTTGAGGTACACCCGGACGAGGTCGGTCGAGACCAGGCCGCTGGCGTCGGGTTCGCGCCGGGGCGAACGCACGTTCAGAGTGTCGGTGGGGGAGGACTGCAGCAGCGTCACGATGAGTCTTCGTCCTTGCCTTCGTTTCGGATGCACCCGCCGGGCGTCGATGGGCGGCGGATGGATCCAGGCGTGGGATGGGGCTTCCGCTCCGGGATCACCGGTCGGCCCCACCCTGTCTGTCCGGTGTGGTACGTCGTGCACAACGGTTACCGGGGGGCTCTGTGTTCCACGAACGCGGGGTTCACAGAAAACCGACAGGGAGTGTCTTCGATCACGGGGAGATACCCGACCGTGACGAGTCCAGACATCGCCTACGAGCTGACCTGCTCCGGGCGACCCCTGGGCTCACACCTCCAGGAGAAGGGTCATCGGTCCCTCGTTGACCGAGGACACCTGCATGCGCGCGCCGAACCGACCGGTGGCGACGGTCGCCCCGCGCCGGCGGAGGTCGGCCACGACCTCCTCCACCAGCGGCTGAGCCGTCTCGCCGGGGGCTGCGTCCTGCCACGAGGGGCGCCGCCCCTTGCGCGTGTCGGCGTAGAGCGTGAACTGGCTGACCACCAGCACCGGGAGCGTCAGGTCGGCGGCGGAGACGGCGCCGTCGGGGCCGGGGAAGATCCGCAGCTCGTAGATCTTGCCGGCCATCTTCCTGGCAGCGGCGCTGTCGTCGTCCCGCCCCACGCCCACCAGCGCGAG
>DASPIH010000303.1:0-20280 GCA_035629195.1 Blastococcus sp. | reverse complement strand
ATCTCCAGCCGCTCGTTGAACAGCGGGTACAACCAGTCGAAGTGCTCCACCCATGCCCCGTGCGGATAGGCCGCGGCCAGGTGCAGGTGGATCTCCATCGCGAAGTGCGGCGCCAGCTGGAGATGAGCGTGCTCGGCCAGGGCGGCCAGCTTGAGGAACTGGGTGATGCCGCCGATGTGCGGGGCGTCGGGCTGGATGATGTCCACCGAGCCCGACCGGATGAGCTCGTAGTGCTCCGGGACGCTGGTGAGCATCTCACCCGTCGCGATCGCGGTGTCCAGCGAGCGTGCGAGCTGAGCGTGCCCCTCGGCGTCGTAGGCGTCCAGCGGCTCCTCGATCCAGGTGAGGTCGAACTCCTCCAGCGCACGGCTGACCCGCATGGCCCTCGGCCGGTCCCACTGCTGGTTGGCGTCGACCATCAGCGGCACGCCGTCCCCGATGTGCTCGCGCACCGCACCCACCCGGCGGATGTCCTCGGCGGAGTCGGGCAGGCCGACCTTGATCTTGATTCCGCCGATGCCCTCGGCGAGGGTGCGCGTGGCGTTGTCCTTGACCTGCTCGATCGTCTCGTGCAGGAAGCCGCCGGAGGTGTTGTAGCAGGGCACCGAGTCCCGGTGGGCACCGAGCAGCTTCGCCAGCGGCAGCCCGGCCCGCTTGGCCTTGAGGTCCCACAGGGCGATGTCCATCGCCGCGATGGCCTGCGTCGAGGCGCCGCTGCGGCCCACCGAGGCCCCCGCCCAGACCAGCTTCGTCCACAGCCGGGCGATGTCGCTGGGGTCCTCGCCGATGAGGTCACCCGCGATCTCCTTGGCGTGCGCGAACTGCGCCGGCCCACCGGCCCGCTTGGAGTAGCCGAAGCCGACCCCCTCGTGCCCGCCCTCGGTGCGGATCTCGGCGAAGAGGAAGACGACCTCGGTCATCGGCCGCTGCCGGCCGGTGAACACCTTCGCGTCGCTGATCGGGTTGGCCAGGGGCAGCACCACCGACGAGAGCGTCACCGACGCGATCCGGTCGAGGACGGCGGGGCTGCTGGCGGGGGCGGTCCGGAGGGCGGTCACGAGGTGCTCCAGGGTCGGGGGTCGGCGGGCTCAGCGGACGAGGCAGGGGCGCTTGGGGTCGAACTCCCACCCGGGCACCAGGTACTGCATGGCGACCGCGTCGTCGCGGGCACCGAGGCCGTGCTCGAGGTAGACCTGGTGCGCGGCGTCGACGGCGTCGCGGTCGAGCTCGACGCCCAGGCCCGGCGCGGTCGGCACCGCGATGGCGCCGTCGACGATCTGCAGCGGCGAGGTGGTGAGCGGCTGCCCGTCCTGCCAGATCCAGTGCGTGTCCAGCGCCGTGATGTCCCCCGGTGCGGCCGCGCCGACCTGGGTGAACATCGCCAGCGAGATGTCGAAGTGGTTGTTGGAGTGCGAGCCCCAGGTCAGGCCGAAGTCCGAGCACAGCTGGGCGACGCGGACCGAGCCGCGCATCGTCCAAAAGTGCGGATCGGCCAGCGGGATGTCGACGGCGTTGGACCGGACGGCGTGCGCCATCTGCCGCCAGTCGGTGGCGATCATGTTGGTCGCGGTCTGCAGCCCGGTGGCCCGGCGGAACTCCGCCATGACCTCGCGGCCGGAGAAGCCGCCCTCGGCACCCACCGGGTCCTCGGCGTAGGCGAGCACGTCCCCGAGGTCGCGGCACAGCTCGACGGCGTCGGCCAGCAGCCACCCGCCGTTGGGGTCGAGGGTGATCCGGGCATCCGGGAACCGCTCGGCGAGCGCGCGCACCGCCGCGACCTCCTGCTCGCCGGGCAGCACGCCGCCCTTGAGCTTGAAGTCGGAGAACCCGTACCGGGCCTGCGCGGCCTCGGCCAGGGCGACGACGGCGTCGGGCGTCATGGCGGGCTCGCGGCGCAGCCGCTCCCAGTCGTCGGCGGGGTCGGCCTCCACCAGGTACGGCAGGTCGGTCGCCGTCCGGTCCCCGATGTAGAAGAGGTAGCCCAGCATCGGCACGCGGTCGCGCTGCTGGCCGTCGCCCAGCAGCTCCGCGACCGGCACGCCCAGGTGCTGGCCGAGCAGGTCCAGCAGCGCCGACTCCAGCGCCGTCACCGCGTGGATCGTCGTCCGCAGGTCGAACGTCTGCAGCCCACGGCCACCGGAGTCCCGGTCGGCGAAGGTGGCCGCCACCTCCCGGAGCAGGCGCCCGTAGGCCGCGACCGACTGCCCGACGAGCAGCTCGCCGGCGTCGGCGATGGTGCGGCGGATCGCCTCCCCGCCGGGCACCTCGCCCAGCCCGGTGCGGCCCTCGGAGTCGGTGACGATCGCGATGTTGCGGGTGAAGAAGGGGCCGTGCGCGCCGCTGAGGTTCAGCAGCATGCTGTCGTGCCCGGCGACGGGGACGACCTCGACGGCGGTCACGGTGGGGGTTCGGTTCACCATCGGGGGCTCCGTGCGACGTAGGAGGGTTCGAAGCGCTGCATGTAGCCGGTGTCGTCCCGCTGCCGCAGCCCGCAGGCGAGGTACTGCTCGTGCAGCCGGGCGAGGCCGTCCCGGTCCAGCTCCACACCGAGGCCCGGCGTGGTCGGGACCGCGACGGCGCCGTCGGTGAAGCGGAGGGTCCCGGGGACGACGACGTCCTCCTCGGGGTCCTTCCACGGCCAGTGGGTGTCACAGGCGTAGTCGAGGTTGGGGGTGGCCGCGGCCAGGTGCGTCATGGCGGCGAGGCTGATGCCCAGGTGGGAGTTCGAGTGCATCGACAGGCCCATCCCGAAGGTCTCGCACACGGCGGCGAGGCCCTGCGTCCGCCGCAGGCCGCCCCAGAAGTGGTGGTCGGACAGGACGACCTGGACGGCCTCCTGCCGGACCGCCGGCGGCAGGTGCTCGAAAGCCACGACGCACATGTTCGTGGCCAGCGGCATCGGCACCTCCCGGGCGACGGCGGCCATGCCCTCGATCGTGGGCGTCGGGTCCTCGAGGTACTCGAGCACGCCGTCCAGCGCGCGCCCCACCCCGATCGAGGTCTCGACCGTCCAGGCGGCGTTCGGGTCCAACCGCAGCGGATGGTCGGGGAAGGCCGCACGCAGGGCCTTGATGGCCGCGACCTCCTCCTCGGGCGGGAAGACCCCACCCTTGAGCTTGATCGCGGTGAAGCCGAACTCGTCGACCATCCGGCGGGCCTGGGCGACCAGGGCGTCGGGATCGAGCGCCGCTCCCCACGAGTCGTCGGCGTGCCCCGGGTGCCCGGCCCACTTGTAGAACAGGTAGGCGCTGAACGGCACGGCCGACCGGACGGCGCCTCCGAGCAGGTCGCTCACCGGGCGGCCCAGGAGCTTGCCCTGCACGTCGAGGGCGGCGACCTCGAACGGGGACAGGACGCGGTCGACCGTGGCCGAACCGGTGACCATGCCGCTCATCCCGTGGCCGCCGAGGCCGTCGTCGGCGGACAGGGAGGTGACCACGCGGCGCCGCAGCCCCGGCAGGTCGAAGACGTCGACGCCGGTCAGCTCCGCCGCGGCGCGCTGCAGCCGCTCCAGGTGCGGGAGGTCGCCGTAGGACTCCCCCAGCCCGTACACGCCGGCGTCGGTGACCAGCTCCACGACCGAGCGCAGGGCGAAGGGCTCGTGCACGCCCACGGCGTTGAGCAGCGGCGGGTCGTGGAAGGCGACGGGGGTGATCTGGACGCGGACGACGCGGGCGCCGCCGGCGCGGACCGGGGCTTCTGCGGTGTTGGTCATGGCTCTCCTTGGCTCGGGCTCGGCGGGGTCAGCGGGGCGCGTCGGCGACGGCGCGTGCCACGGTCCAGGCGCGCGCCTGCTCGCTCAGCGTGAGGCCGAGGCCCGGACGGTCGGACAGGTGCATGCGGCCACCGCTGATCTCGAGGCGCTCCTCGAAGACCGGGTGCAGCCAGTCGAAGTGCTCCACCCAGCCGTCCTGCGGATAGGCGGCAGCCAGGTGCACGTGGATCTCCATCACGAAGTGCGGTGCCACCGCGAGGTTGCGGTGCTCGGCGAGGCCGGCGAGCTTCAGGTAGGGGGTGATGCCCCCGATGCGGGGCGCATCCGGCTGGAGGACGTCCGCGGCACCGAGCCGGACGAGCTCGTCGAACTCCGCGAGGCCGGTGAGCATCTCCCCCGTCGCGACGGCGGTGTCCAGCGCACGGGCGAGCTGGGCGTGACCCTCGGCGTCGTAGGCGTCGAGGGGCTCCTCGATCCACACCAGGCCGAACTCGTCCAGGGCGCGCCCGGCCCGCATGGCGGTCGGCCGGTCCCACTGCTGGTTGGCGTCCACCATGATCGGGACGTCGTCGCCGACGTGCTCGCGCACCGCGCGCAGCCGGCGGAGGTCCTCGGCGAGGTCCGGCTGCCCGACCTTGATCTTGACGCCGCCGATGCCGGAGGCCAGCGAGGCCGAGGCGCTGTCGAGCACCTCCCCGATCGGCGCGTGCAGGTAGCCGCCGCCGGTGTTGTAGCAGCGCACGGAGTCGCGGTGCGCACCCAGCAGCTTGGCCAGCGGCAGACCCGCCCGCTTGGCCTTGAGGTCCCACAGCGCGGTGTCCATCGCCGCGATCGCCTGCGTCGCGACGCCGCTCCGCCCGACCGAGGCACCGGCCCACACCAGCTTCGTCCAGAGCCGGCCGATGTCGCTCGGGTCCTCCCCGACGAGATCGGGGGCGACCTCGCGGGCGTGCGCGAACTGTGCCGCGGCCCCGGCGCGGAGGCAGTAGCCGAAGCCCATCCCCTCGAGGCCGGCCTCCGTGCGGATCTCCGCGACGAGCAGGGTCACCTCGGTCAGCGCCCGCTGCCGGCCGGTGAGCACCTTCGCGTCCGTGACCGCCGTGCGCAGCGGCACGACCACCGACGACAGCGTGACCCGCTCGATGCGGTCACGCGTCGCCGGCCCCGGGCCGGCCCCGGCCCGGGCGAGGTCCAGCCGCGCCGTCGTCACGGGGTCAGGCGACCTTGCTGATCAGCGCGGTGAGCTCGGCGAGCTCGGCCTCGGTCAGATCGGTCAGCGGCGGGCGGACCCGGCCGCCGTCGCGTCCGACGGCGGTGAGGCCGGCCTTCACGATGGAGACGGCGTAGCCCCGGGTCCGGTCCCGGATGTCGATGTAGGGCAGCACGAAGTCGTTGAGCATCGTGTAGACCGCGGTGCGGTCCTGGGCCCGGACGGCGGCGTAGAAGCGCAGCGCGAACTCGGGCAGGAAGTTGTAGAGCGCCGACGAGTAGGTGCTGACGCCCAGCTGGAGCAACGGCAGCGCGAAGGTCTCGGCGGTGGGGAGCCCACCCACGTAGATCAACCGGTCGCCGACCTTGGCGTAGGTGCGCGTCATCTGCTCGATGTCGCCGATGCCGTCCTTGAGCCCGATCAGGGTGGGGTTCCGGTCGGCCGCCTCGGCCACGGTGACGTCCGCGAGCACCGCGTTGGCCCGGCTGTAGACGATGACCCCCAAGTCGGTCGCCCGGCAGACGGCGCTGATGTGCTCGACGAGCCCCGCCTGGCTGGCCTCGGTGAGGTAGGGGGGGAAGAGCAGGAGGCCGGAGGCGCCGGCCTCCTTCGCGGCCTTCGCCTGCGCGACGGCCTGCACGGTGCTGCCGGTGGCGGGCGCCAGGACCGGCACCCGGTCACCGGCCTCCTCGACGGCCATGCGCACCACGCGGTCGATCTCCTCCGACGTGAGGGAGAAACCCTCGCCGGTGCCGCCGGCGGCGAACAGCCCCGCGACATCGAAGCTCGCCTGCCAGGCCAGGTGCTCGCGGTAACGGGCCTCGTCGACCTGCAGGTCGGCGTCGAAGTGGGTCACCGGGAAGGAGAGCAGGCCCGACTGGAGACGGTCGGCGAGGGCGTCGGGGGGCAGCAGCGTCACGGGATCAGGTCCTCGGGTCGACGGGTCCGCGCCCCGCCCGGCAGGAACGTGCGGCGGGCGGCAGGTGCGGTGGTCGACGTCACCGTAGGAAGCACAGACGATGCGTGTCCAAGAGTTGTTGCGCATCGCGTCATGCCGGCAGAGCATCACGCGCCTCAGAAACCCTCCGCCTCCTCCTCCAGCAGGTCCAGCGCCCGCCGCAGTGCCGGATTGCGCGACTGGCGCGCCCAGAGCAGGTGCAGCTCGACCGGTTCCGGGACCGCCGTCTCCAACCGGACGAAGCCCACGCCCTCGATCGGCAGCCGCGCCGCCGACGCGGGGACGAAGGCGATGCCCCGGCCGGCAGCCACCAGCCACAGCATGGTGAGCACCTGGCTCACGGTGTGGACGGCGTTCTGCGACGCGGCGGGCACCATGCTCACCACCAGGTCGTAGAAGTACCGGGCCTGCGTCGGCGAGTGCATGACGACGGGTTCCACCGCGAGGTCGGCCGCGACCGCGTCGCGCCCGAGGTCCAGCAGCCGGTGCCCCGTCGGTGCGGCGACCAGCAGCGCCTCGCGGTGCAGCAGCCGGGAACCGAAGCTCTCCCCGTCGAAGGGCGGCCGGGCGAGCCCGAGGTCGACCTCCTCGTTGAGCAGGGCGGCGACCTGCTCGCGGGTGACCATCTCGTGCAGGTCCAGGTCGATGTCGGGCAGCCCCCTGGCGACCTGGTCGATGAGCCGGCCGAGCGTGCCGTAGGTGGAGGCCGCCGTGAAGCCGATGCGGAGGACCCCGCGCGACCCGGAGGACACGCGCCGGGCCAGCGCGGGGGCGCTGTCGGCGAGCGCGAGCAGCCGCCGCGCCTCCGCGAGGAAGACCTCACCCGCCGCGGTGAGCGCCACCCGGCGGTTGTCCCGCTCCAGGAGCTGGGCGCCCACGGCCCGCTCCAGCTTCTGGATCTGGCGGCTGAGCGGCGGCTGGGTCATCCTCAGGCGGTCGGCCGCTCGGCCGAAGTGCAGCTCCTCGGCGACGGCCACGAAACCGCGCAGTTGCTCCAAGGTGAACGCCATGCAAGCAAGGTATCAATCAATGCCGCACCGGTCTTGGACAGGCATGGGTTGACCTCCATACGCTCCGCAACGTCGGGGTGAGTGATGCCACTCACAGCCGTTCCTGGCGGACCCACAGCTGAAGAGCTGCTCGAAGAGGAGATCGACATGACCACCAACCACCGTGTGCGCCGCTGGGCGACGACCGGTGCCGGACTGACTCTGGCCCTCTCGCTCGCCGCGTGCGGCGGCAACGTGGGCGGCGGCAGCTCCGACACCTCGGAGTTCCCCGACGGCCCCGTCACGATCCTCGTGGGTGCGGACCCGGGTGGCAGCACCGACCTCATCGCGCGGGCCGCGGCGGAGGGTGCTGCCGAGGAGCTCGGCGTCGCCGTGACCGTGGAGAACGCGCCGGGCGCCAACGGTGCGCTGTCGCTCCAGGAGCTGGCCGGCGAGGACCCGGACGGGCAGACGCTGGCCATCTTCAACGGCAGCCTGAACTACATCACCCCCTTCGCCGTCGCCGAGGACGAGGCCGTCAGCATCGAGGACTACGAGGTCGTCACCGGCCTCTCCCTCGACGACTACGTCCTCGTGACCGCCCCCGACTCGGGCTTCAGCACGGTCGAGGACCTGGCCGCCGCGGGCCGCCCGATCACCTTCGGCACCACGGGCGTCGGTACGGGCAGCCAGCTCTCCCAGGAGCTGCTCTTCGCCCAGGCGGAGATCGACGCGACCTCGGTCCCCTTCGACGGCGGTGCCCCGACGCTGACCGCCGTGCTCGGTGGCCAGGTCGACGTCGGCTCCATCCAGCTCGGTGAGGCCATCGAGCAGATCGAGGCCGGCGAGCTCACCCCGATCGTGACCTTCGCCGAGGAGCGGCCGTCCTACCTGGCCGACACCCCGACCGCCGTCGAGGCCGGCTACGACGTGCCGGTCCAGCAGGCCCGCGCCATCGTGGCCCCCGAGGGCACTCCCGACGAGGTCGTCCAGACGCTCGCCGACGCCTTCGGCGCCGCCTTCGAGACCGAGGCGTACCAGCAGTTCAACGAGGACAACCAGCTGACCCCGTGGGAGGTCGACGGCGACGAGGTCACCTCGACCTACACCGGCAAGCTGGAGGAGTACCGCGCCGTCATCGAGGAGTACGGCATCGAGCTCGGCGAGGACGCATGACCTCTGGGCACGGCGGGGCGAACAGCCCGGGGAGCCCCGGCGGCAGCACTGCCGCCGGGGCCACCCCCCGGGGGGACGTCGGGCCCGCTTCCCCGACCGGGCCCGTGGAGCCGGTTCCCTCGTCGCTGCACGACCTCGAGGAAGCCGTCCACCAGCTCGAGGCCGAGGCGGAGCACCGCCCGCCCGCCGCGGGCCGGACGACCAACCTGGTCGTCGCCCTCGTCGTGGTCGCGCTCGGCGCCGCCGCCCTCGTGGGCGCCATGTCGCTCGGTGCCGGCAGCGCGAGCAGCCCCGGGTCCGGGACCTGGCCGCTGCTGATCAGCGTCGTGCTCGTCCTGCTCGGGCTGGGGCTGGTGGCCACCGTCCGCGGGACCGTCGACGCCGAACGCTTCACCCGGCCGAGCCTGATGGTCCTCGTGGGCATCGCGACCATGATCGCCTTCGTCGCCCTGATCGGCGTCATCGGTTTCGAGATCCCGGCGGCCCTGCTGGCCTTCGTCTGGCTGCGGTTCCTGGGCCAGGAGAGCTGGCGCTCCTCGATCATCACCAGCCTGGCCGTGGTGGTCGCGTTCTACCTCGTCTTCGTGGCGGCCCTCGCGGTCCCCATCCCGCACCTCTTCTGAGAAAGGGCCGCTGGACAGCGTCATGGACCTAGCCCCGGTGCTCGACGGCTTCTCCGTCGTCCTCGAACCGACCAACCTGCTGTACTGCCTGATCGGTGTCGTCGTCGGCATGCTGGTCGGTGTCCTGCCGGGCCTCGGCCCGGCCGCCACGATCGCCATCCTGCTGCCGATCACCCTCGGCCTCGATGCCGTGACCGCGGTCATCATGCTGGCCGGCATCTTCTACGGCGCCCAGTACGGCGGCACCATCACCTCGGTCCTGCTGCGGCTGCCGGGTGAGGCGTCGTCGGTGGTCACCGTGTTCGACGGCCATGCCCTCGCCCGTCAGGGCAAGGCCGGCACGGCGTTGGGGATCGCGGCCATCGGCTCCTTCATCGGCGGCACCATCTCGATCATCGCCCTGACCTTCCTCGCACCCCTCGTGGCCAGCTTCGCGATCGACTTCGGCCCGCCGGAGTACACCGCCCTGGCGCTGGTGGGCATCCTGCTGGTGAGCACGGTGAGCAGCGGCAGCCGCCTCAAGGCCCTCGTCGCCGCCGGGGTGGGCCTGCTGCTGGCCACCGTCGGCCGCGACATGTTCACCGGGGGCGAGCGCTTCACCTTCGGCAACCTGAACCTGGCCGACGGGCTGGACTTCGTGCCGATCGCCATGGGCCTCTTCGGGCTCGGGGAGATCCTCTACAACCTCGAGGAGCGGCACACCCGGGTCCACGCCCCCGCGAAGGTGGGCAACGTGTGGCCCTCCCGCGCGGACCTCAAGCAGTCCTCCGGCGCGATCGGCCGCGGCTCGGTCCTCGGGTTCTTCCTGGGCATCCTCCCCGGCGGAGGGGCGACCCTCTCCTCGCTGGCGGCCTACGCGTTCGAGAAGAAGCGGTCGAAGACCCCGGAGCGGTTCGGGCGGGGCGCCGTCGAGGGCGTGGCCGCCCCCGAGTCCGCGAACAACGCGGCCGCGACGTCGTCCTTCATCCCCCTGCTCACGCTCGGCATCCCGGCCAACGGCACCATGGCCGTGATCCTGGGAGCACTGCTCCTGCAGGGGGTCCCGGTCGGCCCCGGTCTGGTCAACCAGGAGCCCGAGCTGTTCTGGGGCGTCGTCAACTCCATGTACATCGGCAACATCCTGCTGCTGATCATGAGCATCCCGCTGGTCGGCCTCTTCGTGCGCATCCTCCGCGTGCGGCCGGCCATCCTGGCCCCGATCACGGTGCTGATCACCCTGATCGGCGTCTACACGGTCAACAACAGCGTCTTCGACATCGTCCTGGTGATCGTCTTCGGCGTGCTCGGCTACCTGATGAAGAAGCTCGGCTTCGACCCGGGCCCGCTGGTCCTCGCCTTCGTCCTGGGCAGCCTGCTCGAGGACTCCCTGCGCCGCTCCCTGATCATCTTCGACGGCGACGCGAGCCAGTTCTTCCTCCGTCCGATCTCGGGCACGCTGCTGGTGATCTTCCTGCTGGTGGCCCTGGTGCCGCCGATCCGCACCGCCGTCACCCGGCGCCGCACCGCGTCCGCCGACAACCGCACCAAGGAGCTGGTATGACCGTCCTCGTCGGATACGTGCCCACCGCCGAGGGGGAGGCCGCGTTCGCCGCGGCACTCGAGGAGGCCTCCCGGCGGAGCGAGCCGCTGCTGCTGCTCAACTCCCCCCGCGGCGGAGCAGCGGTGAGCAGCGACGTCGCCGACGACGCGGCCGTCGCGCTCATGGCCGATCGCGCCCGGGAGGGCGGGGTCGCGCTGGAGGTGCGCCAGTCGCCGCACTCCGGGGAGATCGCCGACGAGGTGCTCCGGGTGGCGCAGGAGACCGACGCCTCGGTGATCGTCATCGGCATGCGCAAGCGGTCTCCCGTGGGCAAGCTCCTCATGGGCAGCAGCGCCCAGCGCATCCTGCTCGACGCCGACCGCCCGGTGCTCGCCGTCAAGCCGTGAGCACGTCCGGTCGCCGACACGCCTGAGCAGCACGAACGCGAGTCGATCTTCGTGGAATGGGTAGCGGTCGCCGAGCGGAAGCCGACCGCACCAGCGGGATGCCCGTCGACTGGAAGGGGGACACGTGCTCTCTGACCGATCGCGTCCGGTGATCGAGGCGACCCTGCCCGTGGTGGCGGAGAACATCGACGAGATCGCCACCCGGTTCTACGCCCACCTGTTCGGCGAGCATCCCGAGCTCTTCGACGGCGTCTTCAACCGCGGCAACCAGGCGGAGAGGTCCCAGCAGCTCGCGCTCGCCGGGTCCGTCGCCGTGTTCGCGTCCTCCCTGCTGCAGGTGCCCGAGCAGCTGCCCGAGCACCTGCTCAACCGGATCGCGCACAAGCACGCGTCGCTGGGCATCACCCCGGCCCAGTACGACGTCGTCCACGAGCACCTGTTCTGGGCCATCGTCGACGTGCTCGGAGACGCCGTGACGGCCGACGTGGCCGCCGCCTGGGACGAGGTCTACTGGCTGATGGCCTACGCGCTCATCAACCAGGAGCGTGGCCTCTACAGCGCTCGGGGGGTCCGGCCGGAGACGGTGTGGCGCGAGTGGGAGGTGGCCGACAAGATCTCGGAGACCGCGGACGTGGTCACCTTCCGGATGCGCAAGGTCGACGACCGCCTGGTGAAGACGTCGCTGCCCGGCCAGTACGTCACCGTCCAGGTGCCGATGCCCGACGGCGTCCGCCAGCCCCGCCAGTACAGCCTGACCCGGGCCGACGACGGCGAGCACCGCCAGTTCTCGGTCAAGCGGGTACGCGGTGGCGGCAAGCCCGACGGCGAGGTGTCCAACCACCTCTGCGACCGGGTGCAGGTGGGTGACCGGCTCACCATGTCGGTGCCGTTCGGGGATGTCGTCCTGGACGACTCGGGGCGCCCGGTCGTCTTCGCCAGTGCGGGCATCGGGATCACCCCCATGGCGGGCATGCTCTCCCACCTCGCCAGCGCGGGTTCGCACCTGCCGATCACCCTGCTGCACGCCGACGCCGACGAGGACTCCTTCGCGCTGCGGTCCCAGGTGCTCGACGACCTGCGCGCGCTGTCCGGGGCCACCGCCCACGTCTGGTACGAGCGGGGCGCGGACAGCACCCTGCCGGTCACCGTGCACGAGGGCGTGATGGACCTCGCCGACGTCGAGCTGCCCGAGGACGCGGTGTACTACCTCTGCGGCCCGCTGCCGTTCATGCAGGCCGTGCGCAGCGCGCTGATCGACCGCGGTGTTCCCGCGCGGGACATCCAGTACGAGGTGTTCGGCCCCGACCTCTGGCAGGCCGACCTCGCGACGGAGCAGACCCCCGGCGCGTCGGAGCCCGGCGGGCGGCGCGCCCCCGCCGGCGTCTGAGGCCCACCGATTCCCCGAGGAGCTCCGCATGGACATCCCGGCGATGCGGGCCAGTTTCGCCAAGGCGTCCGCCGCAGGCGACGAGGCACCGCTGTACTTCTACTCGCACCTGTTCCTCAGCCACCCCGAGACCCGGGAGATGTTCCCCGTCTCGATGGCGCACCAGCGCGACCGCTTCTTCGCCGCTCTGGGTGAGGTCGTGACCCGGGTCGACGATCTCGACGCGCTGGTGCCGATCCTGCAGCAGCTCGGGCGCGACCACCGCAAGTTCGCGGTGCTGCCGGCGCACTACCCGGCGGCCGGGGCGAGCCTGCTGGCGACGCTCGAGCACTTCGACGACCAGTGGACTCCCGAGCTGGCCAAGAGCTGGGCCGAGGCCTACGACGTGGTCGCGACCGTGATGATCCAGGCGGCCGAGGCGGCGGCGGAGCAGCCTGCCTGGTGGGAAGCCGACGTCGTCGGGCACGAGCGGCGCGCCATCGACATCGCGGTGCTGCACATCCGGCCCCGGGTCCCCTACGACTACCTGCCCGGGCAGTCGTTGTCCCTGGAGACCGACGTGCGGCCGCGGCTGTGGCGGTACTACTCCCCCGCGAACGCCCCACGACCGGACGGGCTCGTCGAGCTGCACGTCAAGGCACGCGACGGCGGGCCGGTCAGCTCGGCGCTGGTGCGCAGCGTCGGGGTCGGCGACGTCCTGCGGCTGGGCCCGCCGGTCGGCCACCTCACCCTGAACGAGGATGCGGACCGCGACCTGCTGCTCGTCGCGGGGGGAATGGGCCTCGCGCCCATGAAGGCGATGGTCGACCAGGTGGCCCGGCATGGACCGCCGCGACGCGTCGACCTGTTCGCCGGGTTCCGCACCGAGGGCCAGGTGTACGACCGGGCCGACCTGGAGCGCCTGGCGAAGGACAACCCGTGGCTGACCGTCACCCTGGCGGTCTCCGACGACCCGGTGTCCGACCTCGCGCAGGGCGCGATCGGGGACGTCGTCCTGCGCGCCGGCCCCTGGTCCAGCCGGGAGGTCTGCGTCGCGGGTCCGGAGCAGATGGTCTCGCACACCGTGGCGCGGCTGCGCGAGCACGGCGTCCCGCCCCAGCGCATGTCCAGCGAGGTCTTCGCCCCCAGCCGACCGGGGCCCAGTGTTGACGGAGAGGTGACCGAATGACCAGCGCACCGAGCAGGCCCGGGAACGCCGACCGGGGGCTCACGCCTGCCGACCTGCAGCAGGTGCGGTTCACGCGCGCCTCCATGCTGCGGCCCGGTTACGTCGACACCGAGGTGGACCGGGTGATGCACCGGGCCGCCGAGGAGCTGGGCCGCCACATGGCCGAGAAGGCCCAGCTGCGCGAGCAGGTGCGCACCCTGCAGGCCCAGCTCAACGGCGCACCGGCGCACGTGCCGCCCAGCGAGCAGGCCGTGCGCATCCTGGCAACCGCGCAGCAGACGGCCGACAACTACGTGGCCGAGGCGGAGGCGTTCAGCCGGCAGGTCACGGGCGAGGCCCGCACCCAGTACGAGGAAGCGGTGCGGCTGGCACGGGAGAACGCCGGCGCGATCATCCAGGCCGCCCAGGAGGCGGCCGCCCGGCTGACCGGCTCGGCGCCCGACGGTTCCGACCGGAGCGGCCGGAGCGTCGCCGAGCTGGAGGAGCAGGTCGCCTACCTCAAGGCCTTCGGCCAGGCGGTCCGGGTCCAGCTGCGGTCCTACCTCGAGGCGCTGATCGACGACGTCGAGGCGGAGTGGGGACGCGCCGACCCGGCTGCCCTCCCGGCCCCGGCGCGTCCTCATGGTCAGCGCACCGCCGTGGCCGTCGAATCGGAGCGGTCGACGACGTTCGTGGGGAACACGACCGCCGACGACCCGGCCGGCGAGCAGGCGGCGGTCGAGGGTGTGACGGCAGCGAGCGCCACCCGGCCGGCGTCGTAGCCCTCGGCCCGCGGCTCACCGGCCGGGGCGGACGGCGTGCCGGGGTGGCAGCACCCAGCGGTCGCCCAGGTCCCGATCCAGATCCGGGTCGAACGGGTCGAGACCGCCACCGGGGTAGGGCGTGAGCTCGCCGAACCAGACGGCGCCGCCGATGTCGTAGAGGTCCACCCGGATGAAGTCGAACGTCCGGCCCAGCGCCTCGGCGGCCGCCGTCATGGCGGGCAGGCCGGCCGGTGGGGGCGTCGCCGGTCCCAGGGACAGATGCGGTTCGACGACGTCCAGCGGCGTCCAGTCGGGGGTGTAGAGCCGCCGCCGGTGCCGGGGGCCGGACCGCCCGGTGTCGACCTGCACGAGCCCGACCCGGCCGTCGAAGACCAGGAACTTGTGGTCCGCGAGGTCCTCGCCGAGGAACTCCTCGACCAGGAGGAGCCGGCGGGCCTGGCTGTAGGCCCACTCGCCGCGGTCGGGGTAGAGCGGTTCCTCCAGCCAGTCGGTGGTGACGCCGAGCAGGTGCTCGACGTCGGGCCGGCCCGACCCGACGTGGACGCGCATCGTTCCGTGGTTCGGCTTGAGGACCCACCGTTCCGGCAGGTCGACGTGGGAGAGCTCCCGGGGATCGGTCCCCGCCCACAGGACCCGCGGAGCCGGCAGGTCGGGGCAGACCCGCGCGGCGTACTCCCTCATGGCGAGCTTGTCGCCCAGGAGCCCCATGACCGGTCTGCGGTCGTGGACGACACGCCAGTTGATCTTCTCCGTGAACGTCTGCGGACGCCGCTGGCGTGGCCACCGCCCGTGGGCCTGCCGGAAGAGCAGGGCGCGTTTCGGCCGGTCGGGCAGCCGGCGCACGACCGCGCGCCAGGCGGACCGGTCGGCCACCGGCATGGGACCTCCTCGCTGACGGGTGCCGCACGGGGCCCCGTACGGTCGCACCGCACCGGCCGGTTCATGCCCGTTCCGCACCCCGTCGAACAGGAGTTCCGTCCCTGAGCCGCTCCGTGGTCCCCGCACCCGGCCGGGTGGGGTTCGTCGCCAAGGACCCGTGGAACCCGGCGATCCGGCGCGAGCACCACATCGCCGGACAGCTCGTCGGCCGCGGCTCGCTGATCGACTTCGTGCAGGCCCCCGCCGACGCCGGCCGGTTGCGCACCGACCCGGTCAACTGGCTGCGCCACCTCGGCCGGGCACGCTACCTGCCCGCGGCACCGGGGGTGCGGGTCACCGAGCGCTCGACGGTGCTGCCCGGATCGCGCTCCCGTTCGGCGGAGCGGCTCGACTCCGCCCTGCTGCGCGCCTTCCTCCACCGCTCCGGCTGGGAGCAGGACCTCACCGTCGTCATGCTGCCCTGGGACTGGCGAGGAGCCCGCGGGCCCGGCGGCCGGATGGTGTTCGACTGCACCGACGACTGGGCCCGGCTGCTGCCGCACGCACGGGGGCTTGCGGAGCAGTACCGGCGGATCGCCGACGAGGCCGACGCGATCGTCGTCGTGAACCCAGCGCTGGCCGCCCTCTTCCCGGGCCGCCGTTGCGGGGTGGTTCCCAACGGCACCGACGAGACGCTCCTGCGGGCGCCCCGTACCACCACCCCGGCGCCGCGGTCGGCCGTCTACGTCGGCAGCATCGCCGAGCGGTTCGACGTGGACCTCGTCCGCGACGTCCTGCGGGCCCTGCCCGACTGGACGCTCACCGTGCACGGTTCGATGGTCTTCCCGCCCGGCTCCCGGCGGGCGGCCGGCCGCTTCCTCGCCCTGCAGGAGGAGACGGGGGGCCGCTTCGCCTACCGCGGACCGCTGGCGCGCGGCGACCTGCCCGCGGTGCTGGACGCCGCGACCGTCGCCCTGGTGCCCGACGTCGCCGACCGGGCGCTGGGGCAGTCGTCGATGAAGCTGTTCGACTACTGCTCCCGGGGTCTGCCCGTGATCGCCTCGACGGGACACCTCGAGGTCTCCGGCGACGTTCCGCCGCACACCTACCTCACCGCCGGCCCCGCCGAGATGGCCGCCGCCATGGTGGCGGCGGCCGAGGAGCCGGAGGGATGGCCGCGGGAGCGGATCGCCTGGGCCGCCGCTCGCACCTGGGACCGGCGGACCGACGAGTTCCTGGCGGCCTCGCTCGGGACCGCCGGGTGACCCTGCGCCATGCCGCTCCGCACACCGGTCGATGACGGCGTACGCTGTTAGTTGAGCGCTCAACGAGTCCACTCCGGCCACCGCTGGAGCTCCACCCCCGCAGCACCCCCGCAGCACCCCCGCAGCACAGGGAGAACCGTGCCCAAGATCGCCGTCATCTACTACTCGTCCACCGGCAACGTGCACCAGCTCGCCGCCGCCCTCGCCCAGGGTGCCGAGGAGACCGGTGCCGAGGTGCGCCTGCGCCGGGTGCCCGAGCTGGCGCCCGCCGAGGCCATCGCCGCCAACCCGCTGTGGCAGGCGCACGTCGACGAGACGGCCGGCGAGGTGCAGGAGGCGACCCCGGCCGATCTTGAGTGGGCCGACGGCTACGCCCTCGGCAGCCCGACCCGCTTCGGCACCCCGGCCGCGCAGATGAAGCAGTTCATCGATCAGCTCGGCGGCCTGTGGGCCACCGGCAAGCTCGCCGACAAGGGCGCGACCGCCTTCACCAGCGCGGGGAACGTGCACGGCGGCAACGAGTCGACGATCCTGACCTTCTTCAACGTCTTCTCGCACTTCGGCGCGGTCATCGTGCCGCCCGGCTACACCGATCCGCTGCTGTTCGAGGCGGGCGGCAACCCCTACGGCATCTCCACCGCGTCGGGCGGGAAGTCGGCCACGGCCGGCGAGGCGGAGCTGGCTGCGGCCCGCTACCAGGGCCGGCGGCTCGCCGAGGTCACCGCCAAGCTCGTCGCCTGAGCTCGCTCCTCCGCTCGGCAACGGCTCCGCGGCCCCGGCCGCGGAGCCGTTCGGGGTTCCGCCCGGGGCGGGGCGAGTCGGTGGCGCTCAGACGGCCGGCGGTCCGTCGGCGTCCTCCAGCCGCCGGACGACCCGGGCCGGATTGCCGACGGCGAGCACTCCCGGCGGAACGTCCCTGGTGACGACGGACCCGGCACCGACGACCGCGTCCGCGCCGATGGAGACCCCCGGCAGCACCACGACCCCGCCGCCGAGCCAGGCGTTGTCGCCGATCGTGATCGCCCCGGGGGTCTGCCAGCCGGCCCGGCGCTCGGCGGGGTCGAGCGGGTGGCCGGCCGTCAGCAGCTGCACGTTCGGCCCGAGCTGCACGGCCTCCCCCAGGGTGATGGGCCCGGTGTCCAGGAAGACCGCTCCCCAGTTGACGAAGCAGTAGGGACCGACCGAGATCCGGTAGCCGTAGTCGCACCGGAAGGGCGACCGGATCGTGGTTCCCCCACCGACCGAGCCCAGCAGCTCGGCCAGCAGGTCCCGGCGGCGGACGCGGTCGAGCTCCGCGTCGTACCGGGCCAGCAGCCCGGCCGCCCGGGCGCCGTCGGCGTCCAGGTCCGGATCATCGGGCCGGAACGGCAGGCCGGCCAGCATGCGGTCCTTCATCTCCCCCACCGGCGCTGGCTACCCCCGCGGCCGTAGCGTCCACTCCCGGATCTGCGGAGCCCGGACGACGGCGGCTACGTTGCGCGGGTGCCCGTTCTCCTCCCCGTCGTGCCGGGGCGCCGCGGCAGGACGCCGGGCGAGGGCGTGGCCGTCGTGGTGATCACCCGGAACCGGCGCGAGGAGCTGCTGCGCACGCTCGCCCGCCTGTGCGCCCTTCCCGACGCCGCGGAGGTGGTGGTCGTGGACAACGCGTCGGACGACGGCACCGCTGCCGCGGTGGGCACGTCCTTCCCCGCCGTGCGGCTGGTCGCGCTCCCTCGCAACACGGGGGCCGTCGGGCGCACCATCGGCGTCCGCGCCACCTCGTCCCCGCTGGTCGCCTTCGCCGACGACGACTCCTGGTGGGAACCCGGTGCCCTGGCAGCGGCCGGCCGGCTGTTCGCCGAGCACGCCGATCTGGCACTCGTGCACGCACGGATCGTCCTGGAACCCGGAGGGGCCACCGACCCCGCGTGCCGGAAGATGGCGGCCCGGCCGCGCGATCGCGGTGCGCCCGGCCCCGCGGTGCTGGGGCACCTGGCCTGCGGCGTGGTCGTGCGCCGGTCGGCCTACCTCGCGGCCGGCGGTTACAGCCCGCTGCTGGAGTTCGGCGGGGAGGAGCAGCTGCTCTCCCTCGACTTCGCCGCGGCCGGCTGGCAGCAGTGGTACGTCGACGCACTGGTCGCCCACCACGCACCCTCCCCGCACCGGGAGGGCTGGCCGGCTCGATGGGCGCGGTACCGGCGCAACGACACGCTCACCGCCTGGCTGCGGCTTCCCCTGCGGGAGGCGCTCGGGCAGACCGCGCGGCTGCTCGGGGACGCGGCCCGGGAGCCGACCGCCCGGAGGGAGCTGGTCAGGTTCTGCGGGCTCCTGCCCGGTGTCCTCCGCGAGCGCCGTCCGGTGCCGAGAGGGCTCGCCTCCCGGTTCGCCGAGGTCTCGCGCCCATGAGGCGGTCCGGGGGCGATCCGGGCCGGGCATGATCCGGGCCGGGCCGCTGTTGGACCCTGCAACGGTCCGCCATCGAGCGCGTCGACCACTCATCTTCCGTGATCCCGAAGGACGTCGCCTGCCTGTGACCCACCCCGATCCCGCTCCCGCGCGCCGCCGCGAACGCTCCGCCGTCCGCCGGTCGGCGGCCGGAGGAAGCGACCGCGCCGCCGCCCGCGAGGAGCGCCTGGCCCAGCAGAGCTGGGTCGAAGGCGCGGCTCCGGAGCTGCCGGCCCGGACGACCCGCCCCGCCGAGGTGGTCTTCCACCTCGGACCCACCAACTCCGGCAAGACCTACGACTCGCTCAAGGCCCTGGCCGCCAGGGGGTCCGGCGTGTACGCCGCGCCGCTGCGCCAGCTGGCCCACGAGGCCTACGCCAAGCTCTCCGCCGAGCTCCCGCCCGGCACGGTGGGGCTGTCCACCGGCGAGGAGGAGATCAACCCCTCGGCGGCGATCGTCTGCTGCACGGTCGAGAAGGCGCCCGACCGCGGCGAGATGCTGGTCCTCGACGAGGCGCACTGGGTCACCGACCCCGACCGCGGCCACCACTGGGCCCGGCTGCTCCTCACCGGCGAGTACCGCGACATGCACCTGATCGCCGCCGCCGAGGCCTACCTGGTGCTCAAGCCGCTCGTGTCCGACGCCGAGCACGTCACGGTCGTCAACCACAAGCGGCTGTCCCGGCTGGACGTGCTGCGCGCTCCGGTCCGGCCGGCCGGCGTGCGGCCGCAGACCCTCGTCGTCGCCTTCTCCCGGAAGGCCGTCTACGCCGCCGCCGCCGAGCTCGACCAGCACCGGCCGGGCAAGGTCGGCGTCCTGTACGGAGCCCTGCCCCCCGCGACCCGCCGCGAGGTCATCGAGCGGTTCACGAGCGGCGAGCTCGAGGTGCTGGTGACCACCGACGTCATCGGCCACGGCATCAACGTGCCGGCCGGCACGGTCCTCTTCGCCGAGACCACCAAGTACGACGGTATCGAGATGCGCCCGCTGCGCAGCTGGGAGACCGCCCAGATCGCCGGCCGGGCCGGCCGGTACGGACTCACCGGCCACGGAACCGTGGGCGTGCTCCTCGGGGTGACCGGGCTGCGGCCCGACCGCCGTCTGCTCGAGCAGGGCGTGGCGGTCGCCCGGGGCGAGGCGGTCAGCGACCTGCCGCGCCGCGCGCCGCGGCTCCGGCCGGAGCTCGAGGACCTCGGCGCCTTCGAGGCGGTGGACCTCCCCGAGGCCCTGACCCGCTGGATGGCATGGGCGCGCGCCGCCACCCGTGACGAGGCGATGACCGCGGACGACGTCACCAGCCTCGTCCTTCGCGTGCACGCGCTCCTCCCCCTGCTGCGCGGACCGCTCGGCGCCGCCGGGGACCTGCACACCGTCTGGCGGTTGGTGAACCTGCCCATCGACTACAACCCGCCCCGGCGCACCCGGTGGCTGGAGCTGTCGAAGGCCGCACTGCGGCACGCCGCCGGGCTGCCGGTGCCGCCGGAGACGGTGCTCCCCGACGTTCCCCGCGGCGGGGGCGTGGAGGAGTTCGAGCAGGCCGCCGCGGCCGCCCGCGACGCTCAGGCGCTGCTCCGCCAGTTCCCGGGAGTCGCCGGGCTGAGCAGCGAGGACGCCGCCTGGGTGGAGGAGGAGTGTGCCGAGACGATCACCGAGCTGCTGCCGGACGCGATCTCCCTCGGCCGGTCGGGGAAGTGCGTGGAGTGCGGCACGGCCATCGCCCCCTGGTTCACCACCTGCCGGCCGTGCACCGTGCCCACCGGGCACCGGGCCGGCGACCGGGCCTCCCGGCCGGCTGCCGGCCGCCGGGGTGCTGGCC
>DASPIH010000302.1:0-12123 GCA_035629195.1 Blastococcus sp. | reverse complement strand
CGACCAGTGCCCGGGTGGCGCTCGGACGAGCCGGCGACGGGCTGCCCACGGCACGGGAGCTGGAGTTCCGGCTCGCGCACGCCGTGGCGCGCGACGCCGTGCACACGCCGCTGCGACCCGACGTCGTCAGGGGCGGGCTGGGGGACCTGGACGTGGTGGAGGTGCGCTCGGCCGCCGCCGACCGGGCCGAGTACCTGCAGCGGCCCGACCTCGGACGCCGTCTCGCACCCGGCACCGACCTGCCGAGGACGGGAGCGGACCTGGGCGTCGTCATCGCCGACGGGCTCTCGCCGCGAGCGGTGCACGAGCACGCGGCGGGCACGCTGACGGCGCTGCTGGACCGGCTGCCGGAGTGGTCGGTGGCCCCGGTGGTGATCGCCTCCCAGGCGCGGGTCGCGCTGGGCGACGAGATCGGCGCGGCGCTGGGCGTGCGGGCCGTCGTCGTGCTCGTCGGGGAGCGACCGGGCCTCTCCTCGGCGGACTCCCTCGGGATCTACCTGACCTGGGATCCCCGCCCGGGCCGGGCCGACTCCGAGCGCAACTGCGTCTCCAACGTCCGGCCACCCTCGGGGCTCTCCTACGCCGACGCCGCCGGAACCGTTGCCGCGTTGCTGGCCGCGGCGCGGGAGCTCGGGGCCTCGGGCGTGGCGATCAAGGACGAGGGCCCCGCGCTCCCGTCCGGCGCCGGCTGAGCGGCGGAACGGGAACGCGGGGCCCGGGTCGGACGGCCGAGGGGTCAGACGCCCCTCGTACCCCCGTCATCGGGCTTCGAGCCGGCCTCGTCGCGGCGGTCCGGCGCGCGCCGCTCCGCCGGGACCGAGACGGAGTCGGTCAGCCCGTGGTGGTGGTGGGCCTCCTCGATCTCGTGCGTGGCCTCCTCCAGGACGCTGGGCACGACCTTCCGGGGGAGGAACCGCCGGACCAGCGGCCACAGCAGGATCAGCGCGACGATGACGTACACGACGACCGACAGCGGGTCGAACAGGCCGCCCACGTCGCCGTTGCTGATCTGCAGCGCCTGACGCAGCTCCTGCTCGGCGAACGGGCCGAGGATCACCCCGATGATCGCCGGCAGGACCGGCAGGCCGTAGCGGCGCATCATGAATCCGAGCGCACCGATGACCAGCAGCAGGAACAGGTCGAAGACGTTGGCGTTCGCCGCGTACGCGCCGAGGCTGGAGAAGAAGAGGATGCCGGCGTACAGGTACGTCCGGGGGATCCGCAGCAGCCTGGCCCAGAGAGGAGCCAGCGGCAGGTTGAGCAGCAGCAGCACGGTGTTGCCGATGAAGAGGCTGGCGATCAGTCCCCAGACCAGCTCGGGCTCGTTGTCGAACAGCTGCGGTCCGGGCTCGATGCCGTAGCTGCTGATGGCCGCCAGCAGGACCGCCGCGGTGGCGGTGGTCGGGATGCCGAGGGTGAGCATGGGCACCAGCCCACCGGCGGCGGACGCGTTGTTCGTCGCCTCGGGCCCCGCGACGCCCTCGATCGCACCGTGGCCGAACTCCTCGGGGTGCTTCGAGAGCCGCTTCTCCGTCACGTAGGAGAGGAACGTCGGGATCTCCGCGCCACCGGCCGGCACGGCGCCGAACGGAAAGCCGATGGCGGTGCCGCGCAGCCACGGCTTCCAGGAGCGCCGGAAGTCGCTGCGGCTCATCCGCGGGTTCCCGACCGGGATCACGTCGATCGGCTTGCGGCGGAGGTGAGCGGCGGTCCACAGCGCCTCGCCGACGGCGAACAGCCCGACCGCGACGACGACGACGTCGATGCCGTCGGCGAGCTCGGCGATGCCGAAGGTGAGCCGCTGCTGGCCCGAGGTCGGGTCGATGCCGATGAGGCCGATCGTCAGGCCGAGCCCGAGCGAGGCCAGCCCGCGGACGCGGGAACTGCCCAGCACCGAGGTCACCGCGATGAAGGCCAGCACCATGATCGCGAAGGTGTCGGCCGGTGAGACCTCGACCGCCAGATCGGCGACCGTGGGCGCCAGGAGGGCGAGCAGCAGGGTGGCGATGGTGCCCGCGACGAACGAGCCGATGGCCGCGGTGGCCAGGGCCTGAGCGGCGCGGCCGGATCTCGCCATCTTGTTGCCCTCGATGGCGGTGACCACCGAGGCGCTCTCGCCGGGGGTGTTGAGCAGGATCGACGTCGTCGACCCGCCGTACATGCCGCCGTAGTAGATGCCGGCGAACATGATGAGCGCGCCGGTGACGTCCAGGCCGCGGGTCAGCGGCAGCAGCAGCGCGACGGTCATGGCCGGGCCGATGCCCGGCAGCACGCCGATCGCGGTGCCCAGCAGGACGCCGATGAAGGCGTACAGCAGGTTCGTCGGAGTCAGGGCGGTGGCGAAGCCGCCGGCCAGCTCGGTGAACGCGTCCATCAGAGGATCCCCTCCAGGATGCCGGGGGGCAGCACGACGTCGAGCCCGAGGGCGAACAGGTAGAAGGAACCGAAGGAGAGGGCGAACGCGAGGAGCACGTCGCGCACGTAGTGCCGGCTGCCCAGGGCGAACGCCGATCCCCAGAAGAGGACGGCGCCCGAGAACCACCAGCCCATCGACTCGATCAGCAGGGCGTTGGCGACGAACGCCGCCGCCAGCAGCAGGACCGTGCGCCAGTCGCTGCTGCCGCTCAGCTCGACGTCCTCGCCGCCCTCCGGCTCACCGCGGCCACCGCGGGAGACGTCGAGCGCCAGGAAGCCGGCGACGATCACCATCAGCGCGCCGACGACGATCGGAACGGTGGCGGGGCCGACCGGCCCGCGCGCGATCCGGCTCTCCGGCAGGAGCAGCGCCTGGACGACGACGAGGATCCCGAGGGCCGCGAGGAACAGGGCCACCCCGTACTCGGAGCGGCCCTGTTCCGTCGTGCCGCCGGGAGCGGCAGAGCTCACGCCAGCCCCAGCTCGCTCATGACCGACTCGACGCGGGCGCTCTCCTCGTCGAGGAAGGAGCTGAACTCGTCGCCGGTCTGGAAGGCGTCGGTCCAGCCCTGGTCCTCCAGCACCTGCTGCCAGGCCTCGCTCCCGTGCATCTCGGTGACCGCGTCGACGAAGGTCTGCGCCTCGTCGTCGGAGATGCCGGGCGCCGCCACGATCCCGCGCCAGTTCGCGAAGACCAGGTCGATGCCCTCCTCGGTCAGCGTCGGGGCGTCGACGCCCTCGACCGCCTCCTCGCTGGTCACCGCCAGGATGCGCACCTCGCCGGCCGCGGCCGCCTCGGTGACCTCACCGACGCCGGTCGCGGCGAACTCGACGTCGCCGCCGAGGATGCCGGCCAGCAGCTCGCCGCCGCCGTCGTAGGCCACGTAGTTGACGTCGGCCGGCGTGACCCCCACCTCCTGGGCGAGGAGCATCGGGGTCAGGTGGTCGGGACCGCCCGGGTTGGACGCGCCACCGACCGGGGTGTTGCCCGGGTCGGCCTCCCACGCGGCCACGAGGTCGTCCATCGACTGGAACGGGGAGTCGCCGGGGACGACGATCGCCTCGGCCTCCTCGATCAGCTTGGCGATCGGGGTGGTCTCGTCGAGGGTGGCCTCGGACTGGTTGCTGAACTGCGCACCGACGACGCCGAGGCCCATCTGCATGAGCATCTTGGCGTTGCCGTCCTCGTTCACCAGGCGCTGGAGCCCGACGGTGCCGCCGGCGCCCTCCAGGTTGAAGACCTCGATGCCCGACGCCAGCTCCTCGTCCTCCATGACCTGGGCGACCGCCCGGGCGGTGGTGTCGTACCCGCTGCCGGGGGAGTTGGGGACCAGCACCCGGAGGCCGGTGATGGGGCCGTCGCCGCCGCCCTCGGCCGAGCCGCCCTCGGCCGTGGTGCCGCAGCCGGTGAGCACGAGCCCGGCGGCGACGGCGCCGACGGTGAGCTTCCGCACGGAAGCAGTGCGCATCTTGTCCTCCTGTGTGTCCGGTGGCTGACCACCGCGTGAGCCGAACATGGCCGTCGGCGTGGCCCGTGTCACGCTTGCGTGCGCAATGGGCTTTGTGGTCGTTGTGTCCACCCTCGTCCCCCGGCGGCTACGCCGCCGGGTGACGGCGGCCATCCACCCGGCGTCAGGAGGAGCGGATGAGCAGGCGGCTGTCGCTGGCCGGCCAGCTGCTGGCGCTGCAGGTGGTCATCGTCTGCGTGGTCCTGGTCGGTGTCACCGCGGTGACCGTCGCCCAGTCGAGCCAGCGCGCCGAGGAGTCCGAGGGCCGCCGGGCGGCCGGCGTGGCCGAGACGCTGGCCAACGCCCGGAGCACGCGGTCGGCGATGGAGGAGGGGTCGGTCTACTACATCCGGGTGGCCGCGGAGAACCTGCGCAGCGCCTCGGACTCGGAGTCCGTGGTGGTGGCGCGGGCCGACCGCACGGTCATCGCCACGGCGGATCCCGCGCAGATGGACACCCGGTACGACCTCGCGGGCAGCGACGTCCTGACGGGGCGGTCGTGGGCCGGCGACACCGACCTCGACGGCGGCCGGGCCGCCGTGGCCATGGCGCCGATCCTCCCGTCGCGGGGGTCGGAGGTGCTCGGGTTCGTCGCGGTGGTGCGGCCCTATCCGGGGATCCTCGGGACCCTCGCGGACGAGGCGCCGACCCTGCTCACCTACCTCGGGCTCGCGAGCGCGGTCGGCATCGGCGGGTCGCTGCTGGTGGCCCGGCGGGTGAAGCGGCAGACGCTGGGGCTGGAGCCGGCCGAGATCACCAGCCTGGTGGAGCACCGGGACGCGATGCTGCACGGCATCCGGGAGGGGGTCGTCGGCCTGGACCTGCGGGGGCGGGTGACGCTGGTCAACGAGGAGGCGATCCGGCTGCTGCGCATCCCCGGCGACGCCATCGGCCGGACCCTCGCCGACCTGGGCGTGGGGGAGGAGCTGCTGGATGCCTTCCTCGCCGGTGACGTGGAGCGTGACCGGGCGGTCGCCAGCGCCGGGCGGGTGCTGGTCGTGAACCGGCTGCCGATCGCCAGCCGCGGCCGGCCGATCGGCTCGGTGACGACGCTGCGGGACCGCACCGAGCTGCTGGAGCTGCGCCGCGAGCTGGACCTGACCCGGCATGTCACCGACACGCTGAGGGCCCAGGCGCACGAGTTCAGCAACCGGCTGCACACCATCGCCGGCCTCATCGAGATCGGCGAGGCCGAGGAAGCGGTGCGCTTCGTGCACCGGGTCAGCTCCAGCCGGTCGGAGTTCACCGACGAGGTGACCTCGGCGGTCCGCGATCCCTCGATCGCCGCCCTGCTCATCGCCAAGGGGAGCCAGGCCGACGAGCTGGGTGTCGACCTGCGCGTCGACCCCGACTCCGCGCTGCCGCTGCTGCCCGCCGAGCTGAGCACCGACGTCGCCACGGTGATCGGCAACCTGGTCGACAACGCGCTGGACGCGGCGTCCGGAGCCGCCCAGCGCTGGGTCGAGGTCTCGGTCGGCCTGGTCGACGGAGAGGTGGAGGTCGTCGTGCGCGACTCCGGGCCAGGTGTTCCGGCGGGGATGGAGCGCGAGGTGTTCCGTCGCGGCGTCTCCACCAAGGGCGCCGTGCCGGGGGTGCACTCCTCCGGCGAGCGGGGAATCGGGCTGTCCCTGGTGCACCTGCTGTGCACCCGGCGCGGTGGCGACGTCACCGCGACCTCGGAGGGCGGCTCGGCCTTCACCGCCCGCATCCCGGCCGACGCCGCGCTGGTTCCCTCGTGATCGGCGTCCTGATCGTCGACGACGACTTCATGGTCGCCAAGGTGCACGCCGCCTTCGTGGCCGCGCTCGACGGTTTCCAGGTGGTCGGGACGGCGACGACGGGCGCTGCCGCCCTCGCCGAGGTCGAGCGACTCCGGCCGGACCTCGTGCTGCTGGACGTGTACCTGCCGGACATGACCGGGCTGGACGTGCTGCGCCGGCTGCGCGCGGACGGGTCCGCCGTCGACGTGGTGGTGATCAGCGCGGCCCGCGACGTGGACAGCATCCGCAGCGCCCTGCACGGCGGCGTCCTGCACTACCTGGTGAAGCCGTTCGACCGGCGCACGTTCGAGGAGCGGCTGCGGCAGTACGCGGCCCTGCGCGGCGAGCTGGCCGAGCTCGACGTCGCCGGGCAGAGCGACGTCGACCGGGTGTTCGGCGGTTCGCGGAGCGGGGCGGTGGCGGCGCCGGCGACGCCCAAGGGCATCGCGCCCGAGACGCTGGAGCTCGTGCGACAGGCCCTGGCCGCGGCGGCCGACCAGGGGTTGTCGGCCACGGAGTGCAGCCAGCGGACGGGCCTCGCGCGGGTCAGCGCCCGGCGGTACCTGGAGCAGCTGGTCGCCCAGCAGCAGGCCGACGTCCGGCAGCGGTACGGCACCGCCGGCCGGCCGGAGCGACGCTTCACGCTCCGCCACGCCGGCCGCTGACCGGACCGCGAGCACCCGGGCGTGGCCGCACGTCCCTGGGCGTGGCCGCAATGACCGAAACAACCGATAGGCGCGCAAGGGTGACGGCGCCGACGCGGCCGGGAAGGCTGGCCGCATGACGATCGTCGTGGGCTACGTCCCCACTCCCGAGGGCGAGGCCGCGCTGGACGCGGCGATCACCGAGGCGCGCCGGCGGGACGAGCCGCTGCACGTCGTGAACACCTCGCGCGGCGATGCGTACGTCGACACCAGGTACGTGTCGGAGGAGCGGCTGGCGACGCTGCGCGAGCGGCTGGACGGCACCGGCGTCGTCTACGAGATCGACCAGCGGGTGCGCGGTCACGAGGCGGCCGACGAGGTGGTCGAGGCTGCCGACCGGGTGCACGCCAGCCTGCTCGTCATCGGGATCCGCCGCCGCTCGCCGACCGGCAAGCTCATCACCGGCAGCCAGGCGCAGCGGATCCTCCTCGATGCCAACTGCCCGGTGCTGGCGGTCAAGGCCGACTGAAGGACCCCCTGCCCCCCGCCACTCGCAGGCTCGCGGCGGGCCCCTGCAGGGGGCCGAACTTAGCTGAGCAGGTCCAGGCCCTCGGCGGGACCGCGGGCGAGGTTGCGGAAGATCGTCTCCAGGCTCAGCGCGAGGTGCTCGGCGATCGCCGCCGCCGCCTCGTCGGCATCCCCGGCCAGCAGTGCCTCGCACATGCGGAGGTGCTCGGCGACGGAGACCTCCACGCGCTGGGGATCGACGTGGGAGAGGTTGCGCAGCCGTGCGGTGTGCGGCCGGAGCTCGGCGATGGTCCGCCGCAGGTGCTCGTTGCGGGTGGCGCCGATGATCGCCCAGTCGAACCGGTCGGCCAGCTCGTAGAACGCGCGGGACCGCGCCTGGGAGGGCACCCGTCGCACCGTCCGGGCGAACTCGCTGCGCATCGTCGCGAACACCCGCCGCAGCTCCGGGTCGGCCGCGGCGGCCTCGGTCGCCTGGCGCATGGCCTCCGGCTCCAGGAGCGACCGGAAGTCGAAGAGGTCCCGGACGCTCTGCAGGGACACCCGGGACACCCGCGCGCCCTGCCGTGGCACCAGGTCCACCAGGCCCTCGGCCGCCAGCCGGCGCAGCGCCTCCCGCACCGGTGTCCGGGAGGCGCCGGTGCGCTCGACCAGCCAGAGCTCGGACAGCGGCGTGCCAGGAGCGAGCTCACCGAGCTCGATCTCCTCCTTGAGCTGCCGGTGGACCAGATCGGCCTTGCTGGCGTCGCCGGCGACGGAGCCGCTCATCCGGCCGGCTCGAAGCGGACGCCGGTCGCACCCGCCAGGGCCCGGAGCTCCGCCAGCGAGCCCTCGGCGAGCTCGATCCCGCCGGCCGCCAGCGCGGCCGCCTCCGCACGGTCCTCGACCTCACCCGGGAGGAAGACCTCGTCGAACCCCTCGGCGAGGGGGACGGAGCGCACCTCGTCCACCAGCTGCCGGACCCGTTGCTCGTAGCCGGCCGCATCGCCGAAGGCGGCAGGGTCCAGGGCGAGGAAGAGGTGGCCGCACCCGCTGCGGGCCTCGGCCTCGTAGGGGCCGTGCACGCCCGTGCCCACCGCGCTGCCGGTGAGGGCGCCGGAGAGCACGTCCATGAGGAACGTGATCGCGTAGCCCTTGTGGCCGGCCATCGGCAGGATCACGCCGAGCACCCCCTCCGCCGGATCGGTCGTCGGCGCGCCGTCCGCCGTGAGCGCCCAGTTCCCCGGGATGGCCTCGCCGCGGTTCTTCGCCAGGTAGATCTTGCCCCGCGCCACCGCGGTGTTGGCGATGTCCACGGCGACGACGCGCCCGTCGGGTGCCGGGGCGGCGATCGACCACGGGTTGGTGCCGAGCACCTTCTCCCGGCCGCCCCACGGCGCCATCGCCGGGCTGGCGTTGGTGGTCAGGATCGCCACGAACCCGTCGCGGGCGGCCCGGCGGGTGAAGTACATGGCCGTGCCGAAGTGGTTGGAGTTCCGCACCCCGACGACGCCGACGCCGTGCGCCCGGGCGCGCTCGCCGGCCAGGTCGCGGGCCCGGTCGGCGAGCACCTGGCCGATGCCGTCGCGCCCGTCGAGGAGCAGCAGGGGACCGGTGTCGGAGAGGACGGCGGGCTCGGTGACCGCGTGCATGGCACCGGAGCGCAGCCGGGCGGCGTACCAGGGAAGCCGCAGGAAGCCGTGCGACTGGTGGCCCCAGAGGTCGGCCTGCACCAGGCTGTCGGCCACCAGCCTGCCGTCGTGCTCGGGCACGCCCAGGGTGGCGAGCACCCGCGTGCCGAACGTGCGCAGGTACTCGGGATCGATCCGGTCGGTCATCGTGCGTCCTCTTCCTCTCGCCTGCCAATACTGTATACAAGATGTATACAAGTCCACGACATGGAGGCGCACGTGTTCAGCCTGATGGTGCAGATGCAGGTCCGACCGGGGAAGCGGCAGGAGTTCCTCGCCGGCATCACGGCCAACGCCGAGGCGTCGGTGCGGGACGAACCCGGATGCCTGCGGTTCGACGTCTGCTCCGTGGACGGCGACGGTGACCGCTTCCTCCTCTACGAGCTCTACACCGACGCCGCGGCCTTCGCGGCGCACAAGGCCGCCCCCCACTTCGCCCAGTGGCGCCAGGTCGCCGAGCAGGTGCTGGCCGGCCAGGTCAACACCCCCGGCGAGCTGCTCGTCACCCACACCTCCGAGGAGTCCGCATGAGCACCGAGCACCACCCCGTACCGCCGTCGATGGTCCTGCGGCCCGACGACATCGAGCGCTTCGACCGCGGCAACGGCGTCGCGACGATCCCGTTCGTCGGCAAGTGGAACTGCACGGAGAACCGGGTGACCACGGGGATGACCGTCTTCTCCCCGGGCACGGGCATCCCGCTGCACTCGCACAACGTGGAGGAGACCGTCCTCGTCTTCGAAGGCGAGGCCACCGCCGTCATCGGCGACGACGAGTTCGACCTCGTCGCCGGTCAGGCGACCTGGGTGCCCGCCGGGGTGCCGCACTGCTTCCGCAACCGCGGCGAGGGCTCGATGACCATCTACTGGGTCTACGGCGGGCGCGACGTCACCCGCACCGTCACCGCCACGGGCGAGACGTTCGAGCACCTGTCGGACAGGGACCGTGGCGCTGGACCCGCGCGCCCGAGTGATAGCGCTGGACCCGCGCGCCCGGGTGACAGCGCGACTCCGGCATGAGTGCCGTCACCACCTGCAACCCGGCGACCGGCGAGCCGCTGACCGGGTACGCCGCCTTCTCCGAGGCCGACGTCGATGCCGCGCTCGACCGCGCGGCGGCGGCGCAGGCCGGCTGGTCGGCGCTGCCCTTCGGGGACCGGGCGGCCGTCCTCCGACGGGCCGGCGAGCTGCTGCGCGCCGAGGTCGACGAACTGGCCCTGCTGGTCACCCAGGAGATGGGCAAGCCCCTGGCGGAGGCCCGTGCCGAGGTGGAGAAGTGCGCCACGGCCTGCGACTACTACGCCGAGCACGCCGGGGACTTCCTGGCCGACGAGCCGGTGACGACGTCGGCCGACCGCAGCTGGATCGGCTACGAGCCGGTCGGGGTGGTGCTCGCCGTGATGCCCTGGAACTTCCCGCTCTGGCAGGTGCTCCGGTTCGCCGCTCCGGCGCTGATGGCCGGCAACGCCGCCCTGCTCAAGCACTCGCCGAACACCACCGGCTGCGCACTGGCCGTGGAGCGCGTGCTCGCCGCCTCCGGTGCGCCGCAGGGGCTGTTCACCGCCCTCGTGGTGGCCGAGCCCGACGTCCCGGCGGTGACCACCCGGCTGATCGCCGATCCGCGCATCGGCGCGGTCACCATCACCGGCAGCGAGCGGGCCGGCCGGGCCGTGGGCGCGGCCGCGGGCGACGCCGTCAAGAAGTCGGTGCTCGAGCTCGGCGGCTCCGACCCGTTCGTCGTCCTCGCCGACGCCGACCTGCCGGCGGTGGCCGCCATGGCAGCCCGCGGCCGCTTCCTCAATGCGGGGCAGAGCTGCATCTCGCCCAAGCGGCTCATCGTGGACGCGTCGGTGGCCGACGAGTTCACCCGGCTGCTGGTCGCGGAGGTGGCGCAGCTCGTCGTCGGCGACCCGGAGGCGCCCGGAACCGATGTCGGGCCGATGGCCCGGGCCGACCTGCTCGACGGCGTCCACGCCCAGGTCGAGGCCTCCGTCGCCGCCGGCGCCCGCCTGCTGGCCGGCGGCCACCGGATCGAGCGCCCAGGCTTCTTCTACGCGCCGACCGTGCTGGCCGGCGTGCGCCCCGGCACTCCGGCGTACGACGAGGAGATCTTCGGCCCGGTGGCGTGCGTCGTCGTGGCCGAGGGCGAGGACGACGCCGTCCGGATCGCGAACGACACCCGCTTCGGCCTCGGCGCCAGCGTGTGGACCGCGGACCCGGAGCGCGGTCTCGCCGTCGCCCGCCGGATCCGCTCCGGCGCCGTGTTCGTCAACGCCATCGTCGCCTCCGACGTCCGCATGCCCTTCGGCGGCACGCGGGCCAGCGGCTACGGCCGTGAGCTCGCCGCCGCCGGGATCCGCGAGTTCGTCAACGTCCGCACGTGGTGGGTCATGGACCAGGCCGCCACCACGGCCCCCGCATCCGAGTAGGAGATCCATGACCACGACCCGCCGCTACCGCCTCGGTGTGATGCCGGGCGACGGCATCGGACCCGAGATCGTCCCCGCGTCGGTGCGCGTCGTCGACGCCGCACTCGCCGCCGCCGGCGCCGAGCCGGTCGAGTGGCAGGAGCTGCCCCTGGGCGCCTCGGCCATCGACACGCACGGCAGCGCCGTCCCCGGATCCACGATGGAGGCGCTGGCCGGGCTCGACGGCTGGCTGCTCGGGCCGCACGACAGCGCGGCCTATCCCGAGCCGTACCGGTCGCAGCTGAATCCGAGCGGTGCCATCCGGAAGCGCTTCGACCTGTACGCGAACATCCGTCCCGCCCGCGGGTTCGGCAGCGGCAAGGCGATCGCTCCCGACGCCGACCTCGTCATCGTGCGGGAGAACACCGAGGGCTTCTACGCCGATCGCAACACCTACGCCGGCACGGGGGAGTACATGCCCACCGCCGACGTCGCGATCACCATGGGCGTGTTCACCCGGCCGGCGATCGAGCGGATCGCCAGGAGCGCGTTCGAGCTGGCCCGGCGCCGGCGGAACAAGGTCACCATCGTGCACAAGGCCAACGTCCTGCAGCTGAGCTCCGGCCTCTTCAAGCGGATCTGCCTCGAGATCGCCGAGCAGTACCCCGACGTGGCGGTCGACGACTTCCACATCGACGCGATGACGGTGCACCTGCTGCGCCGGGCGGCGGCCTTCGACGTCCTGGTGGCCGAGAACATGTTCGGCGACATCCTGTCCGACATGGCCGGCGAGCTGGCCGGCTCGCTGGGGATCGCGCCGTCCATCAACGCCTCCGACGACCGGTGCATGGCGCAGGCCGCGCACGGGTCCGCACCCGACATCGCCGGACAGGGACTGGCCAACCCCGTCGCCATGATGCTGTCGTCCGGGATGCTGCTGGACTGGCTGGGCACCCGCCACGACGACGCCCGAGCGGCCGACGCAGCCCTGCGGGTCGAGGACGGCGTGCGCGCAACCGTGCGCGGCGGGGTGAGCACCCGCGACCTCGGGGGTGCGGCCTCGACCGGCGAGTTCACCGACGCGGTGGTCGCGCGGATCGCCGGGCGGGGCTAGCGGTCAGGACGCCCAGGTTCAGGTCTCAGGTCGCCGGGCCGCCGTCCACGGCCAGCCGCCGCGCCGCGACCCCGGCGGCC
>DASPIH010000301.1:0-5398 GCA_035629195.1 Blastococcus sp. | reverse complement strand
GTGGCGCCCAGCGACGACGCGGCGGACGGCATCATGCTCGCAGGCTGGCACACCGTGTCGCCCCGGCGCCCGTTGCGGGCCGGCCGACACGCTCGACGCATGCGGCGTCGGGATCGCCGCGCAGTCGCCGCTGGGCACATCGGCCGCCCGGACGACATGGCCGGCGCCGTCAGCTACCCGTCCTCGCGGCCGGCGCGTACGTGACCGGTGCGGTCATCCCCGTCGACGGCGGCATCGCCACCACGGCGTAGCGCAGTCGGGCTCGTGCCCGCCGACCGCGAGCGGGCGATCGCCGTGGCCGATCCGTGCTTCGCAGAGGACCGAGCCGGGTCGCTGATCCCATGCTGTGGGAAAGCCGTTTCGCATGATGAGACGCCGGAGTAGGACTGTCCCCGTGGACACCTACACGCACGGCCACGCCGATCCGGTCCTCCAGTCGCACCGCTGGCGAACCGTCGAGAACTCCGCCGCGTACCTGGTGCCGGCGCTGCGCCCGGGTCTCGACGTGCTCGACGTCGGGTGCGGCCCCGGGACGATCACGGTGGACCTCGCCGCGCGGGTGGCGCCCGGGCGCGTGACAGGGATCGACGTCTCGGCCGACCCGCTGGACGAGGCGCGCGCCGCCGCTGCCCGCGCAGGGATGGACGTGGCCTTCGCCGTCGGCGACGTGTACGCCCTCGACTGGCCCGACGCCTCGTTCGACGTCGTGCACGCCCATCAGGTGCTGCAGCACCTGACGGATCCGGTCGCCGCGCTGCGCGAGATGGCGCGGGTGTGCCGGCCCGGCGGCGTCCTCGCCGTGCGCGAGGTGGACTACGGAGCCTTCCTCACCTTTCCGGCCGACCCTGGCCTGGACCGCTGGCTGGACCTCTACCACCGCGTCGCCCGGGCCAACGGCGCCGAGCCCGACGCCGGCCGCCGGTTGCTCGCCTGGGCGCACGCAGCGGGGCTGCACGACACGGTGGCCACCGCGAGCACGTACTGCTACGCCTCGCAGGAGGAGCGGCAGTGGTGGGGGCGGTCCTGGGCCGGCCGGGCGACGGCGTCGTCGTTCGCCGAGCAGGCGGTCGGCTACGGCCTGGCGACGACGGCGGAGCTGGACGAGATCGCCGCCGCGTGGCTGCGCTGGGCCGAGGCGGACGACGGCTGGCTCGGCATGATGCACGGCGAGCTGCTCATCCGCCTGTGGTGAAGGACCCCCTCCTCCCCACCCCTCGCAAGCTCGGGGCGGTGCCCTGGAGGGGGCCAACTCGGCGGGCACCCAGGGTGGCGTCGGTCAGGGTTCCTGGCGGGCGGCGTTGGCCTGGACGGCGGTGCTCACGTACTGCGCCAGGCCGGGCGCGATCCGCTCGTAGGTCGCGGTGAAGCGCTCGTCCTCCACGTACATCCGGCCGAGCCCCGCGTGCATCGGCGGCGGGCAGTCGTAGAACCACCGGGCGATGTGCTGCCGGTGCTCCTCCGCCAGGCCCATCGCCTGCTCCGACTCCGCGGGAGCGCCGGCCCGCATCGCCTCGGCGAATCGCCCGTTGAGGTCCTCGACCTCCTGCTTGATCCGGATCCAGTCCTCCTTGGTGTAGGCCGCCGTCCGCCGCTGCGACTGGGCCCAGGCGTCGGTGTCGCCCCAGCGCTCCTCGGCTTCGCGCTCGTAGTCCTCCGAGTAGTTCTCGCCGAACACCTCGAACCTCTCCTCGGAACTCAGTGAGATCCCCATCTGCCGTGCCTCCATCTCCTTCTCGACGGCCGCGACCATGGCCTGGGTGCGTTCCATCCGGTCCCGCAGCAGCCGGTGCTGCCGGCGCAGGTGCGCGTCGGGATCGGCGGACGGGTCGTCCAGCAGGGTCGCGACCTCCTCGAGGGGGAAACCGAGCTCGCGGTAGAGCAGCACCTGGTGCAGCCGGTCCAGGTCGGCCGGCGAGTACTGCCGGTAGCCGGCCGCCGTCCGCCCGGACGGCGACAGCAGGCCGATCCGGTCGTAGTGGTGCAGCGTGCGCACCGTGACGCCGGCCAGCGCGGCGACCTCTCCCACGTTCATCGGGTCCTCCCTCCTGTGACGGGGACGAGCGTGCGGCCTGACGTCACGTCAGGGTCAAGCAGCTTTTCGCACGGCCGCGGTTAGGGTCGAGCCCGATGAGCGACGAGGGACCGCGCGGCTGGGGGGCGCCGCTGCACGGCGCGGTGCTCGACGCGACCGGCGTCGGAACCGGTACCACCGTGCTCGACCTCGGCTGCGGTGCCGGCCTGTTCGCCCGGATGGCGACCGACCGCGGTGCCCGCGTCACCGGCGTGGACACCGACCGGGACGCCGTGGCGCTGGCCGCCGCGGAGGTGCCGGAGGGGACCTTCGTCGTCCGGAACGCGCAGGACCCTCCGGCCGGCCCGTTCGACGTGGTTGCCGCGGTGCAGCTGCTCGAGCACGTCGCCGACCCGGTCGCGGTGCTGCGCCGGGCCGGGCGGGTGGGCGCAGTGGTGGCGGCGACGGTGTGGGGCCGCGAGCGGGAGTGCGACCTCCGCGTCCTCGACGAGGCGCTCGCTCCCTGGTCGGGGCCGCGCCGTCCTTCGCGGGGCTCGCCGCTGAGCGAGCCGCCCCGACTGCGGCGCACGGCCGAGCGGGCGGGCCTGGTGGTCCTGCGCCTCGAGGAGGTGGCCGTCCCCTTCGACTACGCCGGCGAGGAGGAGATCCTGCGGCCGGTGCTCGCCTCACCGCTGGCTCGCACCGTCGCGCGCCGCGCAGCCCCCGGCACCGTGCGTGCCGCGGTGCTCGAGCGGCTCGAGCCCTACCGCATGGGCAACGGGGGTTACCGGCTGCAGAACCTCGTCCGCGTGCTCGTCGCGCGACCGGCCTAGCTCGAGGCGGCCGACGCCAGGAGCTCCACGGCAGGCACCGTTCCCTCCTCGCCGGGACGACGGACGATCTCGGCGGCGGCCATGCGGTCCCGCCAGGAGCGCATGGCGGAGCGGTGCGGCTCGGCGACGGCGTAGGCCTGCACGGCCGCGTCGTCGTCCCACCACGAGACGGTGGTGAACCGGCGGGCCAGCGGCTGGGCGCGCATCCGGACCGAGCGGGCGCCGGGGCTCCCCACCGCCTGCCGGTAGACGGCGACGGACGTGCGGAAGAACGCCGGGACGTCCCGGAGACGGCGCAGGTGCAGGTGCGTGACGACGACGGTGCCCGGGCCGGGGCCGGGGTGCGGCGAGATCCAGATCAGGTCGGGGATCAGAGCCACGGGAGCCTCCTCGGGTACGGTGCTTTACAGGTGTAAAGCACCGTAGCGCCCGCACTTGACAGCTGTAAAGTGACATTCGTGCCTCGCCGTGATCTCCGCGCCGATCTGGTCGCTGCCGCCACGGCGCTGCTGGAGCGGGAGGGGTCCGTCGCCGCGATCAGCCTGCGCGGCGTCGCCCGCGAGGCCGGGGTGAGCGCACCGGCCGTCTACGGGCACTTCGCCGACCTCGACGCCCTTCTGGACGCGGTCCTGGACGAGGGGTTCGTCGCCCTGCGTACCGGAACCCGGTCCGCCGCCGCCGCGCACGAGGACCCCGTCGAGCGCCTCGTCGCCGGATGCCGGGCCTACGTCGAGCAGGGGATGGCCGCACCCGCTCGCTACCGCGAGATGTTCCAGTGCCGGAGCCTTCCGCATGCCGGCCCGGCGTTCGACGTCCTCGTCGACGCGGTGCGGGCGTGCGTGTCCGCCGGGCGCTCCCGGAGCGTCGATGCGCGCGCCGATGCCGGGCTGATCTGGACCGCCCTGCACGGCCTCGTGACGCTCCGCGTGGCGGCGCCGCACGTACCCTGGCCGGACCTCGACGACCAGCTGTCCGCGCTGGTCGAGCGGCTGGCGCTGTTGACGCCGGAGGAAACGCTTCCGCCGGTCAGGTGAGCACGCGCACCGTCTCGATGGCGGCGATCACGGCGAAGACCAGGAACAGACCGGCGGCCACGCGACGGATGAGCGCGATCGGCAGCCGGTCGGCGAGCTTCTTGCCCAGGAAGACGGCGAGACCGGAGACGACGAGCAGCGCGGCCCAGGACCCGACGAACACCGAGAGGGGAGCGTCGTAGCGCGCCGCCAGGCCGGCGGTGGCCAGCTGGGAGAGGTCGCCCCACTCGGCGGCGAACAGCACGCCGAACGAGATGGCCGCCGCCCGCAGGAACGACGTCTGCTCGCGGGTGTCCGCGGCCTCGCCGCCGTCCTCGGCCCCGCTGGTGGCGCTGCGCCAGAGGATGACCGCGCCGACGAGGAAGAGCAGCGCGACGACGCCGGTGACCAGCGCCTCGGGCAGCAGGGACAGCAGCGAACCCGCGGTGACGGCGATCGCCACCTGCAGGCCGAACGCCGTGCCGACGCCGACGAACACCGGCAGGGGTGGGAACCGGGTGGCGAGGACCAGGCTGGCGAACAGCGTCTTGTCGGGCAGCTCGACCGGGAGCACCAGGACGAACGCGGCCAGCACGACCGACCAGATCACGACGAACTCTCCTCCGCGCGGCACTGCCGGGCGGGGCGCGGGCAGGCAATTTCTCCGGGGCCAGGATATCGGGCCGGATCTAGGGCTTCCGCGCGGCGGGGGTCCGGGTCGCCGGATCCGGTGCGGAACGTGGCCGTCAGGACTACCGTTCCGCACATGCGCCGACATTGATCCGCACCGCCGTTGCCCGCGGCCGCCCGGCCGATCGCCGGCCTGGCCGTGCGCTGGGCCGCGCTCTCCGAGCTGGTGCCGCTCTACCCGCTGTACGCACTGCTCTTCCTCGACACCGGGCTCCCGGCCGGCCAGCTCTCCCTGCTGTTCGGGATCTGGTCGGTCACCGGCCTGCTGGCCGAGGTGCCGGCCGGGCTGCTCGCCGACCGGTGGTCCCGCCGGGGCGTGCTGGCGCTGTCGGGCGTGCTGCAGGCTGCCGCGTTCCTGCTCTGGACGGCGGCACCCTCGGTGGAGACCTTCGCCGCGGGGTTCGTGGTGTGGGGGATCGGAGGAGCCTGCTCCTCGGGCACCGCCGAGGCGCTGGTGCACGACGGCCTCGCCGAGGTGGGGGCGGCCGACTGCTTCGCCCGCGTGAACGGACGCATGACGGCGGCCGAGCTGCTGGTGCAGGTGCCCACCGCCGTGGCCGCGACCGCCCTCTACGGGTACGGCGGATATGCCCTCGTCGGCTGGGCCAGCGTCGCCGTCTGCCTGGGAGCCGCCGCCCTCGCGCTGCGGTTCCCCGAGCCCGCTCGCGCCACCGACGCGGACGACGACGGCGGCTCGCTGCGCGACGGCCTGCGCCTCGCCCTCCGCCGCCGTCCGCTGCTGGCGGCCGTCGTCGCCGTCGCGGTGGTCGGCGGCCTGGACGGGATGGAGGAGTACTTCCCGGTGCTCGCCGCCGAGCGGGGGGTGCCGGCTGCCGCCGTGCCGTGGGCGG
>DASPIH010000300.1:0-3615 GCA_035629195.1 Blastococcus sp. | reverse complement strand
CACCGACCCCGCTCCCCTACCGGAGGAGGACGAGGAGGCGGCTCCGGCCGCGATCCCCCTCCTCGCGCCCCGCGACGGGCTGCCGCCGGTCGTCGAGACCTCCACCGCGCTCGTCGAGTACGCCGAGGCGCTGCGGGCCGGGACCGGCCCGGTCGCCGTCGATGCCGAGCGGGCGTCGGGGTACCGGTACGGCCAGAAGGCCTACCTGGTCCAGCTGCGCCGCAACGGGTCCGGCACCGGCCTGGTCGATCCGGTGCCCCTGCCGGACCTGTCGGTCATCCAGGACGCCATCGCCGACGCCGAGTGGGTCCTGCACGCGGCGAACCAGGACCTCCCCTGCCTGGCCGAGATCGGCCTGGTGCCCGCCCGCGTCTTCGACACCGAGCTGGCCGCCCGCCTCGCCGGCCTGCCCCGCGTGGGCCTGGGGGCCGTCGTCGAGTCGCTGCTCGGGTACTCGCTGGTGAAGGGGCACTCCGCGGCCGACTGGAGCACCCGGCCGCTGCCCGAGGAGTGGCTGGTCTACGCCGCGCTCGACGTCGAGGTGCTCGTGGACCTGCGCGACGCGCTGGCCGCGATCCTCGAGGAGCAGGGCAAGACCGAGTGGGCGCGGCAGGAGTTCGAGGCGATCCTCACGGCCGGCCCGCCGGCTCCGCGGCAGGACCCGTGGCGGCGCACGTCCGGCGTCCACGGCCTGCGCAGCCGGCGTCAGCTGGGCATGCTCCGCGCCCTCTGGGAGGCCCGGGACGACCTGGCCCGCCGCCGCGACATCGCACCGGGACGGGTGCTGCCCGACTCCGCCATGGTCGCCGCCGTCCAGGCCGACCCGCGGAACGAGGGTGCACTCCTCGAGCTGCCGGTGTTCCGCGGCCGGGCCAACCGGCGGCTGGTGGCCCACTGGTTCACCGCTCTGGCACGCGGCAAGGCCCTGGCGGAGGACGAGCTGCCGCTGCACAGCAAGACCGGTGACGGGCCGCCGCCGGTCAACCGCTGGGCCGACCGCGACCCCGCCGCAGCCACCCGCCTGCAGGTGGCGCGCGCCGGGCTCGCCGAGCTCTCGGAGAAGCACTCGGTGCCGGTGGAGAACATCGTCTCCCCCGACCTGGTGCGGCGGATCATGTGGAGCCCGCCGGAGCCTCGGGAGCGAGCCGCCGTGGCCGACGCGCTCCGGGCCGGCGGCGCCCGGCAGTGGCAGGTCGAGCTGATCGCGGACCTGCTCACCGAGGCCGCCAACCGCGCCTAGCAGAAGGACCCCGCTGCCCCCCACCGCTCGCAAGCTCGCGGCGGGCCCCTGCAGCGGAGCCGGGGATGACCACCGGGCTGTTCCACGACGACGGGGCGCCGCCCGCTGGTCGCGGACGGCGCCCCGTCGTCGTCCACGCCGCCCGCCGACGTCGACGCGGCGGGCGGCGGGCGTCATCGCGGCGCGGCCGCCGCCCTCCGCCGTGCCAGGGCGTCCACCGTGGCCGCCAGCAGGAGCACCCCACCGGTGATGATGAAGTTCAGGTAGGCCGCCACCTGCAGGAGGCCCAGGCCGTTGGCGATGATCGCGATCACCAGCCCACCGAGGACGGCGTCGCGCACCCGGCCCCGGCCACCGAAGAGGCTGGTGCCGCCGATGACCGCCGCACCCACCGCGTAGAGCAGGGTGTTGCCGCCACCGGAGCCCGGGGTGACCGAGCTGAGCCGCGCCGCCGCGACCAGGCCGCTGACCGCCGCCATGGTCGAGGACAGGCCGAACACCAGGATGCGGATCCGGGTGACGTTGATGCCCGCCCGGCGGGCCGCCTCGGCGTTGCCTCCGACCGCGTACACGTGCCGGCCGAACGTCGTCCGCCCGGCCAGGAAGGTGAGCAGCAGGAGCAGCACGACCACCACCGGGATGGCGTACGGGATGCCCTTGAGCTCCACCGCCGCCGACAGCGCGCGGTCGGCGTTGAGGATCGCGGTGACCACCACGGTGACGACGGCGATGAGCGCGATCCGGGCGGCCACGATGCCCAGCGGCTGGCTGGCCAGCCCGCGGGCACGCTGCACGCGCCAGCGGTTGAGCTGCAGGGCCGCGTAGACCAGCACGACGGCAGCCGCCAGGATCCAGCCCACGGTGACCGGCACGTACTCGTTGGTGAGCCCGCGGATGACCGGCTCCCGGATCGGCACGGTGCCGCCCTGCCCGATGATCCGCAGCGTCACGCCCTGGAGGCCGAGGAACAGCGCCAGGGTCACGACGAACGACGGGATGCCGATCAGGCCCACGAGGGTGCCGGTGGCCAGGCCGATCACCAGACCGGTGAGCAGCGCCCCGAGGATCGCCACCCACCACGACGCACCGGCCTCCGCCAGCAACTGGGCGCTGACCGCGGCGCACACGCCGCTGGCGACACCGGCGGAGAGGTCGATGTCACCGAGCAGCAGCACGAAGACCAGGCCCATCGCCAGCAGGATGATGGGCGCGGACTGCACCAGCAGGTTGGTGAGGTTCAGCGGCGTCAGGAACGTGTCGGGACGCAGCGCGTAGAACAGCACCGTCAGGACGACGATGCCGAGGACCGCGGGCAGCGCACCGAGGTCGCCGCCGCGGATCTTGTCGACGTAGCCGCGGATCGCGGCACCCACGCTGTCGGCACCCTTGTCGCCCTCGAACCCGGACGGCGCGGCGCCACCGGGCTCGACGGTGCTGGCGGGCACGGTGTTGCTCGTCATCAGATCCCCACCTCGGCGACTGCGGCCGGCTCGATGCCCAGGTCTCCCGAGCGACCGGTGGTGATGAGCTCGACGACCCGCGTGCGGTCCACCGAGGAGATGGGCACGTCGGCCGCCATCCGCCCGAGGTACAGCGCCGCGATGCGGTCGGAGACCTCGAAGACGTCCACCATGTTGTGGGAGATGAAGACGACGGCGTGGCCGGTGTCGGCCAGCCGCCGGACCAGGTCGAGGACCTGGCGGGTCTGCGCGACACCGAGGGCGGCCGTCGGCTCGTCGAGGATGACGACCTTGGACTCCCACAGCACGGCCTTGGCGATGGCCACGGTCTGCCGCTGGCCGCCGGACAGGCTGGAGACCAGCTGCCGCACCGACTTGAGGGTGCGGACGGACAGCTTGGCGAGCGTGTCGCGCGCGGCCTGCTCCATCGACGCCTCGTCGAGGAGGATGCCGCGCTTGCGCTCGCGGCCGAGGAACATGTTCTGGACGACGTCGAGGTTGTCGGCCAGCGCGAGGTCCTGGTACACGACCTCGATGCCGAGGGCCGCGGAGTCCCGGGGCCCGGCGATGGTGACCGGCGCGCCCTCGAAGAGGACCTCTCCACCGTCGATCGGGTGGATGCCGGCGATGGACTTGATCAGCGTGCTCTTGCCTGCGCCGTTGTCACCGACGAGCGCGGTGACCTGGCCGGGGTAGACCTGCAGGTCCACCCCGTGGAGGACCTGGATGGCGCCGAAGCTCTTGTTCACGCCACGGAGCTGGAGGATGGGAGTTCCGTCCTGCGGCTGCGGAACGCTCATGATCGTTCCTTCTCTCGGACAAGGCCCGGGGTGCCCTCCCCGGCTGGGGAGGGCACCCCGGGGAGCGGGACCTACTGGATACCCAGCTCGGTGCAGGCGGCGGCGTACTCACCGG
>DASPIH010000299.1:0-2407 GCA_035629195.1 Blastococcus sp. | reverse complement strand
CCGCCATGGGGTGGCCGGTGCCGCCCGGGGCCTCCGAGCAGGGGGGCTGGCTGCTGGCGCCGGGCCTGGCCGACGAGCTGGCCGCGCGCGTCCCCGACGTCGTGAGCCGGTACCGGCGGCTGCGCCCCCTGGAGCAGGGACCGCCCGCCGAGGTGGTCCGCCGCGCGCTGGACCTGCCCGACGCCGACCTGGTCGCCGGCCTCGTCCGGTCCCCGCTGGCGCTGCGCGGGGGCCGGGTCGTGGATGCCGCCGCCGAGCTGCCGCCGTCGGTCCAGCGCGCGGTCGACGGCATCCTGGCCAGGCTGGCCGCCGACCCGTTCGCGGCGCCGGAGGCCCCGGACCTGGCCGCCGCCGGGCTCGGCGCCCGGGAGCTCGCCGCCGCCGTCCGCAGCGGGCAGCTGGTGCGTGTCGGCGAGGGCGTCTACCTGGCGCCGGGCATCGATGCGGCCGCACGGTCGAGGCTGGCTGGGATTCCGCAGCCGTTCACCCTCAGCCAGGCCCGGCAGGCGTGGGGCACCAGCCGCCGGGTCGCCGTTCCGCTGATGGAGTGGCTGGACGCCCGTGGCGTCACCGAGCGGCTGCCCGACAACGCTCGCCGGCTCCGCTGAGCGGGCTCGGCGGTGGGGGGCGCTGATCTCGCTCAGCGACGTGCGCCCACCACTTTCCGTGCGCGACCGGCGGTCCGCTTCCGGAGCGGCCGGACTCGCACAGGTGTTCCGCGCACAGTAGGTCTCTGCCCACCACGGTGGGCAGAGACCTACTGTCCGGAGAACTCGTCACCCGGCGGCATGCGGCGGTTCAGTCGGCATCCGGCACCCAGCGGGCCGGGCGCTTCTCGCGGAAGGCGGCGATGCCCTCCTGGCCCTCGTCCCCGGCGAAGAACCGGGCCGACAGGTCGAGCAGGTCGCCGAACGCGAGCTCCGGCTGGCGGGCCCGCAGCAGCCGCTTGGTCTCGGCGAGGGCCGCCGGCGCACCGGCGGTCAGGTGCACCAGCTGGGCCCGCACCTCGGCGTCGACGTCGGCGTCCGGGACGACGAGGTCCACCAGGCCTCCCGCGGCGGCTGCCTCGGCGTCGAAGACCTGCCCGGTCAGCATCAAGCGGTGCGCCACGTGCGGAGCCATCCGGGGCAGGACGACGGCGGATATCACGGCCGGCACCAGCCCCAGCCGCACCTCCGAGAAGGCGAAGGTGGCGGAGGTTCCGGTGACGACGACGTCGCAGGCGGCCAGCAGCCCGATGCCACCCGCGCGGGCCGGGCCGCGGACGGCGGCCACCACCGGCTTGGGTGAGGACCACACGAGCTCGAGGAGGTCGGGGAACTCGCGCACGCCCTGCTCCTCGCTGGCGCCGCCGGCGGCCTCGGAGAGGTCCATCCCGGAGCAGAACACCCGGCCGGTGTGGTCGAGCACGATCGCCCGCACGGCGTCGTCGGCGAGCGCCTCCTCCAGCGCCGTCCGCAGCTGCGCCCGCATCGGCCGGGACAGCGCGTTGCGGTTGCCGGGGGAGTCGAGGGTGAGCGTGGCGACGCCGCGCAGGACCGACACCTGCAGCACTCGGTCGGAGGTCACGCCCGGCATCCTGCCGCTCCGTGGCGGTCGCGCGGCACACTGGGAGCAGATGAACACCGTCCTGCCGCTGCTGAACGATCCGGGTGTCCCGCCCGGCACGCCGGGGCCCGACCGGCTTCCCGACAGCGCCCGCGCGGGTCTGGGGACCACGCCGTTCGGGCTCTACGTGCACGTGCCGTTCTGCGCCACCCGCTGCGGCTACTGCGACTTCAACACCTACACCTCCGACGAGCTGGGCCCCGGGGCCAACCGCAGCGAGTACGCCGTTACCGCGATCGCCGAGCTCCAGCGGGCTGCCCGCACCCTCGGGCCGGACCTGCCGACGGTCTCCACGGTCTTCGTCGGTGGGGGCACCCCCACGCTCCTGCCCGCCGACGACCTCGCCGCCGTGCTCGCCGCGATCCGCGACCTGTTCTCGATCGCTCCCGACGTCGAGGTGACGACCGAGGCCAACCCCGAGACGGTCTCGCCGCGGTCGCTGGCCCGGCTGCGCGAGGCCGGCTACACCCGCGTGAGCCTCGGCATGCAGTCCGCTGCACCGCACGTGCTGGCCGCGCTCGACCGGCGGCACACCCCCGGCCGCGCCGTCGAGGCCGCGCACGAGGCCCGGGCCGCCGGCTTCGAGCACGTCAACCTCGACCTCATCTACGGAACGCCGGGGGAGAGCGACGCCGACTGGGCCGCGTCGCTCGACGCCGTGCTCGCCTCGCCGGTGGATCACGTCAGCGCCTACGCCCTGATCGTCGAGGAGGGCACGAAGCTGGCCCGCCGGGTCCGGCGCGGCGAGCTGCCCATGCCCGACGACGACGTCCTCGCCGACCGCTACGAGCAGGCCGAC
>DASPIH010000298.1:0-2558 GCA_035629195.1 Blastococcus sp. | reverse complement strand
GCGGTGCACGCCACCGCCGGCCCGGCGCCGGGAGTCGCCGGACCGGCGGCGACTCCGGGCACCCCTGCGAAGCGCACCCCGCCGCGTCCCCGTCCGGCCGTCCCGGTCACGCCTCCGCCGCCGACCGACGCGCTGGCCCGCCTCAAGGACCGCGTCGGCAAGGCGTTGTTCGAGCGCATGGGCAGCCGGATGAACGACCCCTCGATGGCCGAGGACGCGCTGCGCGCGGTCGTCCTCAAGGAGCTCGACGAGGTCGTCGAGGAGGAGAACGTCCCGCTCAGCACCGAGGAGCGGCAGCGGCTCACCGCCGAACTGGCCGACGACGTGCTCGGCTACGGGCCGTTGCAGCGGCTGCTGGACGACGACGCGGTCAGCGAGATCATGGTGAACGGGCCGGACGCCATCTACGTGGAGCGCAGCGGCCGGCTGGAGCGCACCGCCACCCGGTTCACCTCCGAGGAGCACCTGCGCAGGGTCATCGACCGCATCGTGTCGCGGGTGGGACGGCGGATCGACGAGTCCTCCCCGCTGGTCGACGCGCGTCTGGCCGACGGCTCCCGCGTCAACGCCGTCATCCCGCCGCTGGCGTTCAGCGGCTCGACGCTGACCATCCGCAAGTTCTCCAAGGACCCGTTCACCGTCGAGGACCTGATCAACTTCGGCACGCTCTCCCCGGAGATGGCCGAGCTGCTCAACGCCTGCGTCGAGGCCCGGCTCAACGTGATCGTCTCCGGCGGTACCGGCACCGGCAAGACGACGCTGCTCAACGTGCTCTCCTCCTTCATCCCGGACGGCGAGCGGATCGTCACCATCGAGGACGCCGTCGAGCTGCAGCTCCAGCAGGACCACGTCGTCCGTCTGGAGTCCCGGCCGCCGAACATCGAGGGCAGGGGCGCGATCACCATCCGCGACCTGGTGCGCAACTCGCTGCGCATGCGTCCCGACCGGATCGTGGTCGGCGAGTGCCGTGGTGGTGAGTCCCTGGACATGCTCCAGGCGATGAACACCGGTCACGACGGGTCGCTGTCCACCGTGCACGCCAACACCCCGCGCGACGCCATCGCCCGGCTGGAGACCCTGGTGCTCATGGCCGGCATGGACCTGCCGTTGCGGGCCATCCGCGAGCAGATCGCCTCCGCCGTCGACCTCGTCGTCCAGATCACCCGCCTGCGCGACGGGAGCCGCCGGGTCACCCACGTCACGGAGGTGCAGGGCATGGAGGGGGAGACCGTGACGCTGCAGGACGCCTTCCTCTTCGACTACTCCGCCGGTGTCGACGCGCACGGCAGGTTCCTCGGCAAGCCGGTGCCGACCGGTGTCCGCCCCCGGTTCACCGACAAGTTCGACGACCTCGGCATCACGATCTCGCCCCGCGTGTTCGGCGCCGTCGAGCCGGCCGCCCCCAGGAGGTGGTGACCGTGCTCGTCATCGGCGTCGGCGCGGTCGCCACGGCCCTGCTGATCCTCGCCGTCGTCGTGGTCCCGGCCGGCTCCTCACGGGTGCCCCTGAGCCGGCTCGACCCGTCGGTGGCGCCGCCCACCTCCGCGCTGGCCGGTGCCGGCGCGGCGGCGGAGGCCGCCGTGGAGAAGGTGCTGCTCAAGCGCGGCCGGCTGGCCGCGGGTGCCGCGGCGCTGGAACGCGCCGGCATGTCGACGACGCTGCCCGGCTTCGTCATCGCCGTCGGGCTCACCGCGGTCGCCGGCACGGTGGCGGGCGCACTGCTGGGCGGCCCGCTGCTGGCGCTGGTGTTCCTGCTGGTGGTGCCGTTGGGCGCCAAGCTCCTGCTCGGCTTCCGCGCGGGACGCCGCCAGGCCGCCTTCGCCGACCAGCTCGACGACTCGCTGCAGCTGATGGCCAGCAGCCTGCGCGCCGGCCACAGCCTCCTGCGGGCCGTCGACTCCGTGTCGCACGAGGCCGAAACCCCCACGTCGGAGGAGTTCGCCCGCATCGTCAACGAGACCCGTGTCGGCCGCGATCTCAACGACGCCCTGGACGAGGTCGCCGAGCGGATGGGCAGCGACGACTTCACCTGGGTGGCGCAGGCGATCGCCATCCACCGCGAGGTGGGCGGCAACCTCGCGGAGGTGCTCGACGCGGTCGGCCACACCATCCGCGAGCGCAACGCCATCCGCCGCCAGGTCAAGGCGCTCTCGGCCGAGGGGAAGCTCTCGGCGATCGTGCTCATGGCGCTGCCCTTCGGCGTGACCGGGTTCCTCTCGGTCAGCAACCCGGAGTACCTGGCGAAGTTCACCGAGAGCCTGGTCGGCTACGGCATGCTCGGCGCGGCCGGCGTGATGCTGCTCGTCGGCGGCCTGTGGCTCAAGAAGACCGTGGCGATCACGTTCTGATGACCACCACGCCTCTTCCCGTCATCCTGGCAGCGGTCGCCGTCTGCGCGGCCCTCCCGGCGCTGGTGTGGTCGCTGTTCTCCGGCGCGGGCGCCGCGAGCGCCCAGACCCGCGACAACCTGCTCCGCGGCATCATCGCGCCCGGCCCCGCCGCCGGCCCGGCCGGCCGCACCGGTCCCGGGCTCCTGGCCCGGCTGACCCGGAGCCTGA
>DASPIH010000297.1:0-5044 GCA_035629195.1 Blastococcus sp. | reverse complement strand
CCGCCCGGCGCGCCGCCACCGACCGGCTGGTGGCCGATGTGCGGGCCAGCGCGGCCGCGTTGTCCGCGCACTGCCCGGAGCAGGCGGGAGCGGCCGGGCGCGGTCGCGGGCCGGGAGCAGACGACCTGGTCGACGCACTGGCCGGGGCCGCCGGCGTGCCCACGGTGACCGCGGCCGTCGAGCGGTCGGTCCGCCGCGACGGGACCGCCCGCACCGGCTGGCCGCTGATCCGCTGGACGAGGAAGCTGCGGCCCGATCCGCTGACCCGGCTGCACCTGGGCGACGAGCGGGCCCGCACGTCGCTCCCGGTCGCCGGGTCGGTGGAGACCGCGCGGGTCGCCACCGCGGTGCGGGAGCTGCGCGAGGACGTCGGGGAGGGGCTCGCGCCGGCCTGGCGGGACGAGCTGCGGCGCACGTCCGAGGTCACCGAGGCCCGGCTGGCCGACGCCCTGGACCGGGCAGTGGCCGGCACCGACCTGGGCCCGGACCGGGTGCCGCTGTGGCAGCGGGCGGCCGGCGGGCTGCAGTGGCTGCTCCTCGTGGTGGCCCTCGCCGGCGCGCTGTGGCTGCTGGGCCTCGTCGTCCTGGGCTTCTTCCGCCTCGACGACGTGCTGCCGCTGCCCCGGGTGGAGGGCATCCCGCTGCCCACGCTCCTGGTGGCCGGAGGCCTGCTGGCCGGACTGCTGCTGGCCCTCGTGTGCCGCCCGCTGGTGGCGCTCCGTGCTCGGCGGCGGGCGCGGACGGCCGACCGCAGGCTGCGGGCGGCGGTGCGGGAGGTGGCGGACGACGAGGTCCTCGTCCCCATGGCGGAGGTCGAACGCGATGCGGAGCGGTTCTGCGCGGCGGTGGCCGCCGCGGTGCGCTGACCGCCCGGTCAGGTTCCGGGGGAGCGCTGCTCGGGCAGGCGTTCGCGCAGCGGCTGGGCCGGCTCGCGCCCCGTGGGGAGCAGCGCCCAGACGTGCTTGCGCCCGGGCCGCTTCTCCCACCCGTAGCCGGTCGACAGCTGCGCCACGAGGTGCAGCCCCATGCCGCCCAGCGCGGGGTCCCGGTCGACGGCCGGCACCGGTGGGCGGTCGGGGGCCTCGTCGCTGAGGTCGAGGAGCCAGCCGGCCGGCCCGGCGACGACGAGGGCGCGGACGTCCCCGCCCCCGTGCCGCAGCGCGTTCGAGGCGAGCTCCTCGAAGACGAGCAGCAGCCCGTCGCGGGCGTCCTCGGTCGACGCCGAGGACACCGAGGGGTGGGCGATGCGGGCCCGCAGGTCCGAGCGGACCCGCGAGACCACGTGCATGGCCTCCAGCTGCCAGTGCCACACGTCGCCGGGGACGGATGGGACGGGCGCGCAAGGCCACGCGTCGTGCGCCAGCTCGTCGGCCATCGCTTCCTCTCGCGGATGCTTCGCGGCGGCACCGGTACGGAGTTCCGGAGGTCCCATCCTGACCGATCCGCCCCTGGCGCGCGAAGGCGGGCGGGTGGTGCGGCGCGGGTGTGGGCACAATGAGCCCGTGGACGACGTGTCGCGGGAGCTCAGCCGGGTGATCCTGGCCGGACGGGAGCTGTCCGACGTCCTGGCCGACATCACGGCGATCGCGGCCCGGGCCGTTCCTGGTGCCGAGGCGGTGTCCACGACCCTGGTGCGGGGGGACAAGGCGTTCACCGCCGGGTACGCCGGCCAGCTGGCGATGGACGCCGACGAGCTGCAGTACGAGGAGGGCAGCGGTCCCTGCCTCGACGCCGGGCGCGGTGGTGTCGTGCTGCGGATCGACGACATGAGCACCGAGGAGCGCTGGCCCGGCTACGTCGCCCGCGCCCGCACGACCGCGGTCCGCAGCTCCCTGTCGGTCCCGCTGCCCTACCAGGGGTCGAGCATCGGGGCCCTGAACGTCTACTCGACGCGGCCGGCGGCGTTCGCGACGCCCGACTCGCTGGCCGCGGGGCTGGACATCGCCGAGTCGATCGCCGTCGCCATCGCGAACGCCGACGCGCACGCGCAGCTGGCCGACCAGGCCGCGAACATGCGGATCGCCATGGAGTCGCGCGCCGTCATCGAGCAGGCGAAGGGCGTGCTCATGGCGCAGCGGCACGTCACCCCCGAGCAGGCCTTCGAGATGCTCCGGGAGGCGTCGCAGCGCTCGAACCGCAAGCTGCGCGACATCGCCGTCGGCATCGTGAGCGGCACCCAGAAGCCGGCCTAGCAGGGTAGGCCTAGCGCCGGTCCAGCCCGGCCAGCCGGGAGACGAGGAACTCCACCGCGGCCTCGGCGTCGACCGTCTCGGCCACCTCGACCGCGCTCGCCGCCGTCGAGACCGTGCGCCGGTCGACCAGCGTCTGCCCCCGGCCGGCGCCCAGCGTGGTGTCGACCACCACGTCGCGGGGCACCGTGCCCAGGGTTCCCGGGACGATCGCCTCGGTGAGCGCCAGGGCGTCGTGCAGCACCACACCGGGCAGCCCCCGGACGTCCCGGGCGTGGTCCAGGTACTGCTGGAGGATCGCGGCGGCCGTCCGGCCGATCGGCCCGGCCGCGGCGAACCGGGCGATGCCGGCCTCGGTCAGCACCGTGGGGAGCGTGACGTCGAGGCCGACCATCACCGTGGGCAGCCCCGAGCCGAACACCGCCTGCGCGGCCTCGGGGTCCGACCAGATGTTGAACTCGGCGGCGGCGGTCACGTTGCCGCCGCGCGCCGCGGAGCCGCCCATGACGACCAGCCGCCCGATGCGGGCGGCCGCCTCGGGGAACACCGCCAGGAGCAGCGCGATGTTGGTGAGCGGCCCGATGGCGGCCACGGTCACGGGCTCGGGGGACGCCAGCAGCAGGTCGGCGAGGGCGACGACGGCCGGCCGCGGATCCGGGCGGGCGGGTGACGGAGGCAGCTCGACGCCGCCGAGCCCCGCCGCGCCGTGCACGTGCCCGGCCCGCTCGGGCTGCGGATGGATGAGCGAGGCGCGCGCCCCGGCCGCGACCGGCACGTCCGAGCGGCCGGCCAGGGAGAGGACGCGCAGCGCGTTGTCGGTGACCTGGGCCAGTTCGACGTTGCCGTGGACGGTGGTGACCAGCCGCAGCTCCACCTCGGGGCTGGCCAGGGCCAGCAGGATGGCGAGGGCGTCGTCGATGCCCGGGTCGGTGTCGATCACCAGAGGGATGCGGTCGGTCACCGACGCATCCTCCCAGCCGAATTCCGCCCCGCTCAGGCGGCGGGAGGCTGCGCGGCGTCCACGGGGTGGCGGTCGGCCCACCACGGCGCCCGGGCCAGGAAGTAGAGCAGCACGCCGACGGCCAGCTCGGCACCGGCCAGCAGCCAGGTGCGCGCCTCCTGCTGCCAGAGCAGCAGCAGGCAGGAGGCGATCGCGAGCACGGGGATCACGGCGGGGGCCCGGAAGTGCGGCTGCTCGACGTGGTCGCGGCGCAGCACCAGGACGGCGGTGTTCGTGCTGAGGAAGACGAGCAGCAGCAGCAGGACCACGGCGTTGGCCAGATCGCCGAGGTCGCCGACCAGCGTCAGTGCCATCGCGACGAGCGTGGTCAGCACGATCGCCACCCAGGGGGTGCGACGTCCGGGGAGCACGCGGGCCAGCGGGCGGGGGAGGAGCCGCTGCTCGGCCATCCCGAAGACCAGCCGGCTGGCCATGATCATGGTCAGCAGGGCGCCGTTGGCGACGGCCACCAGCGCGACGGCGCTGAACAGCTGGTCCGGGATCCCGACGTCGGCGGCCTGCACGACGGCCAGCAGCGGGCCGGAGGAGGCGGCGAGGTCGTCCGGCGCGAGCACCACCGAAGCGGCCAGGCCGACCAGCAGGTACACCACGCCGGCCGCCAGCAGGGCGCCGAACAGCGCGCGCGGGTACACGCGGCGCACGTCGCGCACCTCCTCGGCCACGTTCGCCGACGTCTCGAACCCGACGAACGAGTAGTAGGCGATCAGGGCGGCGGCCAGCACGCCGGAGGCGACCGACACCCCGGGCGGGAACTCCAGCACCCGGCCCGCGTCGCCGTCGCCCCGTCCGAGCACGACCGCGCCCAGGACGACCACCAGGACCAGTCCGGAGACCTCCACCACGGTCATCACCACGTTGGCCCGCACGGACTCCTGGATGCCCCGGGCGTTGAGCAGCCCGACCAGCAGCAGGAAGACCACCGCGGCCGGCGCGGCCGGGACGTCGGCGAAGACACCCAGGTAGTCCCCCGCGAAGGCCAGCGACAGCCCGGCGGCACTGGTGACACCGGCCGCGAGCATGCAGAAGCCGACCAGGAAGGAGACGAGGGAACTCCGGTAGGCGCGCTGGGCGAAGACCGCCGACCCCCCCGCCCGCGGGTACTTCGTCACCAGTTCCGCGTACGACGCAGCGGTGAGCAGGGCCAGCCCGAGCGCCACCAGGAGCGGCACCCACACCGCGCCGCCGACCTCGGCGGCGATGACGCCGATCAGGGCGTAGATCCCCGCCCCGAGCACGTCGCCGAGGATGAAGAGGAAGAGCAGCCGCCCGCTGACGGCCCGGCGCAGCTGCGTCGCGTCCGCCCCGGCGGACGCGCTGCCGGCGGCGGTTCCCTGATCACTCACCGGCTGAGTCTCCGAGCCCGCCGGCCGCTCGGCAATTCGGCCCGACCCCCGTTCGGGGGGCGTCGACACGCCGGTCGGGTGGAACTCCGCCGAGGTGACCGACGGCCCGTCGGAGCTCTTCCACGCTCCTGACCGCGGTGTTTGTCGACAAGGGCACGGGCCGGGACGAGGGTGACCGACCGGCCCGGACCGGACGCGCAACGGTTCGGTCACGCGCCCGGAGCGAGGTGTCCGATGGTCCGGTCGCGGCGTCCGGCGGTCCCTACCTTTCTCCTTGTCCGCGGCACCTTCCCCGGCCGCGGACGACGACCTCAGGAGGCGACATGAGCAGCAGCGCGCAGGCCTACCGGCCGGCTCCGGCTCGCGGAACCGCCGATCCGTCCGCGCGGGAGCCGGCGAGCACGCTCGCCGGGCTGATCGACGTCCTCGACCGGGCCGACGGGAGCCGCGCCCGCTCCGGCGCCGCGCACCGTGCCAGGCGTCCCGCTCCG
>DASPIH010000296.1:0-2091 GCA_035629195.1 Blastococcus sp. | reverse complement strand
AGACGCTGCTGGTGCACCGCGACGTGCCGTTCCTGCCGCGGCTGCTGGCCGCCCTGGCCGGTGCCGGGGTCGCGCTGCACGGGGATGACTCGGCCCGCGCGGCGCACGACGCCGTCGTGCCGGCGACCGACGAGGACTGGGCGACGGAGTACCTGTCGATGGACATGGCGGTGCGCGTCGTCGACGACCTGCCGCAGGCGCTGGAGCACATCGCGCGGTGGAGCACCGGCCACACCGAGGCCATCGTCGCCGACTCCGCCACCGCGATCGCCGAGTTCACCGCCGGGGTGGACGCAGCCGCGATCCTGGTCAACGCCTCCACCCGGTTCACCGACGGCGGCGAGTTCGGCTTCGGCGCCGAGATCGGCATCTCCACGCAGAAGCTGCACGCCCGCGGCCCGCTCGGTCTGCCCGAGCTGACCACCACCACCTACGTCGTCACGGGCAACGGCCACACCCGCTGACCCTGCCCGCTGCGCACTGACGGCCAGCCCGACCGCCCCAGCCGAGGAGCCGCATGCCCCGCTCGCCGTCGCAGTTCCCCTCCTTCGCGTCGGTCGCGGACGTCGGCACGCGGCTGGCCGCGGCCGGCTACCTGCCCGACGCGCAGATCGCGACGACGGTCTTCCTGGCCGACCGCCTCGGCAAGCCGCTGCTGGTGGAGGGCCCCGCGGGCACCGGCAAGACCGAGCTGGCCAAGGCGCTGGCCGCGTCCACCGGCTCGGAGCTGATCCGGCTGCAGTGCTACGAGGGGCTCGACGAGGCCCGGGCGCTCTACGAGTGGAACTACAAGAAGCAGCTGCTGCGCATCCAGGCTGCGCAGTCGGGGGCAGCTCCCGGCGACGGCGCGGACTGGAACACCGTCCACGACGACATCTTCGGCGAGGAGTTCCTGCTCTCCCGGCCGCTGCTCACCGCGATCCGGCGCACCGGGCCGACCGTCCTGCTGATCGACGAGACCGACAAGGCCGACGTCGAGGTCGAGGGTCTGCTGCTCGAGGTGCTGTCGGACTTCCAGGTCACCATCCCCGAGCTGGGCACCATCACCGCCACCCGCCGGCCGGCCGTCGTCCTCACCTCCAACGCCACCCGGGAGCTGTCCGAGGCGCTCAAGCGGCGGTGCCTCTACCTCGCCCTCGACTACCCGTCCGCCGAGCGGGAACGGGAGATCGTGCTGTCCCGGGTGCCCGACCTGGCGCCCGGTCTGGCCGACCAGCTGGTGCGCACCGTGCGCGCCCTGCGCGGCCTGGAGCTGAAGAAGTCGCCGTCGATCTCCGAGACCCTCGACTGGGCCCAGACGCTGCTGGAGCTCGGCCTGGACACCCTGGACGAGACGGCGATGAGCTCGACCCTCGGCGTGGTCCTCAAGCACGCGAGCGACCAGGCCCGTGCCGCCGCCGAGCTGCGGCTGAACTGATGGCCGCCCCCGGAACGCCGGCCGGCGAGCCCGGAGGGCTCGCCGGGCACCTCGACGGCTTCGTCCGGGCGGTCCGGGAGGCGGGGATCCCGGTCGGCATCAGCCAGGCCGTCGACGCGGCGGAGATCCTCACCGTCGTCGACCTGCTCGACCGGGAGCAGCTGCGCCACGGACTGGCCGCCGTGCTGCTGCAGCGGGCTGCCCAGCGGCCCACCTACGACGTGCTGTTCGACCTGTGGTGGCCGCTCGGCGACCGGCCCGCGGCCGGCGGGGACGACGACGGGAAGGCCGGCGAGGGCGCCGCGTGCACCCTCGACGTGCCCGACGACGCGACCCTGGTCGAGGCCATGCGCGCCGAGTTGCTCCGGCTGCTGCTGGACGGCGATCCCGAGGCGCTGCGCCGGTTCGCCCGCGACGCCGTCGAGCAGCTGGGAAAGGGGCAGCCGTCGCCGTCGGGGCAGTCGTACTTCGGTTTCCGGGTGCATCGCGCGCTGTCGCCGGACACCCTGGTCGCGCAGCTGCTGGCCGGGCTGCTGGGCGACGCCGAGCCCGGCGGCCTGGCCGAGCAGGTGGCCCGGCGGACCGTGCGGGACCGGCTGGCCGCCTTCCGCGCCGCGGTGGAGGCCTGCCACGCGGCGGGCGGCGGGCGCGTCGTCGTCCCCGCGGGCACGTTC
>DASPIH010000295.1:0-4845 GCA_035629195.1 Blastococcus sp. | reverse complement strand
CGGTCACCGCGGTGGCCGGGCACCTGAACAGCTGCCTGGCCTTCTACGCCCACGACCTCGCGGCAGGGCCCGCCGACGTGAGCGGCATGGCGGTGACGCCCCGCCCGGACGCCTCGCTGGCCGAGCTGACCGCGGGACTGGCCGCGTGGGCCGAGGTGCTGGCCCGCACCGTCGACGCCGCCGGGCCCGACGACCGCGGCAGCCACTCCGACGGGATCGCCGACGCCGCCGGGTTCGCCGCCATCGCCCCGCTCGGCTGAGTTCGTCCGGCCCGGTCCCGGCCCCGGACGCGGTTCTTCAGAAATCTTCCGATGCCGCGGGTGCCACGGGCCAGCCGAACGCCGTGCTGGCCAGCGTGACGGCGCCGGGGCTGATCTCCGTCACCCGCCCGGCGCCCTGCAGCGCGGCCAGCGAGACCCCGCCCAGGTAGGCCGAGGACAGCGCCTCGATCCCCAGGACGAGGTCGGGGTCGCGGTCGGTGCGGCCGCAGTAGGCGCCGGCCGGGTGCCCGGACAGCCGCCAGCGCCCGTCGTTCCACGGGCAGAACGGGTCGCGCACCTCCAGCACGAGGTCGATCGGGGCGGGGTAGCGGCGCGCGGCCAGCGCCCGGCCGACGTCGACCAGCCGCACCCACAGGGCGTCCACCGGCCGGGCGTGCAGGGCGCGGGGGTCGTGCAGCAGGTGGCGCAGCGGGTCGTCGGGGGAGGCGTTCCGCGCCTCCACGGTGCGCACCAGGTCGTGGGCGAGCAGGAACTGCCACAGCGCTGCGTACGCCGCCGGGGTGGTGGCCCGCACGTCCTCGACCGCCAGCGTGCCCGTCGGCTCGCCCGTGTCGCTCCAGTCCGCCTTGGTGCGGTAGGTGGCGTACCCGGTGACCGCGCCGTCGGCCCCGGAGTGCAGCGCGAACCGGCGGGCAGTGAAGCCGTGCCGCCGTTCGGGGTCGTCGAGCAGGGCGCGGGTCCACCAGCGGTCGTCCCGCGCGGTGGTGCCCGGCACGAACCGGCGGACCGCCTCGTGCACCGCCGCGGCCGGCCCCCGGAACTCGTCCTCCGGCACCAGGCGCACCCGCCCGCTGCCGGTGTCGACGTCGTCGCGCAGCCGCAACCGCTGCACCTGACCGGACCAGCCGCCCCGCCAGGACGCGGGGCCGTATCCGAAGCGGCCGTAGATGGAGGCCTCGGCCGCCCACAGGGCGGCCACCGGCTCGCGCTCCCGCTCGTGCAGCTCGTCCAGCTGCCGCCGCATGATCGCGGTCAGGATGCCGCGACGCCGGTGGGTGGGGGAGACGGTCACCCAGGTGACCCCGGCGGTGGGCACCACCGCGCCGGGCACGGTCATCCGGAGGCTGTACATGCCCGACGTCGCCACGATCCGGCCGTCCTCCACCAGCCCGAGCGAGCGGTCCAGCTCGGCCACCGGCGGCGGCGCTTCGAGGTAGCGGCTCGAGGGCGTGTGCCCGAAGACGTCCTCCAGCGCGCGGACGATCGCCGGCCACTCGTCGGCGGTGAACGGGCGCAGCTGGGCGGGGAGGTCGTCGGCCACGGTCCGTGTCTACCGGCTGGATCCGACCCCGCGCCAACCCGTTCGGGGGCCCCGCGCGGATTCGGGCACGACAGCGCAGGCCGGGTGCCAGGATGCGGCCATGGCTGGGGAGCAGCGACCCATCGGCTGGTGGGTGAGGCGGATGGACGCCCTCCTGGACGAGGCGGTCGACGCCGCCGTGGCGGGGGAGGGGCTGACCCGCCGGCACTGGCAGGTGCTGCACTCCCTGGCCGAGGGAGAGGTGAGCGAGGCCGCCGTGCACGACGCGCTGCGCGACTTCCGCGGCGAGGTGGGGGAGGTGGTCGCCGACCTGGCCGCGCGCGGCTGGGTGGCCCGGCCGGCTCCCGGCTCCGTGCAGCTGACCGAGGACGGCACGGCCGCGCACGACCGGATCTCCCGTGCGGTGGGCCGGGTGCGACGGCACGCCGCCGACGGGCTCTCCCGTGAGGAGTACGAGCGGACGATCCTCGTGCTGAGCCGCATGGTCGAGAACATGGAGCGGGCGCTGGGCCGCGGGTGAGACGGCGCCGGTTTCTTCGCTAGGGTCGGGCGCCGATCGCGCCGTCGTCGTCGTGCTGCCCGCACCGCCGGCGCGCCGGGAACGGAGGACGCCCTCGTGCGCTCCTGCACCCTGCCACTGGCGCTCTGCGCCCTGCTCGTCACCGGATGCACGCAGGACGGCGGTTCAGGTGGGGGCAGCGACGCCTCCGTGGCCGTTGCCGCGCCCGAGCAGCGGCTCACGCTGGTCGCCGACGCCGATCCGGTGGCCGCGGCGGTGAGCACCAGCCGCACGTTCTTCCAGGAGTCCGGCGTGGCGGTCGTGGCGGGCACGGAGGACCGGGCGGGGGTGCTGCTGGCGTCGTCGGCGGCCGTCGGGCTCGGCGTACCGCTGCTCGTGGTCCCGGAGTCCGGCAACGCGGCCGCCGTGACCGAGGAGCTGGACCGGCTGGGGGTGACCGACGTCCTCGCCGTGGGCGACGCGCGGCTCCCCGCGGCGGACGAGGGCCCGGACGTGCTGGCGGTGCCGGCCACCGCCGAGGCGGTCGGCGAGGCCACCGGTCTGGAGCTGGACGGCACCGAGTCCGTGCCGGCCGACGGCGACGCCGCCGCCGTGACGGCGCTCGACCGCGAGAAGCCGGTCGCGTTGCTGCCGGAGGACGCCGGGACGCCCGAGGACTCAGGCTCCGACGGCTCGCTGCCGGAGGTGGAGCCCGCCGACCCGATCGAGGACACGGTGGTGCTGGCCACCGGTGACTCGACGGCCGGCATCGCCACGGCCCGCGCCGCCGGCGCCCGGGTGGTGCTCACCGGTGAGGCGACCGATCCGCGCGCCTCCGAGGAGGCGATCACCGCCCTCGCGGAGCAGCCGGACGCCTCCGTGGTCGCGCTCGGAGCCGGCTTCGCCGCCGAGGACGGCCTGGACTGGAAGACCGCGACGGCCGCGACCGGGGAGCAGTTGCCCGGCGGCGGGCAGACGCTCTTCCCCGGCCGGCTGCTCGTGGCCCTCTACGGGCACCCCGGCACCGGCGCCCTCGGGCTCATGGGGGAGCAGCCCCTCGACGCGGCCATCGACCGGGCGAAGGCGCACGCCGCCCCCTACGAGCCCCTCGTCGACGCCACCGTCGTCCCGGCGTTCGAGATCATCGCCACCGTCGCCTCGTCGTCGGCCGGGGACGACGGCAACTACTCCGCCGAGGCCGAGCCGGAGTTCCTCCGGCCGTGGGTCGAGGCGGCCGGCGAGGCCGGGCTCTACGTGGTGATCGACCTGCAGCCGGGCCGCTCCGACTTCGTCACCCAGGTCGAGCAGTACCGGTCGCTGCTGGAGCTGCCGCACGTCGGCCTGGCGCTGGACCCGGAGTGGCGGCTGGGCCCGAACGAGGTGCACCTCCAGCAGATCGGCTCGGTGGGCATCGACGAGGTCAACCGGGTGGTCACCTGGCTGGCCGACCTGACCCGGGAGAACGCGCTGCCGCAGAAGCTGCTCGTCCTGCACCAGTTCCGGCTGGACATGCTGCCCGGCCGCGAGCGGCTGGACATGAGCCGCGACGAGCTGGCGATCATGGTGCACGCCGACGGTCAGGGCGGCCAGGGGGCCAAGCAGGCCACGTGGCGTGTGCTGCAGCAGGACGCGCCGGCGGGGATGTGGTGGGGGTGGAAGAACTTCTACGACGAGGACCTCCCGATGCTGACCCCCGAGCAGACGATCAGCGACGTGGCGCCCGTTCCTCAGCTGATCAGCTACCAGTAAGGGGGGAAGCCCTCCCGTTCTGTCGGTGGGCTGTGGTGTGCTGACGCGCACATCGACCCGGAGGTGGTGCACGTGACCAGCGTGGCGCTCGGTACGACCGACCAGCTGGACCCGCGGCTGCTGGAGCACCGCCGCGAGCTCACCGGCTACTGCTACCGGATGCTCGGGTCGATCTTCGACGCCGAGGACGCCGTCCAGGAGACGATGGTCCGCGCCTGGCGCGGGATCGCCGACTTCGAGGGCCGGTCCGCCGTGCGCTCGTGGCTCTACCGGATCGCCACGAACGTCTGCCTCGACCAGCTGTCCGGCCGGCAGCGGCGGGCGCTGCCCATGGACCTCTCCGGCTCGCCCTACCCCCCGGTGGAGGCGTCCCTGGCCGGTCGCCTCCCGGCGAAGGCGTGGGTGGAGCCGGTGCTCGACCGGCAGGTGATCCCCGAGGACGGCGACCCGGCCGAGCAGGCGGTGGCGCGCGAGTCGGTGCGGCTGGCCTTCGTCGCCGCGCTGCAGCACCTGCCGCCGAAGCAGCGGGCGGTGCTGATCCTCCGCGAGGTGCTGCGGTGGAAGGCCGACGAGGTCGCCCAGCTCCTCGACACCACCGTGGCGTCGGTCAACAGTGCACTGCAGCGGGCCCGCGCCACGCTGGCGGAGCTCGACGGCCGGCCGGCGCCGCGCTCGCTGGACCAGGACGACCGCGCCCTCCTGGAGCGCTACCTCGACGCGTTCGAGCGCTACGACATCGACGCCTTCGTGCAGTTGCTGCACGAGGACGCCACCCAGCACATGCCGCCGTTCGAGATGTGGCTGCAGGGCCGCGAGGACATCGGCAGGTGGATGGTGACGCCGCCGGCGAGCGGGTGCGCCGGCTCCAAGCTGATCCAGACCTCGGCGAACGGAACGCCGGCCTTCGCCCAGTACCGCCCGGCCGAGGGTGGTGGTCACGTGCCGTGGGGTCTGCACGTGCTGGAGATCGAGGACGGGCGGATCGCCCACATCTCCAGCTTCCTGAACCTGGACTGCGAGCTGTTCGCCGCGCTCGGCCTGCCCACGTCGTTGTA
>DASPIH010000294.1:0-4530 GCA_035629195.1 Blastococcus sp. | reverse complement strand
TGAGCGCGCTTCCCTCCCCGGCTCTCGACCGGCAGCTCGCCGCCGTTGAGGCGCGGGCCGGCCAGCGGGCGGTCGCGCGTGCGCGGCCTGTTCTGCTGGAGTCGCTGACGGAGCGGGAGATCTCGGTGCTCCGAGCGCTTCGTGGCCCGCTCAGCCAACGGGAGGTGGGTACAGCGCTACACCTGTCCGTCAACACGGTGAAGGGGTACACCAAGAGCCTCTACCGCAAGCTGGACGTCGGATCCCGGCGTGAAGCTGTCGAGCGGGGGCACGCGCTCGGGCTCTGCTGAGTCCACCCCGGGTGGTCTGGTGAGCGGAGTGGTGCGCGACCACCCCGGCACCCGGGAGCGTGCCGGGCACCCGACCCCAGGAGGCTCACCGTGTCCAGCCCTGCCGAGACCGCCGGCCGTGAAATCCCGGTGGCGTGGCCGCCCGGCGCCACCGCCACCTCCACCGACCTCGACGGCGCCGTCCGTCATCTCGACCTGGGCGGTCCGGCCGGCGCGCCGGTCATGCTCTGCGTCCACGGTCTGGGGGGCTCGGCCATCAACTGGGGGCTGCTCGCACCTCTGCTTTCGCGCTCCCACCGAGTTCTCGCCGTCGACCTGTTCGGCCACGGCGGCAGCGGGGTGCCCACGGGCTCTCGTTCGGATGCGGTCACCGCCGACCGCCGACTCCTCGACCGGTTCGTCCGCCAGGTCGTCGCGGAGCCGGTGATCCTGCTCGGGCACTCGATGGGCGGCGTCCTGGCCATGCAACAGGCAGCTATGGCACCGGAAACGGTGCGCCGATTGGTGCTGCTCAGCCCCCCGGTGCCGGGAACGGCCAGCCGACTGGACCTGGCCATCGCGGCAAAGCTGGCCTTCCTCCGGCTGCCCGGCGTAGCGGGCGCGGTCGCCCGCCGACTGGCCGCTCTGTCCCCCGAGCAACTGGTCGACCAGCAGTTGCGCCAGGCAACGCCGCACGTGCACCGGATTCCGGCCGAGGGGATCGCGGCCGCTGTCGAGGAGACCCGCGCCCGAACCGCGCGCCCCGACGCCTCGGCCGGTGACGCCGAGCAATGGGCGGCGCTCCTCGGCACCATGGCCCTCCTTGCCAGGCCGCGAGCGTGGCGGCGGACGGTCACCGGCATCACCGTTCCGACGCTGTGGCTGCAGGGAGCCGACGACCCACTGGCGAAGGCGGACCCCGCCCGTGTCTTCGTCCATAGCCGGCCTGACTGGACGTTCGAGGTGCGGCCGGGCGTCGGGCACTTGCTCGCCCTCGAGGATCCGGCCTGGACCGCTGAGAGGATCGGGGCATACCTCCTCACCACGGACCGGGCTCGCCGTGACGGGAACGGCCGCCCCGGTCGCCCGGTCCGCACGTGAAGTGGTCATCCTCAGCGGCTTGCTGGTCAGCCCTCAGCGGGCACTGGTCCGGTGTGGGCGTCGGACGACATGAGCCTGCACCGCGCTGAGGCGGCGTATTGGCAGGTCCGCAGCCGAACACATCCGTGTTCGGGCGCGATCGGGAGGGGATGGGTCCAGCGAGGCCGTGACCCACCGGCTCATCACGCCTCAGGTGCCGACGACGGCGATCGACGCGAACACGACGAGATCGACGGTGAAGTGCAGCAGGAAGGGCCAACCAAGCCCCTTGGTCGCAACCATGGCCGAGCCCAGCAGTAGCGCCAACACGCCGGACTGGAGTACTCCACCGAACCCCTCGGGGACCGAGCCGAAATAGTGCGCCAGCCCGAACCAGACCGAGGTCAGGAGGACGGCATGGCGCGAGCCCACGACGCCGACCAAGGTGGCGAGGGGACCGGACCGGTAGACCACCTCTTCGCCGAGTGCGTTGAACGCCGCGCAGCCGACGACGAGCGGTAGCGAGGCGACGAGTCGATCCAACGCTGTCGGCTCGAGGCCTGCGTCCGAGTACGTGACCGTCGCCAGCGAAGCGAGCAGGGCGACGGCGGCGATGGGCCCCAGGGATGCCCAACTCGCCTGCCGCGACGTGCCAGGCAATCTCGCGCCGCTCGGGGCGGCCATGTTCCCCCGAGTCAGGAACGCCTGTGACGCTGTCATGCCGAGCTTCTGCACGAGCAGGCTGGCCACTATCGCCGCCACCAGGACGAAGATCGCCTTGTTGTAGAAGGCGCGGCTCAGGTCCGATCCTCCGCCCCCGATCCAGCCGCCGAGCAGCGGTAGCAGCAAATAGGCCACGCAGAAGACGATGACCATCACGAGCAGGTAGGGGAGAAGCGGTCGGGCCGGCCGCCACCGCCAGGCAACAGCGGACAGGGGGAGCACGGCGACGAGCGTCGACCAGTGGGCCGCGGCAGGACGGACTCCGGTGAGTTCGACCGCGACGATCGCGGGCAGGCTGCTCAGGACCAAGGTCAGCAGCCACGCAAATACCACCGTGCGTCGATCGAGCTGAACGCTCGCCGACCCGCCCGGGTCGAGGGTTACCGAGGTCATGGTGTCCTCCAAGAGGTCTGGCTGTGCGACCGCCGTCTCCCGGCGCCCGGCCACATACAGGACCCCGACCGGGTGGGCCGTCACCACCCCGCCTGTGAGACCACCCGGGGGGTGTGCCTCTGCGACAGGGCCATCCCCTCTGCTCGAACTCGGCGACACATTGCCGCTCATCCCGGCGGCGTCATGGGCTGGTCGACACGGACGAGAGTTGGTGGTCCGATGGGCACCGACCAGGTCCGGCGGAGGGGCGGGGCCCGACCAGACCGACAGGCCGAGCATCGATGACCGAGGAGAGCACTGTGTGGAACCTCGTTCTCCGAGCGCAATGCAACGTCGCGGGGGCCGACTTCGCGTGGTGGTTCTGGACCGAGGTCGGCAACTGGGCGGTCGTTGATCCGGCCATTTCTCACGTCCGCGTCGACCCGGCGTTCGAGGTGGGCGCCCGGGGGACCACCGTGACGCACGAGGGAACGCAGGTGGAGTGGTGCATCAGTGAGGTCGCCGCTCCCCGCCGGGCGCGGATCGAGTTCCCGGTACCTGGTGCCGCACTGCGCGTCTCGTGGGTCTTTCGCCCCGGATCGACAGGCGGCTGCACGATGACGCAGACGATGGAACTGTCCGGTGAGCGCGCCACCGAGTACGAGCCGATCGTCGGACCACCGATGGAACGGTCCGCACCCGAAGGCCTGCACAGGCTCGCCGCAGCCATCGACGAGGCCTACACGCGAACAGCCACCAGCACCTAGGGCGCCTGTGCCACTGCGCCGGCAGGATTCGGCGGCAGGCGGAGGACACCTATGACCAACCGACACTGTCACGCAGAGGTTCGCAGCGGACAGCTGGGATTCAGGCCGTGCGGGTGTAGGTGGTGACTGTGGCGCCGTCGCTGAGGGTGCGTTCGTCGGCGATGGCGAAAGCCTGGGACTGGGCCCGGCTGGAGGCAATGACCGGAATGCCGGCGCCGAGGACGATCGGGTAGCGCTTGAGGACGAGTTGGTCTATCTCGGGAAGCAGCGCGCCGGCCAGGCGAGCACCGCCGGCGAGCCAGACGCCGGCGCCCGGCTCGGCCTTGAGGCGTCGCACCAGTTCCACGGGGTCCTCGGCCAGAACCTGCACGCGCGGATCATCGCTGGCTGGCAGGGTGGTGGAGACCACGTACTGGTCCAGGTGCGCGTACGGGCTGGTGATCCCCGCCTCCAGGGCTGGGGTGTAGGTGGCCCGGCCCATCACCACCGCGTCGAACCGGCTGCCGCCTGCGGTGACTCCCAGTTGCTCGCGCACGTGGGTGGGCAGGGTCTCGGGGAACTGTTCGGCGATGAAGTCCAGCATCGCCGGGGTGATGGGGAAGAAGTCGAAGGAGCCGTCGGGGGCGGCGATGTACCCGTCCAGGGTCACCCCCACGTAGTAGGTCAGCGTGCGCACGCTTCTCGACTCCTCTCCGGCGGAGACGCCGGCACTGCCTCCGCATCCACGACATGTATGGAACTGAACCCCCGGTTCGCGACCGACCACGTTCGTCGTGGTCGCCGGATCGGCAGGAGGATGCGTGCCCAACCCACGGCACTGCCACACGAACCACGGGCCGTACAACCCCGGCGCTTCAACGGTGGGGACCACTAGCGCCCGCAGTCGCGCGGACTGCGGGCGCTGCCCCCGACCTGTGTCCTCAGAACATGGTGTTGCTGTTGGCGGCCTCGGCAGGAACGGGCTGCAGGACGTCCCAGTGCTCGACGACACGGCCGTCCTCGACGCGGAAGATGTCGACGATCGCCGTCCCGAGGTCATCGGGGCTGTTCTTCATGTGGTAGTGCAGCACGACGAGGTCGCCCTCGGTGATGACGCGGCGGATGTCGAAGGACAGCTCCGGCACCGTCGACAACCACTGCGGGATGAACTGCCTGAAGACCTCGGGACCGTCCGGAATGCCCGGGTTGTGCTGGGTGTACGTCGTGCCGAGGTAGCGGTCGGCGGCCGTCAGCGGGTCGCGCTCGATGAACGCGGTGGTGAAGAAGCCGAGCACGACGCTCTTGGGGTCGGACGGGCTCTGCGCGGAACTGGTCATGTC
>DASPIH010000293.1:0-3092 GCA_035629195.1 Blastococcus sp. | reverse complement strand
CCGGTGGCGCCGTGGGAGAGGGCGCTGAAGTCGTCGTCCATCAGGCGGTCGATGACGGACACGTACTGCTGCCCGCGCTCGCCGTCCTTGAGCACGAGGAACCGCTCCTCGAGCGAGATGTCGAGGACGTGGATGAGGTGCCCCTCGGCGAGCGGGTCGAGCCGGCCGGTCAGCGGGTCGGCCAGGAACGACCGGGTGGGGTGTCCGGCACTGACTCCCGGGAAGGTCACCACGAAGCGGTGTCCGCTGCGGGTCCACGGGCCGAGTTCGACGTGGGTGTGCGCGTCCCCGGCGATGCGGCGGGCGTCGGAACCGTCGGGCCGCACCACCCACACCTGCGTGCGGACGCCGCCGTCGGTCGCCACCGCGCAGCTCAGCCACCCGCCGTCCGCCGCCCAGCGCACGGACACGACCGGGTCGTCGGACAGCGGGATGTGCCGGGCCGGAGGCGGGGGACCGTCGAGGACGACGTCCTGGAGCCACAGCTGCGGAATGCCGGAGCGGTCGCTGATGAAGGCGACCTGCCGGGCGTCGGGGGTCATGTTCGGGCCCCAGCTACCCCAGGCGTCGACGAGCTCGTCAGCGAGCGCGATGGCGTCGTCCAGGGTGCCGGTCACCAGCTCAGCGGTCACCGCGCGAGGTCCTCCATCTTCTGCAGCTCGATCTTCAGGAGACCACGTCGCTCCAGCGCGTCCCACTTCAGGGGCGTCCGGGTCGTGCGGGGCTCCCGGAGCATGGTCTCCACGGTGGACTGGCCGAGCGAGCCGCGCCGCTCGGCGGCGGGATCGGGAACGGCAACGCGCACCCGGTCACGGTACGGGCCGTCCGTCCGCCGGTCCGGGCACGATCCAGGTGTCCTTGGCGCCGCCGCCGCGTGAGCTGTTGACGATGAGGCTGCCCGGCGGGGCGACGCGGGTCAGGGCGAGCGGAGCGACCCGGCAGTCCTGACGTCGAGGGCCGGTGAGGTAGACCAGCGCCCGCAGGTCCACGCGGCGGGGTTCCAGCCGCCCGCCGTCCATCCAGGGCAGCGAGGACAGGGAGACGACCTCCTGGGCCACCCAGTCCTCCGGCCGGGCGGCGATGTCGGCGCGGCGCTGCGCCACCTCGGCCGCCGTCGCCGCCGGGCCGATCAGCACGCCTGCGCCGCCGTAGCCGTCGACCGGCTTGGTCACCAGCTCACCGACCCGCTCCAGGACGCCGCGCCGCTCGATCTCGTCGGCGGTGCGGTAGGTGGGCACCGACTCCAGTTCGGGCCGCTCACCCAGGTAGTAGGTGATGAGCTCGGGAACGAGGGGATATGTCGACTTGTCGTCGGCGACGCCGTTGCCGGGGGCGTTGGCCAGCACCACCCGGCCGGCGGCCGCGACGTCCATCAGCTGCCGGCCGACGGCGCGACCGGAGGAGTCCACGAGGTCGACCAGCTCGCCGTCGAGGCGCAGGTAGAGCACGCCGATGGTCGCGCCGCCGGCACGGTGCACCACCCGCCCGTCGGCGACGTCGAGGTCGTCGGCCAGGGCCAGGCTCAGCCCCGCACCCTCCGCGAGGCGGCGGTGCTCGAACCAGGCACCGCTGCCCGGACCGCTGGAGAGCAGGGCTGCCCGGGTACCCGGTTCGGCGGAGGCGAGCAGGGCCGAACGCAGCAGCTCGTAGGCCGCGGCGGGATGCGCCAGGCCCGCCGGGCGCGGCAGCTCGGGCAGGACGGCGTCCAGCAGACCCCGGAGGGCGACGGCGTACGCGGCGCCGCTGGGGGAGCGCAGGTTGTCCTCCAGCACCCGCCAGCCGCCGTACTCGTTGCGGACGAGGTCGAAGCCCATGACCGGGGCGCGGACCACGCCCGCGGGCAGCCGCATCGCCTCCTCCCGCCAGCAGGGGGAGCGGCGGAGGAGCTCCTCGGGCACGACGCCGTCCCGGAGGATCCGCTGCTCGCCGTAGACGTCGCGCAGGAACGACTCGAGCGCCCAGGCGCGCTGCGTCAGGCCGGCGGTCAGCTCCGCCCACTCGTGCGCGCCGATGACCCGGGGGAACAGGTCGACGGCGAACGGGCGCTCCTCGCCGTCCACGACGAAGTTCATCCCCTGCCTCGCGACCCAGTCGTCGCGCACCTCGTCCCGGGCCTCGAGCTCTGCGGCGCCCAGCTCCCGGAGTGCCCGGACGATCCCCCCGTAGGCCGGGCGGGGCACGGAGCCCAGGCCGACGGCCTCGTCCCCGGCCCGGGCGGGGTACCGGGTGAGGGGGGCCGGCGCGTCCCCGGACTCGATCGCGGAGCCGTGGCTCTCCCGCACGACGAGCTGCATGACGTCCTCCAGCCGGCCACGCTCGGCGAAGGCGGCACGCTGGCGGTCCGCGGAGTTGCCCCGGGCCAGCACGGCCTCGGTGAGCTCGCTGACGGTCTCCCAGTCGCCGAACTCCTCCAGCTGGGGCCGGAGCCGGGCGACCAGGTCCCGGACGACGTCGTGCGCCGGTCGCGCCCGTGGCGTGCCGGCGCCGTCGACGAGCTGCCGGGACAGGCCGCTGCGGGCCGCCTGCCAGATGCCGGCCCGGTGCAGCGGCGCGGGCGGGGCGACGTAGGGGCGGCCGGCCTCGATGTCGAGCTCGGCCGCGCGCGCCATGGCGCGGAAGAGGCCGGCGATGAGGACGGCGTCGTCGACGATCGGGCAGGCGTCGCACACCCGCAGCTCGAGGGTGGGTGCGTGGGAGGACGGCCGGACGTCGAAGTAGGCCATCTTCGCGTCGGCGATGACCCCGCTGCTGATCAGGTCGGCGACGAGCTGGTCGTAGTCGGCGGCCGAGGTCAGCCGGCCGGGCGAGCCGGCGCTCGGCCAGCGCTGCCAGATGATCGTGCGGATGCTGGCGTAGCCGGTGTCCTGGCCGTTCCAGTACGGGGAGCTGGCCGACAGGGCGAGCAGCACGGGGAGGTCGCGGGCGATCCGCTGGCCGACGGCCACCGCCACGTCGCGGTCGGCGATGCCGACGTGGATCTGCGTGCCGCAGATCAGCTGCTCGTCCACCAGCAGGCGGTACTGCTCCTGCATCCGGCTGAAGCGGCCGGTGTTGGTGAGCTCGAAGTCGGCGTAGGTCGAGCGCGGCGCCGT
>DASPIH010000292.1:0-7032 GCA_035629195.1 Blastococcus sp. | reverse complement strand
TCCGCACGAGGTCGCCGCGCCGGCCAGGCTGCCGCACCCCAGCATCCCGCTGGCGCCGGTGCACACGCTGCGCCCTGGGCGGGTCGTGGCCGCTCGCACCCCGGCGCCGGCCGGGTGGCAGAACAGCGCGGTCGTCGGCCTGGACGACGACGACATCGGGTTCGCCGACATCGACGAGTACCGCCCGCCGCGGGCGGCCAACGGCTGAAAGAACACCCCCTGCCCCCCATCGCTCGCACGCTCGCGACGGGGCCCTGCAGGGGGCTCCGGCCCCGCCCCGGTGGCGGGGCCGGAGGAGCGGGACGGTAGTCTTCCTCCCGGCACTTGGGGCTGTGGCGCAGACCGGTAGCGCACCTCGTTCGCATCGAGGGGGTCAGGGGTTCAAATCCCCTCAGCTCCACCACCGCACGACCACGTCGAGGTCCCGCAGGACGCCCGGGAACGGGTATCCGGCGGGGCCTTCGTGCTTCCCTGGTCGGGATCCGCCACGGGCTCCCGTCCACTCAGAACCAGGACGGGAACCACATCCGCTGCAGCCACTCGGCGTGGGACAGCGGACTGCCGGTGAGCACCGGCCAGAAGAAGACGAAGGTGGCGACCACGACGCCGACGTAGAGGCACGCGGCCACCAGCCCGGCCCACCGGCGCCAGTCCGGCTCCCCGGCCCGGCCGACGACGTCCTGCAGCACCAGGGCGACCGCCAGCACGAAGAACGGCATCGCCGGGGCCATGTAGAACATGAACATCGTCCGCTCGAGGTTCACGAACCAGGTGAGCCAGCCGGCGGCGATGGCGACGGCCACGGGGACGGCGGCCGGGTCCCGGCGGACGACCATCCGCCAGACCAGCCACACCGTCGCGGGCGCGAAGGCGAGCCACAGCGTCGGCGTCCCGACCATGAGGATGTAGCGCACGACCTGGTCCCCGGCCGCATCGGTGATGCCCTGCGGGTTCCACAGCAGGATCGGCCGGCCGTTCACCAGCCACGACCAGGGCCCGGACTCCCACGGGTGCGACGACGACAGCCCGTTGTGGAACCGCAGCCACTCGGCGTGCTGGTGCCACAGCGAGCGCAGCGCGTCGGGAACCCACGGGTACGCGGTCTCCGGGTTCTGCTGGGCCCATGCCTTGCCCTGCGAGGTCTCGCCGAGGAACCAGCCGGTGAACGAGGCGAGGTAGGTCAGCACCGGAACAGCCGCCAGCGCCCACAGCGCTCCCGGCAGGCCACGGCGGGCCGCGGTCCGGGTCGGCCGGGGAACCCCGGCCTCCCGCCAGGCGGCGCGGTCCCAGAACAGCGACAGGACGGCGAAGAAGGCGAGGAACCAGACCCCGCTCCACTTCACCGCGCAGGCGCAGCCGAACAGGACGCCGGCGGCGATCCGCCAGCCGCGCGGACCCAGCCGGAACCCGGCGCCGTCCACCGCTCCGGCCGCCCGCACCCGGGCGCGGACCTGATCGCGGTCGACCACCAGACAGGCGACCGCGCCGAGCACGAGCACCTGCAGGAAGACGTCGAGCAGCCCGATCCGCGAGAGGGTGAACGCGAACCCGTCGGCCAGCAGGAGCAGCCCGGCGAACAGGCCGATGGTCGTGGAGCCGGTGAGCCGGCGGGTCAGCCGGAACAGCACGACGACGGCGACCGACCCGGCGACGGCCGAGGGGAAGCGCCAGCCGAAGGAGTTGTAGCCGAACAGCTGCTCGCCCAGCGCGATGAACCACTTGCCCAGCGGCGGGTGGACGATGAAGGAGTAGCCGCGGTTGTACTCGTAGCCCCAGGTGAGCAGCTCCTGGGCCTCGGGCGGGTAGTACGCCTCGTCGAAGAGCAGGTCGCGCGGATAGCCGATGCCCCAGAGGCGTACGGCGAGGGCGACCGTCCCCAGCACGGCGGCGACGATCCAGGCGGTGCGGCCGTCGTCGGGCAGCGGCGGGACGACGTCGCGACGAGGCCGCGGCGGCCGCTGGCGGCGCGCCCGCACGACGACCGGGCGCTGCTGGTCCGGCGGGTCCTGGTCCGCCCGTTCCGGAGCCAGCACCGACATGACGTCAGGGTAGACAAGGGACCCGCCTGCCCCCCGGCACGCGCAGGCCCGCGCCGGGCCCTGCAGGCGGGCCGGACAGCCGGGTCGTGACAGGCTCGACGGCGTGAGCGGACGACTGGTGCTGGGCGGGGCGCCCCTGGGGCAGCCCGGCGACGTCGGCCCCCGGTTGCGGGCGGTGATGTCCTCGGCCGACGTCCTGGCGGTCGAGGACACCCGGCGGCTGCACCGGCTGGCGGCGGACCTCGAGGTCACGCTGACCGGCCGGGTGGTCACCTTCCACGAGTCGGTGGAGCGCGCCCGGCTGCCCGGGCTGCTGGCCGCCCTGGCCGAGGGCGCGACCGTGCTCCTGCTCACCGACGCCGGCATGCCCTCGGTGTCCGATCCCGGCTACACGCTGGTGCGCGCCGCCATCGACGCCGGGATCGAGATCACCTCGGTACCGGGACCGTCGGCGGTGGTCACGGCGCTGGCGCTGTCCGGGCTGCCGGTGGACCGGTTCTGCTTCGAGGGGTTCCTGCCGCGCAAGGCGGGGGAGCGGCGGTCGCGGTTCGCGGGGCTGGCCGACGAGCGCCGCACGATGGTCTTCTTCGAGTCGCCGCACCGGCTGGCCGACGCGCTGGCCGACGCCGCCGCGGTGCTCGGCGACGACCGCGAGGCCGCCGTCTGCCGGGAGCTGACCAAGACCCACGAGGAGGTCCGTCGCGGCGGGCTGGCCGAGCTGGCCGCGTGGGCGGCCGACGGCGTGAAGGGCGAGATCACCCTGGTGGTCGGGGGCGCGCCGGAGCGGGCGGTCGAGCTGTCGGGGGCCGAGATCGCCGCCGCCGTCGCCGAGGAGGAGGCCGCAGGGGCGACGCGCAAGGACGCCATCCGCGCCGTCGTCACCCGGACCGGGCTGGCCAAGCGCACGGTCTTCGACGCCGTCGTCGCCGCCAAGGGCACCTGACCGGCTCGACTGTGCCTCCATCCACCCCTCCGCACGCCCCGACAGGTGGATGAGCGCACACATGGCCGGTCTGTGGACAGCGGCCGCGGCACGATGGCTCGATCAGGCACGGTGCCGCGGTGCGCGCACCGGCCGTTCCAGAAGACCTGCGCACCGAGGTGTTCCGCGGGACCGAGGCGGTGCGAGCGGGGCTGCTCACCCGACGTCAGCTCGACGGTCCCACGTGGCGCCGCCTCCACCGGGACGTGTACGTCCACTGCCGGCAGCCGGTGACGCACGAGCTCAGGGCACGGGCCGCGGTCGTCCTGCTGCCATCGGCGGTCGTGACCGGGCGGAGCGCGGCGGTCCTGTGGGGAGTCGACCTGGCCGGCCCGGGGGATGACGTCGAGGTGACGGTGCCCCCGTCGGCACATCCGCGACGAGTGCCCGGGTTGATCGTCCGCCGCGCCGCCCTGCCGCTGGGACAGCTGTCGCGCCGCCTCGACATACCGGTGACCTCCGCCGAGGCGACGGCCGTGCGGTTGGCCGGGTCTCTCCGGGAGGACGACGCGGTCGTCGCTGTCGACCAGTTGATCGCGACGGGCGTGGTGGATCTCGGCCCGGTGCGGGAGCTGGCGGCCGCGACCACGGGACGCGGCTCTCGGCAGGCTCGGCGGGTGTGCGCCCTGGCGGACGGGCTGGCAGGGTCGCCGCAGGAGACGCGGCTCCGGCTGCTCGTCCATCGCAGCTCCTTGCCGGCGCCCGTGGCGCAGTTCCGGGTGATCGACCAGAACGGCTTCGTGGCCCGGGTCGACTTCGCCTGGCCCGACAAGAAGGTTGCGGTCGAGTACGACGGCCTGTGGCACGCGGAGCCCGGTCAGTTCGCCCGGGACCGGCGGCGGCTCAACCGGCTCCGGGCGGCCGGTTGGCGGGTCGTCTTCGTCACCGCCGCGGATCTACGGGATCCGGCCGGGCTCCTCGCGGCCATCGCCGACGCGCTGGCCGCGTGACCGTGCGCCGGTCCACCTCTGGGCCTACGCGAGGGGTGGACGTGCGCACAGTCGCCGCGAACGGATCGCTAGAGCCAGCCGTTGCGCTTGAAACCGCGGTAGAGGAACAAGCAGGCGGCGACGATCACCGCGAGCACGAGGAAGTAGCCGTAGCGCCACCGCAGCTCGGGTATGAACTCGAAGTTCATGCCGTAGATGCCCGCGATGGCGGTGGGGACGGCGATGATGCCCGCCCAGGCGCTGATCTTGCGCATGTCCTCGTTGTCGGCCATGGAGGTCCGGGCCAGGGATGCCTGCAGGATCGAGGTCAGCATCTCGTCGAGCCCGTTGACCTGGTCGCGCACCCGGATGGCGTGGTCGAGGACGTCGCGGAAGTACGAGCGCATCGCCTCCGGGACGACGTCGACGGGCCGCTCGGCGAGCTTCTGCAGCGGCACCTCCAGCGGCGAGACCGCCCGGCGCAGCGACATCAGCTCCCGCTTCAGCTGGTAGAGCCGGCCGATGTCGTCGGTGCGCTCGGGGCTGAAGACGGAGGCCTCGAGCTCGTCGACGTCCTCCTCGACCGCGCCGGCGACCTCGACGAAGGTGTCCACGACCAGGTCGGCGACGGCGTAGAGCACCGCCGACGGCCCCAGGCACAGCAGCTCGTGCTGCTCCTCCAGCCGGTGCCGCAGGTCGGCCAGCCCGCTGTGCTCCCCGTGCCGGACGGTGATCACGTAGCGCTCGCCGAGGAACACCATCACCTCGCCGGTGTCGACCACCTCGCTGGTCGCGGTCAGTTCCTCGTGGGCCACGTACGTGGCGGTCTTGAGCACCATGAACAGCGCGTCGTCGTACCGCTCCAGCTTCGGCCGCTGGTGGGCGTACACGGCGTCCTCGACGGCGAGCGGGTGGAGGTCGTAGCGCTCGGCGATCGCGCCGAGCTCCTCCTCGGTCGGCGCGTACAGGCCGAGCCACACGTAGCCGCCCCGTTCCTCGGCGACCCGCAGGGCGTCCTCGGGCGAGACCTGCTCCTGCCGCCGGCCGTCGACGTAGACGGCGCAGTCGACGATGCCGGCGACGTCGGGCCGCCGCGTCGGGTTCCTCGGCTGCCGGCCGGCCGGGCGGGGGCGCGCGGTCGGGGGTGCCGACGGCGCCTCCGGCGGAAGCCCGAGCGGTGCGGCGGAGGACGTCTCACCGGTGCTCATCTCGATCCCTCCTCTGCGGTCTGCTCGGGCGGGTAGAGCGTAGGCGTGCGGTCTCCTCCTCCCCGTGCGAACCTGCGGGAAGGGTCTGCGGGATCAGGGCCCCTGAGCTGCGAGGAGCGCACGGTGGCGGCAGGCACGCGCCGGATCAAGTCCGTCGAGGACTCCATCCGCGACACCGACGAGCCGGAGCACCGGCTCAAGAAGCACCTGTCGGGCCTGGACCTCGCGGTCTTCGGCGTCGGCGTGATCATCGGGACGGGCATCTTCGTGCTCACCGGCGTGGTGGCGCGGGACCAGTCCGGGCCGGCCGTCGCGATCTCCTTCGTGATCGCCGGGGTGGTCTGCGGCCTCGCCGCGCTCTGCTACGCCGAGTTCGCCTCCACCGTGCCGGTCGCGGGGTCGGCCTACACGTTCTCCTACGCCACGTTCGGCGAGCTGGTGGCCTGGATCATCGGCTGGGACCTGGTCCTCGAGCTCGCCCTCGGCGCGGCGACGGTCGCGGTCGGCTGGTCGGGCTATCTGAACCAGCTCCTCGCCGACATCGGCACGCCGTTGCCGACCTCCATCGCGGGCGACGAGGCGCGGTTCAACATCCCGGCGGTCCTCATCGTGCTGCTGATGACGGCGGTCCTGGTCCTCGGGATCAAGCTCTCCTCCCGCGTCACCGCGGTCATCGTGGTGATCAAGCTGGCGATCGTGCTGCTCGTCATCGCCGTGGGGCTCTTCTTCGTGAAGGCTGCCAACTACAGCCCGTTCGTCCCGCCGGCCCAGCCCGCCGAGGCCGGTGCCTCCGGCTGGGACGCGCCGCTGGTCCAGACGTTGTTCGGCTTCAGCCCCGGCACCTTCGGCTGGGGTGGCGTCATGGCCGGAGCCGCGGTCGTCTTCTTCGCCTTCATCGGCTTCGACATCGTGGCCACCGCGGCCGAGGAGACGAGGGATCCCGGTCGTGACCTCCCCCGGGGCATCCTCGGCTCGCTGGCGATCTGCACCGTCCTCTACGTGGCGGTGTCGCTCGTGGTGGTGGGCATGCAGCGGTACAGCGAGCTCAGCGCCGACGCGCCCCTGGCCGCGGCCTTCTCCGACGTGGGACTGCCCGTCTTCGCGACCATCATCTCCATCGGTGCCCTCGCCGGCCTGACCTCCGTGGTCATGATCCTGATGCTCGGGCAGTCGCGGGTGCTCTTCGCCATGAGCCGGGACCGCCTGCTGCCCCCGGCACTGGCGACGGTGCACCCGCGCTACGGCACGCCGTACAAGATCACGATCATCACCGGGATCTTCGTCGCGGTCCTCGCGGCCGTCGTGCCGCTCGAGGAGCTGGCCAACCTGGTGAACATCGGCACGCTGTTCGCCTTCGTGCTGGTCTCCATCGGCGTGATCGTCCTCCGGCGCACGCGCCCGGACCTGCACCGCTCCTTCCGGGTTCCGCTCATGCCGGTGCTGCCGGTCGTCTCCGCGCTGGCCTGCCTCTGGCTGATGCTCAACCTGCCGGGGGAGACCTGGTGGCGGTTCCTGGCCTGGATGGCGCTGGGCGTCGTCATCTACTTCGTCTACAGCCGCCGCCGGAGCCGGTTCGTCACCGAGGGAGGGCGGGAGGACGCCGCGGCGGCGAACGCAGCACGCAGGAGCTGACCGCTCGCCCGGAGGAGGGAGATCCACCGACGGGCACTCCAGGGGGAGGGAGGACGCGCCGTCCTGACCGGGGTGGGCACCCACCGGTCAGGAGTTCTCCACGTGGCGACCAGCGTCCTCGACGTCCGCGACACCGTCGCGCCCCGGCAGGTGCCCGTACCGGGCGCGGACGTCGCGCCTCGCGCGGCAGTGCCCCTGCGCCGGGTGCCGGCGCCCGCGCTGGCGGCCGGACTGCTCGCGGT
>DASPIH010000291.1:0-7416 GCA_035629195.1 Blastococcus sp. | reverse complement strand
CACGGCGTGCCCGAGGAGGCGGTCGAGCGGTTGCTGCGCCGCCACGGCGACCAGGTCCTCGCCGTCCTGGACCTGGTCCGGGCCGATCCCGCGCTGGGCAGGCCGCTTCCCGGCGCGCCCGCCCACCTCGCCGCGGAGGTCGTCCACGCCGTGCGGGCCGAGGGCGCGCTGCACCTGGACGACGTGCTGACCCGTCGCACCCGCATCTCGATCGAGACCCCGCACCGGGGTGTGGAGTCCGCTCCTGAGGTCGCGCGGCTCATGGCCTCGGTCCTCGGCTGGGAGGAGGACCGCCTCGCTCGCGAGATCGCGCACTACGAGGCGCGGGTGGCGGCCGAGCGCGAGTCGCAGCGGATGCCCGACGACCGCACCGCGGACGCCGCTCGTCTCGGCGCCCCCGACGTGCGCACCTCGGTCCGGGGAAGAACTCGTTCCGCCGGGGAAGCGCCCGTTCCGCGGCCCGCGGGTGGGACGTAGCCTGCGAGCACGATGTGGCAGCTCAGCAACGGCGTCCGCTTCTACCCGTGGGGCAGCCGGACCGTCATCCCCGACCTCCTCGGTCAGCCCGTGCCCGCGGACCGGCCGCACGCCGAGCTGTGGGTGGGCGCGCACCCCGACGAGCCGAGCGTGCTGAGCGACGGCCGCGTCCTGCACCAGGCGATCGCCGACGATCCCGCGGCCCTGCTGGGGTCCCCGGTGGTGGAGCGGTTCGGGGCGCGGTTGCCGTTCCTGATGAAGGTGCTCGCCGCCGACACCCCGTTGTCGCTCCAGGCGCACCCGACGAACGAGCAGGCCGCGGCCGGTTTCGCCGCCGAGGAAGCGGCCGGCATCCCGCACGACGACCCCACCCGCACGTTCAAGGACCCCTTCCACAAGCCCGAGCTGCTGCTGGCCCTGACCACCTTCGAGGCGCTGTGCGGTTTCCGGCCGGTGGAGGAGTCGCTGCACTGCCTGGCCAAGCTGCAGGTCCCCGAGCTCAAGCCCACCATCGCCGCACTCGCGCGCGGAGGGCTGCGGGCCGCCATCCCGCAGTTGCTGGCGCTGTCCGGCGAGCGCCGCACGGAGCTCGTGTCGGCCGTGTCCACCGCCGCTGCCCGGTTCGTGGCCGCGCACGACCCCGAGTTCATCAACACCTATCGCTGGGCCGCCACGCTCGCCGAGACCTACCCCGGCGACCCGGGCGTGGTGATCTCCCTCATGTGCAACCACCTGCGGCTGGCCCCGGGTGAGGCGGTGTTCCTCCCCGCCGGGAACCTGCACGCCTACCTGTCAGGCGCCGGCGTCGAGGTGATGGCCAGCTCGGACAACGTGCTCCGGGGGGGCCTGACCAACAAGCACGTCGACCTCGCCGCGCTGATCGAGGTGCTGGACTTCACCGACGGCAGGGTGCCGGTCATCCACCCGGTGCTCGGGCCCGGTGGCCTGCGCTACCCGGTGCCGGTGAGCGATTTCGACCTCACCCGCTGCCAGCTCGACGAGCAGTCGGGCACGCTCACCACCCGCGGCCCCCAGCTCCTGCTGTGCACCGAGGGCACCGCGGTGCTCGCCTCGGCCGACGGCGAGGTCACCTTGAACAAGGGGTGCTCGGCATTCGTCCCCGCCGGTGCGCCGGTCAGCGCGCGGGGCCCGGCCGTCCTCTACCGGACCACCACGAACCTCACCTGACCTTCCGCGGTGCCCGGCGTTGCGCCGCCGCCCCCGCCGGGCGCCGGCCTAGCGTCTCGGGCGGAGGCAGTTCCGGCAGGTGGGGGTTCCGTGCACGACCGACCCGGGTTCCGGCCGCGCCGTGCCGCCGTCGTCGTAGCCCTCGCCCTGGCCGCCACGCTGACCGGCTGCGTCGACGTGGACCTGACCGAGAGCGGCGCGCCGGCGCAGGTGGCTCCGCACAGCGGTCCTCCGGTCGCAGGTTCCGCGTCGGCCGCTCTGGACCGGATCGAGGTCAAGGGCCGCGCGGCCCGCACCGGCTACGAGCGGAACCGCTTCGGCGACGGCTGGGTGGACACGGACCGCAACGGCTGCGACACCCGCAACGACGTCCTGGCGCGCGACCTCACCGGGGAGACGTTCGTGCCCGGCACCCGGAACTGCGTGGTTCTCACGGGCACCCTCGCCGACACGTACTCGGGGAGGGTGATCGAGTTCCGGCGCGGTCAGGAGACCAGCGAGGCCGTCCACATCGACCACGTGGTCGCGCTGTCGGACGCCTGGCAGAAGGGCGCCCAGAGGTGGGACGACGAGCAGCGCGTCCGGTTCGCCAACGACCCGCTGAACCTCCTGGCCGCGGACGGGCCGCTCAACATGCAGAAGGGCGACGCCGACGCCGCCACCTGGCTGCCGCCGAACACCGGGTTCCGCTGCGCCTACGTGGCGCGTCAGGTCGCGGTGAAGACCACCTACCAGCTGTGGGTCACGCCGGCTGAGCGGAACGCGATCGCCGGCGTCCTCGCCGGGTGCCCTGACGAGCCGCTGCCCGGCGGAGGGGCAGCGGCCGGGACGAGCCCGGCGCCGGGGCGAGCGCAGGTCTACCCCGACTGCGCCGCCGTGCGCGCCGCTGGTGCGGCACCCATCCGCCGCGGGGACCCGGGCTGGTCCGAGGGGTTCGACGGCGACGGCGACGGGGTCGGCTGCGAGTCCTGATGCCGGTCGCCGCCGAGGCGCACGGGAAGCCCTGGCAGGAGCTCGTCGGGCACCGGCACCGAGGTCGGGTAGCCGGCCCGCACGTCCACCCGCGCGCAGATCGACGGCCGCAGTGGAACGGCCGGAGCGCCGGCCGTCGTATCGTGGGTTCCGGCACGAGCCCCGCCGAAGCCTCGGCATGCTCGCTCTACCCGACGACCCCGTAGCGCCCCTCCTCGTGGACGGCGCCGGACCCTGGAGCGACATGACCGCCAGCACTGGCACCCGCACGCTGACCGACGGTGACTTCAAGGTCGCCGATCTGTCCCTGGCCCCGTTCGGCCGCAAGGAGATCCGGCTGGCGGAGCACGAGATGCCCGGTCTCATGGCTCTGCGCGCCGAGTACGGCGACGAGCAGCCGCTGGCCGGCGCCCGCATCGCCGGCTCCCTGCACATGACCATCCAGACCGCCGTCCTCATCGAGACGCTGGTCGCCCTGGGCGCCGACGTCCGCTGGGTCAGCTGCAACATCTTCTCCACGCAGGACCACGCCGCCGCCGCGATCGTCGTCGGCCCCGAGTCGAGTGGCGGTACCGCCGAGCAGCCCGCCGGCGTGCCGGTGTTCGCCTGGAAGGGCGAGAGCCTGCCCGAGTACTGGGAGTGCACCCAGCGCCTGTTCGAGTTCCGCGACGAGAACGGGGAGGTCGTCGGACCGAACATGCTGCTCGACGACGGCGGCGACGCCACCCTGCTGGTGCACCTGGGCACCCGCTTCGAGGCGGACGGCGCCGTCCCGGACGCGACCGAGGCCGACTCCGAGGAGTACGGCGTCATCCTCGACGTCCTGCGCGGCACGCTGGCCGAGGACGGCCGGTACTGGACCCGCATCGGCCAGGGGATCGCGGGCGTCACCGAGGAGACCACCACGGGCGTCATGCGCCTGTACGAGCTCGCCCGCGACGAGCGCCTGCTGTTCCCGGCGATCAACGTCAACGACTCGGTCACCAAGAGCAAGTTCGACAACCTGTACGGCTGCCGGCACTCGCTCGTCGACGGCCTCAACCGCGCCACCGACGTCATGATCGGCGGCAAGGTCGCCGTCGTCTGCGGCTACGGCGACGTCGGCAAGGGATGCGCCGAGTCGCTCCGCGGCCAGGGTGCCCGCGTCATCGTCACCGAGATCGACCCGATCTGCGCCCTGCAGGCGGCGATGCACGGCTACGAGGTCACCACGCTCGACGAGGTCATCGGCAAGGCCGACATCATCATCACGGCCACCGGCAACAAGGACATCATCAGCGCCGACCAGCTGAGCCGGACCAAGCACCAGGCGATCATCGGCAACATCGGGCACTTCGACAACGAGATCGACATGGCGGGCCTCGCCCGCACCCCGGGCATCGAGCGCACGACCATCAAGCCGCAGGTCGACGAGTGGCGGTTCCCCGACGGCCACACGATCATCGTGCTCTCCGAGGGCCGGCTGCTGAACCTCGGCAACGCCACCGGGCACCCCAGCTTCGTCATGAGCGCCTCGTTCTCCAACCAGGTGCTCGCGCAGATCGAGCTGTGGAACAACCGGGCCGCCTACGAGGGCAAGACCCCGGGTGTCACGGTGCTGCCGAAGAAGCTCGACGAGCACGTGGCGCGGCTGCACCTCGACGCGCTCGGTGTGAAGCTCACCGAGCTCTCCAAGGTGCAGGCCGACTACATCGGCGTCCCGGTCGAGGGGCCGTTCAAGAGCGACCACTACCGCTACTGAAAGGACCCCGCTGCCCCCCACCCTTCGCAAGCTCAGGGTGGGGCCCTGCAGCGGGGCCGTTCCATTCCCTCACTAGGGGGGCGTTCCATTCCCTCACCTCGCGCTGACGCGCACCCCATCCGCCCCACCCGGGCGGGTGGGGTGCCGGTGTCCTGGGGCCTGATCAGCGCAGAATGGTCGACGTGGCACCCACTGCTCCTCAGAACGGCCCTGGCCGAGGCCGTGTCCTGGTCGTCGACGACGACGCCGCTCTCGCCGAGATGCTCGGCATCGTGCTGCGGCGCGAGGGGTACGAGCCTGCCTTCGTCTCCGACGGGAGCCGCGCCCTCGGGGTCTTCCAGCAGACCCGCCCCGACCTGGTGCTCCTCGATCTGATGCTGCCGGGCCGCAACGGCCTGCAGATCTGCCAGGACATCCGGACCCAGTCGACGGTGCCGATCGTCATGCTGACCGCCAAGGGCGACACCATCGACGTCGTCCAGGGGCTCGAGGCCGGCGCCGACGACTACGTCACCAAGCCGTTCAAGCCGGTGGAGCTGATGGCGCGGGTGCGTGCCCAGCTGCGCCGCGGCGAGACCGGCCAGGCGGAGAACCTCAGCATCGGTGACGTGCAGATCGACGTCCCGGCGCACCAGGTCAGCCGGCACGGCGTGCCGATCGCCCTCACCCCGCTGGAATTCGACCTGCTGGTGGCGCTGGCCCGCAAGCCGCGCCAGGTCTTCACGCGGGAACTGCTGCTCGAGCAGGTGTGGGGCTACCGCCACGCGGCCGACACCCGGCTGGTCAACGTGCACGTCCAGCGGCTCCGGGCGAAGGTCGAGCGCGACCCCGAGAAGCCCGAGGTGGTGCTGACCGTGCGCGGGGTCGGCTACAAGGCCGGGGGAACCAGCCAGCCCGCTCCATGACCCGGGTACCCGGGGAGAGCGGCACGGCGCACGCCGTCGGCCGAGAGCCCGGGCGCGCGCTCCCCGGTCCGGCCGCCGGTTCGGGGACACTGGAGCGGTGACCGGCACCCGTGCGCCCGAGACGGGCACCGGGATCCAGGCCCTGCCGCCCGATGGTCCCGGCCGCCCTCGCCGGGGCGCGGATCTGGCCCGCGACCTGCGCCGTCGGGCCGTCGCCGCCCGCCGGCGGGCGCGGCGCGCCACCCGACGGGCCACCCGCAGGGCGCTGGACACCTGGCGCTCGTCCCTGCAGCTCCGCATCGGCGCGATCACCATGCTCGTCGCCGGCACGGTCGTGGTGATCGTGAGCATGGTGCTGTTCAGCCAGATCCGCGACCAGCTCCTCGACGTCAAGCGCCAGGCCGCCATCGACCAGGTCCAGGCAGGGGTCGTCTACGCCCAGAGCGAGGTGGCCGGGATCGCCACCGGCGACGCCGCGAGCGTCCGGGCGACCCTGACCCGCACGGTCAACCAGCTGCTCGACCGCGGTGGCGCGGCCGGCGACTTCGACGTCGTCATGGTCTACCGGCCCGGCGACGACCCGGACCGCGCGACCACCACCCGCCGCCCGCTGTACGAGGCCCTGCCGGAGGAGCTGCGGGCCGCCGTCGACTCCGGCAGCCAGGCCTCCAAGTACGACCAGATCCCCGGCGACGCGGGCGAGCCCCGGCCGAGCCTGCTCGTGGGGGCGCCGGTCACCGGCGACGCCCAGGGCCCCGACCGGATCGAGCTGTACTACGCGTTCCCGCTCCAGCAGGAGCAGGAGAGCCTGTCGCTCATCCGCAACACCGTGGTGATCAGCGGCGTGGCGCTCACCCTCCTCGTCGTCGGCATCGGGGTCCTCGTGACCCGTCTGGTCGTGGACCCGGTGCGTCAGGCCGCCGGTACGGCTCAGCGGCTGGCCGAGGGGCAGCTCGAGGAGCGGATGGCCGTCCGCGGGGAGGACGACCTGGCCCGGCTGGCGACCAGCTTCAACGCCATGGCCGACAGCCTCCAGCGGCAGATCACCCAGCTGGAGGGGTTGTCCCAGCTGCAGCAGCGGTTCACCTCCGACGTGTCCCACGAGCTGCGTACGCCGCTGACCACCGTGCAGATGGCCGCTGAGGTCCTGCACGAGTCCCGCGGGGACTTCGCTCCGCACGTGGCCCGCTCGGCGGAGCTGCTGCGCGCCGAGCTCGACCGGTTCGAGGCGCTGCTCACCGATCTCCTGGAGATCAGCCGGTACGACGCCGGGGCCGCCGTCCTCGATCCCGCGCCCGCCGATCTCGGGGCGCTGGTGTCCCACGTCGTGGACGGTATGACGTCCCTGGCGCTGCGCCACGACTGCGATCTCCAGGTGACGCTCCCGACCGAGTCCGTGCTGGCCGAGGTCGATGCCCGCCGGGTGCAGCGCATCCTCCGCAACCTCGTGGGCAACGCCATCGAGCACGGTGCCGGGCGCCCGGTCGAGATCACCCTGGCGTCCAACCGCTCGGCGGCCGCCGTGACCGTGCGCGACCACGGCGGAGGGCTCAGCGCCGGGGAGGCCCAGCACGTCTTCGACCGGTTCTGGCGCGCCGACCCCTCGCGGGTGCGGACGGTGGGGGGAAGCGGGCTGGGCCTGTCGATCAGCCTGGAGGACGCCCGCCTGCACGGCGGCTGGCTGCAGGTGTGGGGCCAGCCGGGAGCCGGCGCCCAGTTCCGGCTCACCCTGCCCCTGACCGCCGGCGGCGACCTGACCAGCTCGCCGCTGCCGCTGCGCCCCGCGTTCCTGCGCCCTCGCCCCAGGACGACGTCGTGAGGCGGACCCCCCGGCGGCTGGTGCTCGCCGCGCTGCTCGGCCTGCTCCCGGGGCTCGCGAGCTGCTCGACCGTGCCCATGACCTCGGCGACCGTCCAGATCCCGCAGACCGGCGAACGCCCGGCCCCGGAGGTCCAGCTCGAGCCGCTGTCGCCCGAACCCGGCGCGACGCCGGAGGAGATCGTCCGGGGCTTCATCGCCGCAGCGGCGAGCACCGTGCGCCGGCATCCGGTGGCGCGCATGTACCTGACCGACGAGGCCGCCGAGTCCTGGTCCGACGAGAACGGGATCACCGTGATCGAGGCGGACTTCGCG
>DASPIH010000290.1:0-3464 GCA_035629195.1 Blastococcus sp. | reverse complement strand
GCTGGCCCAGGCGCTGACCCAGGCCCGCGCCGCCCGCCTCCACATCCTCGACGTGATGAACGAGGCCATCGACGCGCCCGACGAGATGAGCCCGTTCGCCCCGCGCGTGACCACGGTGCGCATCCCGGTCGACAAGATCGGCGCGGTCATCGGCCCCAAGGGTCAGATGATCAACGCGATCCAGGACGAGACCGGCGCCGACATCACCATCGAGGACGACGGCACGATCTACGTCGGCGCCTCGAACGGCCCCTCGGCCCAGGCCGCGGTGGACCGGATCAACGCCATCGCCAACCCGCAGATGCCCAAGGTGGGGGAGCGCTTCCTCGGCACGGTCGTCAAGACCACGCCCTTCGGCGCCTTCGTCTCCCTGCTCCCGGGCAAGGACGGGCTGGTGCACATCAGCAAGCTCGGTGCGGGCAAGCGCATCGGCAAGGTCGAGGACGTGGTGAACGTCGGCGACAAGCTGCAGGTGGAGATCACCGACATCGACGCCCGCGGCAAGATCAGCCTCGTGCCGGTCGTGGCCGAGGGCGAGGGGTCGGAAGCCGCCGCTGCTGCCGACGCTCCGGCCGAGTCCGCCGCTGCGGGTGAGTGATCACGAGCACTGATACCGCCTCCTCGCCCAGCGAGGCGGCCGGCGGTCCGGCCGGTTCCGGGGCGGGTGCGCATGCACTCGCCCCGGCGCCCGCCGGAGAGACCGCGCTGCTGGACCTCGACGAGGTCGGCGGCCGGGTGGAGCGCACCACGCTGCCCGGGGGGCTCCGGGTCCTGACCGAGACGATGCCGGGTGTCCTCTCGGCGACCCTCGGCATCTGGGTCGGCGTGGGCTCGCGGGACGAGGGCCCGGCCGTGGCCGGGGCCTCGCACTTCCTGGAGCACCTGCTGTTCAAGGGAACGGCGACCAGGAGTGCGCTGGAGATCGCGACGGCCATGGACGCGGTCGGCGGTGAGATGAACGCCTTCACCGCCAAGGAGCACACCTGCTACTACGCCAACGTGCTCGCCAGCGACCTCCCGCTGGCCGTGACCCTCCTGGCCGATCTGGTCACCGAGGCGACCAACACCGCGGCGGACCTGGAGTCCGAGCGCACGGTCGTGCTCGAGGAGATCGCCATGCGCGACGACGAGCCCGCCGACGCGGTGCACGACCTGTTCGCCGAGACCCTCTTCGGCGACACCTCGCTGGGCCGGTCGGTGCTGGGCACCGTCGACTCGATCGAAGGACTCACGCGGAACGACGTCGACGGCTGGTACCGCGGCCGGTACGCCGTGCCCTCCATCGTCGTGACCGCGGCCGGCCGGGTGGAGCACCAGCAGGTGCTCGACCTGGTGACGGCGGCCTTCGGCGAGCGGCTGTCCGGTTCCGCAGCGCCCGCGGGTCTGCGCACCGGCGACGTCGAGGTGACCCGGCCCGCCCGTGCGACGGGGCTCATCTCGCGGCGCACGGAGCAGACGCACCTGCTGCTGGGCGGCCCTGCCATGGGGCGGCTCGACGAACGCCGGTACGCCGCCGCGGTGGTCGACGCCGCCGTGGGCGGGGGGATGAGCTCGCGGTTGTTCCAGGAGATCCGTGAGAAGCGGGGGCTGGTGTACAGCGTCGGCTCCGCCCTCGCGCACTACGCCGGTGCCGGGGCGTTCTCGGTGTACGCCGGGTGCTCGAAGAAGCGGGTGCCCGAGGTCCTGCGGCTGATCCGCGAGGAGCTCGCCCGCGTGGCCGCCGAGGGCCTCACCGCCGAGGAGGTGTCCCGTGCGCGCGGCCAGCTGCGCGGAGGGCTGGTCCTGGGCCTGGAGGACACCGGCTCGCGCATGACCCGGCTGGGCAAGAGCGAGCTGTCCTACGGGGAGTACGTACCGGTGCGCGACGTGCTCGCCCGCATCGATGCCGTCGACGAGGCGCAGGCCCGGTCGGTGGCCGCGGACCTCTACGGCCGCGAGACCTGCCTGGCCGTCGTGGGGCCCTACCGTGAGTCCGATCTCGACCGGCTCTGACGCGCAGGCGTCGGCACGGCGCGGTGCCCTGCCGCGGGCGGCCTTCGCTCTCGGGCTCGGCGTGTCGGTCGTCGTGCTGTTCATGCCTGCCTCCGGGGTGCCGACCGCGCCGGACGGCACGGACAAGGTCGTGCACCTGCTGCTCTTCGCCGCCCTGGCCCTCACCGGCCGATGGGCCGGAGTGGCGCGTGCGCCGCTCGGGCTGGGGCTCGTCGCCTACGCGGCACTCAGCGAGGTGATCCAGGGAGTGGCACCCCTGGGGCGGTCGGCGTCGCTGGCCGACGGCGCCGCCGACACGGCCGGGATCGCACTCGGTCTGCTGGCCTGGGCCTGGAGTGCCCGCCGGAGCCCCTGATCCGGAAGGCTGCCTTGCGCGGTCGAGCGCAGCCGGGAAATGTGGCCGCGTGACCACGAGTGCTCCCGACCAGCCGCCCGCTCCCGCCGACGGCGCCTCCCCGCTCATCCCGGTGGGGGTGCTCGGCGCCCGCGGACGGATGGGCACCGAGGTGGTGAAGGCGGTCAACGACGCCGACGACCTCGAGCTGGTCGCGATGGTGGACGACGGGGACTGGCTGTTCAACGTGGCGGACGCCGGCGCGCAGGTGGTCGTGGACTTCACCCGGCCGGACGTCGTCATGGACAACATCCGGTTCTGCATCGACAACAACATCCACTGCGTCGTCGGCACCACCGGATTCGACGAGGAGCGCCTGGCCACCATCGCCGAGTGGCTGGAGCCCAAGCCCGAGCTCGGGGTGGTCATCGCTCCCAACTTCGGGATCGGCGCCATCCTGCTGATGCGGTTCGCGCAGGACGCGGCGCGCTTCTTCCCGTCGGTGGAGGTCGTGGAGCTGCACCACCCGAACAAGGTCGATGCCCCGTCCGGCACGGCCGTGCGGACCGCGCGCCTGGTCGCGGCAGCCCGCCGGGCCGCGGGTATGCCGCCGTCCCCGGACGCCACGACCGACCTGCTGCCGGGCGCCCGCGGGGCCGACGTCGAGGGAGTGCCGGTGCACGCCGTGCGGCTCACCGGGCTGGTCGCGCACCAGGAGGTCCTGCTGGGCGCAGCGGGGGAGGCCTTGACGCTCCGCCACGACTCGTTCGACCGCGCGTCGTTCATGCCCGGCGTGCTGCTCGCGGTGCGGCAGGTCAGCCGCCGGCCCGGCTTGACGGTGGGGCTGGAGAGCTTCCTCGGCCTCTGAAAGGACCACCCGTCCCCCCGCGCCTCGCACGCTCGGCGCGGGTCCCTGACGGGTGGCCGACCGCACGTCCCGTGGGGGTGGCGGGCGTCACGACCCCCGGGTTTGACCGTCCCGTCACCGGGGTGTAACTTTCTCTTTGCGCCGCGCGGCCCGCAAGGGCCGCCGGACCAGCCGTCCGCCTGGCGGGCCTCTGGAAACCGGCGTAGAGTGTGACTTCCAGCCAGGGACGACACCCGGAAGGGTCGAGTTTCTGCGCGTCCGCTCCTTGAG
>DASPIH010000289.1:0-2482 GCA_035629195.1 Blastococcus sp. | reverse complement strand
GACGCCCTCACGCCGACGTCGGGCGGCGTCCGCCCGGGTCCCGTCGAGGAACCGGCGCCAGGCCACCGTGACCAGCCAGCCCTTCGGATCCCGCGGCGGGTCGGCCGGCCAGGCGCGGACCGCCTCGACCAGCGCGTCCTGCACGGCGTCCTCGGCCGCCGCGAAGTCGGCTCCGCGGCGGACGAGGACCCCGAGCACGCTCGGCGTGAGGCTCCGGAGCAGGACCTCGTCCAGCGAGGACGTCACTCCGTGATGGTGGGCGCCGCGCCGAGGAACGGGCGCACCTCGAGCCACTCGTGGATCGGCCTCCCGCCGGCCCCCGGGGCGGCCGACAGCTCCCCGGCCAGCTCGAGAGCGCGCTGGTGGCTGTCGACGTCGATCACCATCCAGCCGGCGATGAGGTCCTTGGTCTCGGCGAACGGGCCGTCGGTGACCGGCGGGCGGCCCTCGCCGCCGTACTGGACCCACATCCCCTCGGGGGCGAGCGCCTGGCTGTCGACGTACTCGCCGGTGCTCTCGAGCCGAGCCGCGAAGTCGTCCATGTACGTCACGTGGGCCGAGATCTCCTCCGGCGTCCACTGGTCCATGGGTACGTCGTTGGCCGGAGCCGGGGCGCCGCGGTAGTGCTTGAGCAGCAGGTACTTGGCCATCGTGCTTCTCCTCGGTCCTGGGCGACCCGTCCGGTCGCGTTCATACCGCAGGGACGGAGCCGGTTCGGGGTTCTCGACATGGGACCTCGCAGCAGCCGTCGAGCCACCGCCCGGCGTCGTGCGGCACCCCCGGGCGGCGGCCCCCGGGCTCACCTGGCACCCGGCCTCACCCGTCGCGTCCGACACCACGATCGGGTGCGCTCATGTCCCCCGTCCCGGGCGTGCCGTCGGCGAGCCCGTAGCGCAGGTACACCGTGCCCTGGGGACTGGCTGCCGGCGGTTCGACGAGCGTGACGTTCGTGGGTACCGCGCCACCGTCGAACACCTTCTTCCCGACGCCGAGCACAATCGGGTGGACCCAGAGGTCGAGTCGGTCGAAGAGCCTCTCGCGCAGGAGGGTCTGCACCAGGTCCAGGCTTCCCACGACCGTCACGTGCTGGTGCCGGTCCCGGATCTCGCGTACCGCGCCGACCAGATCCGGGCCGAGCCGGGTGGACCCGGCCCACGAGAGGTCCGGCTCACCGCGGGAGGCCACGTACTTCGGAACGCTGTTGAAGATCGTGGCGATCGCGTTGTCCTCGCCGCCTTCCTGGTGCGGCCAGTAGGCGGCGAAGATGTCATACGTCCGCCGGCCGAGCAGGAGGGCGTCGGTGCCCTCGTACGCGGCACCGATCTGCGCCCCCGCGACCTCGTCCAGCAGGGGCGCCTGCCAGCCGCCGAACGGGAAGTCCACCGGGTCCTCGTCGGGGCCGCCGGGTGACTGCCCGACGAGGTCGAGGGTGGCGAACAGCTCGATGTGGATGAGGCCCATGCTGTGCTCCCGGCGAGTCGGTCGTCTCGGTCGGGAGGTAGACCTGCCGGCGCCGGCGGACTCATCGCTGGACGGTGTCGCGATCGGCCGGGATCGTCACGCCGTCCAGCCGGGGCGGCGCGTCACCGGGCCGGCGGCTCCTGCTCGTCCGCGGCCTGCTGCATGCGGGTGCTGACCTCGCGCAGCTGGCGCACCTGGGCCTTGGTCAAGGGATCGAGGACGACGCGACGAACGGCCTCCACGTGCCCGGGTGCGGCCGCGACGACCTTGTGCCAGCCGTCCTCGGTCAGGGTGGCCAGCGTGTAGCGGCCGTCGGTGGGATCGGGGCGGCGGGTGAGCCAGCCCTGCTTCTCCAATCGACGGGCCACGTGCGAGAGGCGGGACAGCGAGCTGCTGACCAGGCCGGCCAGCTCGCTCATCCGTTGGGTGCGATCGGCCGCCATCGACAGCCAGGACAGCACCAGGTACTCGAAGTAGCTCAGCTGCGCGTCGCGCTGCAGCTGGGTGTCCAGGGCGGCGGGCACCTTGATGAGGGCCCGCGCCAGGGAGATCCAGGCCTGCTGCTCCTCGTCGGTGAGCCAGCGCGGCTGCTCCGGTGTCGCCATGGCTGCATCTTACTTGAAGATTCACATCAAGGAGGAGCGTGTGCACTTGACGGTTCATGCGACGGCCGCCTATCGTCTGCGTTGAAAGTTCAAGTGATCAGCACGTCGCCGCGTTCGTTCCGCCACTCGAGCATCCCGTCGCAACTTCCAGGAGTTCTGTCATGCGCGCTCTGCACGTTTCCGCCGCCGGTGAGCAGCCCCAGCTCGGTGAGCTGCCCACTCCTGCCCCCGCTGAGGGCACGGTGCTGGTCCGGGTGAAGGCGGCCGGCCTGAACCCGATCGACAACGCCATCGCCGCCGGTTTCCTGGCCCAGATGGGCATGCCGCACGAGTACCCGCTGGTGATCGGCCGGGACGCCGCCGGTGTGGTGGAGGCCGTGGGCGCCGGGGTGGAGGGCGTGTCGGTGGGCGATGAG
>DASPIH010000288.1:0-4743 GCA_035629195.1 Blastococcus sp. | reverse complement strand
CCGCCCTCTCCGGCGGACAGCAGCGGCGGGTGCTCGTGGCCCGCGCCCTGGCCGCGGAGCCCGAGCTGCTCATCATGGACGAGCCCACCGCCGGCGTGGACGCGGCGAACCAGGAGGCGCTGGCCGGCGTCCTCGCGGACGTCTCGGTCCGGGGCACCACCCTGGTGGTCGTGACCCACGAGACCGCTCCGCTGGCCGGCGTGCTCTCCCGCGCGGTCGTGGTCGACCACGGCCGGATCGCCTACGACGGGCCGCTGCTCCCCGGCCACGCGCTGGACGAGAGCGACGTCCACCACCACCCGCACCCCCCGACGCCGGCGGGGGCCCGGCAGGGCTACCGGATGGACCAGCCCACGGTGACGACGCGGGCCCGCGGTGCCGCCGAGGAGGAACGCTGAACGTGGACATCCTGGACTACGACTTCATGCAGCGGGCGCTGCTCGCCTCCCTGATGGTCGGGCTCGTGGCGCCCGCCGTCGGCGTGTTCCTGGTGCAGCGGCGGCTGTCCCTGCTGGGTGACGGCCTCGGGCACGTGGCCCTGACCGGGGTGGCCGTCGGGGTGCTGACCGCGACGAGCCCGGTGTGGGCGGCCCTGGTGGCCGCCGTCCTCGGTGCGGTGCTCATCGAGCTGGTCCGGTCCCGCGGGCGCACCAGCGGCGACGTCGCCCTCGCCGTCCTGTTCTACGGGGGCATCGCCGGCGGTGTCGTGCTGCTCGCCCTCGCCCCCCAGGGGCAGGCCACCAACCTCGACGCCTACCTCTTCGGCGCCATCACGACGACCAGTCCGCAGGACCTGGTGGCCTTCGCCGGCATCTCCGTCGTCGTGCTCGCCACGGTGGGCCTGCTGGGCCACCGGCTGTACGCGGTGAGCGACGACGAGGAGTACGCCCGCGCGGTCGGCCTGCCGGTGCTCGGGCTCAACATCGTGCTGGCAGCGCTGGTCGCCTCCACCGTGGTGCTGTCGATGCGGGTCGTCGGCCTGCTGCTCATCAGCGCCCTCATGATCGTGCCGAGCGCCATCGCCCAGCTGGTGGCCCGGAGCTTCCGCGCGACCCTCGTGCTGGCCTGCGGCATCGGGCTGGTGGTGAGCGTGGCCGGCACCACCACCTCGTTCTACGCCGCGACGCCGTCGGGAGGCACGATCGTGCTGCTGGCGATCGCGCTGTTCCTCGTGGTCACGACGGCGGTGTCGGTGCGTGACGCGACGGCGCGGCGCCGGCACCGCAGCGCGGTCGACGTGCACGACGCCCATCCGCACGAGCACGGCGACGGCTGCGGTCATCCGCCCGTGCCGCACGGCGACCACGTCGACTACGACCACGACGGGCACCGCCACGCCGTCCACCGGACGGGTACGGGCGTGCACTACGACGAGCACGGGGAGCACGCGGTGGACGCCCCCTCGGCCGGGAGGACGGCGTGAGCGCGGCCGAGGCGGTTCCCGCCGAACCCCCGGGCCGCCGCACCACCCGGCAGCGCAGCGCCCTGGTGGCCCTGCTGGACGAGCTCGACGGCTTCCGCAGCGCCCAGGAACTGCACGCCCTGCTGCGCGAGCGGCAGGATCCGGTGGGCCTGGCCACGGTGTACCGCACCCTGCAGAACCTGGTGGACGACGGCCAGCTCGACGTGCTGCGCGGCACCGACGGCGAGGCGGCCTACCGCCGGTGCTCGCCCAGCCACCACCACCACCTGGTCTGCCGCTCCTGCGGCCGCACGGTCGAGGTCGCCGATCCGCCCGTCGAGCGCTGGGCGGCACGCGTCGCCGCCGAGCACGGTTTCGCCGACGTCCAGCACCAGCTGGAGGTCTTCGGCACCTGCGCGGCCTGCACCGCTCAGCGGTAGGGGTAGGTCACCTCCCGGAGCCGGGTGAGGGAGGCGCGCAGCTGCGACGTCGCCTCCTGGCCGAGGTGCGCGGTCCACTCCGCCTCGACCTCGGCCTCCACCCGCCGGGCGATCGCGACCACGGCCAGGCCCCGCTCGGCCATCTGCACCAGGCGGGCACGGGCGTCGGTGGGGTCGGGCACGCGCCGGACGTAACCGGCGCGCTGGAGCTGGTCGACGAGGTGGCCGGCGGTCTGCTTGGTCACCAGCGACCGCTCGGCCAGGTCGGTCAGGCGGGTGCCGTGCGGATCGATCCGGGCGGCGAGGCGGGCCTGGGCGAGCGTGATGTCGAAGCCCGCGGCCGCCAGCTCTCCCAGCAGCCGGGCCTCCATGGCGCGATACGGGTAGAAGCACAGCAGAGCCAGGTTCTGGTCGTCGCGCTCGCTCACGATCCCCCTTGACAGTGGTCAGGCAGTCTGACTAGATGGTCAGGCGATCGTACTATCCGTGGAGGACGCCGTGGACCTCGACACCGTGTGGCGCAGCATCGACTCCGAGCGGGCCGGCCTGGCGGACCTGATCGAGGACCTCTCGCCCGCGGAGTGGACCACCCCCTCCCTCTGCGCCGGCTGGCTGGTGCGGGATGTCGCCGCCCACCTGAGCCAGGCGCACATGGGCGCGTGGGAGACGACGGTGGCCGCCGTCCGGGCGCGGGGCAGCTTCGACCGGATGATCCGCGACTCAGCGCTGCGCCTCGGTCCGCTGACCCCGGACGAGTGCAGCAGGCGCATCCGGGCCATGATCGGCTCCCGGCGGCGGGCACCCCTGATCAGCCCGCTCGAGCCGCTCATCGACGTCCTCGTGCACGGCCAGGACATCGCCGTTCCGCTGGGCCGGGAACGGCCGGTGCCGCCGGTTCCCGCGGCCGCAGCCGCGCGGAGGGCCTGGGACATGGGTTTTCCGTTCCGGGCGCGGAGGCGGCTGGCCGGCCTGCAGCTGCGGGCCACCGACGGCGACCTGGTGCTGGGAACGGGCGCTCCCGTCGAGGGCACGACCGGTGACCTGCTGCTGCTGGTCACCGGCCGCACCGCCACGCTGCACCGGCTCTCGGGCGCGGGCGCGGAGGGGCTGCCGACGGCGACCGGCCGCCGGAAGGACGCGAGGAGGACGAGATGACCCTGGGTGTGATGATCGACGTGTCCGCTCCCGTGGAGACCTACGACGCCATGCATGCGGCACTGCTGGAGCGGATCGGGACGGCCGTCGACGGGCTGCTCGTGCACCTGACCCGGCAGACGGCCGACGGGTTCCAGGTGATCGAGGTCTGGGAGTCCCGCGAGGAGTTCGAGCACCAGACCCGCGAGCTCCTCGGGCCGGTGTTCGCCGACGTCCTGCGCGGGCAGGCGCCCCCGGCCCAGGTGGTCACCGAGTTCGACGTCCGCGGCCTGGTGCTGCCCCGGGCCGGCATCGCCGTCTGACCCTCGCCTGGCGAGGTGCTCAAACGGTCCCCGTGGCGACGTGATGGAACGGCCGCCCTTCAGGGGCCTGCGCCGAGCTGACGAGGTGCTGGAACGGCCCCCTTGCAGGGTCCCGCTCCGAGCCTGCGAGGAGCGGGGGCAAGGGGGTCCTTCATTCAGTTGAGCGCGCGGGTGCCGGCCGGCAGGACGCCGCCGCCCACCATCTCGACGACGGCGTCCTGCAGGGCAGTGAGCGCGACCCGCTGGGTGAAGGGGCCCGTGGAGACGCGGGCGACGCCGAGCTCCTGCATCTCGCGGGCCGGCAGCGACGCGCCGGGCGCGCTGATCAGCGTCAGCCGGTTGCGGCCGAGCCCCTCGACGACGGCCTCGATCTCCGCGCGGGCCACCAGGCCGGGAACGAACACCACCGGCGCGCCGACCTCGAGGAAGGCCCGTCCGCGTCGTACCGCCTCGGCGACCAGCTCGGAGCGGTCGGCGCCGGCGCCGGCACGGACGAACGCGTCGGTCCGGGCGTTGAGGACGAAGTCGATGCCGGCGTCCCGACCGGCACGGAGCACCGCTTCGACGGCGGCCACGGCGTCGTCCAGGGGCTTCATCTGGTCCTCGAGGTTGCCCCCGACGACGCCCTTCTCGATGGCGCGGCGGGTGGTCTCCCCGGGATCGCCGTAGCCGGCCTCGATGTCCATGCTCACCGGCAGGTCCACGGCGGCGGCGATCCGGCCCACCATGTCCAGGTGCAGGTCCAGCGGGATGTTCTCGCCGTCCTCGTAGCCGAAGGTCGAGGCGATGCCGTGGCTGGCGGTGGCGAGGGCCCGCACGCCCTCGGTGGCGGCGACCACCCGGGCGGAGACGACGTCCCACACGTTGGTGAGGACGAGGATGTCCGGGGCGGTGTGCAGGTCGAGGAGGGTACGGGCGCGGGCGGCGAGATCGGTCACGCCGCGACCGTAAGGCCTCGTCCAGAGGCTCGCCCCGAGCGTGCGATGGGTAAAGAGGACGAGGCCCTTCAGAGGCGCGACCGCAGCGCGCGCAGGGCGGTCTTGCGTGCCTCGCCGGTCAGCCGGTCGAGGAACAGCTTGCCGTCGAGGTGGTCGACCTCGTGCTGCAGGCAACGGGCCATCAGCCCGGTGCCCTCCAGGCGCAGCGGCGCCCCGTGCACGTCGAAGCCCTCGGCCACGCAGTGCATCGCCCGCACGGTGGGTGCGTAGAGGCCGGGGATGGACAGGCAGCCCTCGTCGTCGTCCTGCGTCTCCTCGGAGCGCTCGGTGATCACCGGGTTGACCAGGTGCCCGATGACGCCGTCGACGTTGTAGGAGAACAGCCGCAGGCCCACGCCGATCTGCGGGGCGGCCACGCCGGCCCGGCCGGGTTCGCGGACGGTGTCCTCCAGGTCGGTGACCAGGGCGCGCAGGTGGGCGTCGAAGGCGGTCACCGGGTCGGCTTC
>DASPIH010000287.1:0-3479 GCA_035629195.1 Blastococcus sp. | reverse complement strand
TGCCTGTCGTCGGGGCGACCAACTCAGCTGGTCGGGACCTCGGCGGCCAGGATCGCACCAAGGACGCCGTTGACGTAGGACGGCGAGTCGTCGGTGGACAGCACCTTCGCGAGCTCAACGGCCTCGTCGATGACGACGGCGTCCGGCACGTCGTCGGCCCACAGCAGCTCGAAGACCCCCATGCGGAGGATCGCGCGATCGACGTCCGGCAACCGGTCGATCGACCAGTTGGCTGCGTGGGCGTCGATCAGCGCGTCGATGCGGGCGGCGTGCTCCTCGACGCCCTCCACCAGCCGGACCGCGTGGTCGGGCACCGGCGGATTGCCGTCGGCGACCCGCTCCCGCAGCAGCTCCAGCCGGTCCCGGCTGCGCACGTCGGCCTCGTAGAGGACGTCGACGGCGCGCTTGCGCGCCTTCGTCCGGGCAGCCATCAGCGGTACCGGGCGATCAGTTCACGCGGCCGAGGTACCGGCCGTCGCGGGTGTCGACCTTGAGCTTCTCGCCCGTGGAGATGAACAGCGGCACCTGGATCTGCGCGCCGGTCTCCAGCGTGGCCGGCTTGGTGCCACCGGTGGAACGGTCCCCCTGCAGGCCCGGGTCGGTGTGCTCGACCACCAGCTCCATGGTCACCGGGAGCTCGACGTAGAGCGGGGTGCCGTCGTGGACGGCCACGGTGGCCTCGGTGTTCTCGAGCAGGTAGTCGGCGCCGCCGCCGACGGTCTCGGCGGAGACGTAGATCTGGTCGAAGGTGTCGCCGTCCATGAAGACGTAGTCGGTGCCGTCCTTGTACAGGTACGTCATCGAGCGCTTGTCCACGTTGGCCGTCTCGACCTTCGTGCCGGCGTTGAAGGTCTTGTCCACGACCTTGCCCGACAGGACGTTCTTCAGCGTCGTCCGCACGAAGGCGCCGCCCTTGCCGGGCTTGACGTGCTGGAAGTCGGTGACGGTCCAGAGCTGGCCGTCCAGGTTCAGGACGATGCCGTTCTTCAGGTCGTTGGTGGTAGCCATCTAGAGGACCAGCAGTTCCTTGCTCGTGAGGGTCAACAACTCGGGCGCGTCGTCCGTGACGACGAGGGTGTCCTCGATCCGGACACCCCCGTGGCCGGGGAGGTAGACCCCCGGCTCCACGGTGACGGCCATGCCGGCGGCCAGCGTACCCGCGCCGAGCTGGCCGATGCCCGGTGCCTCGTGGATCTCCAGCCCCACGCCGTGCCCCAGCCCGTGGGTGAAGTGTTCGCCGTGGCCCGCGGCCGCGATGACGTCGCGGGCCGCCGCGTCGACGGCGACGACGTCCGCACCGACGGCCAGGGCCGCGCGCCCGGCCGCCTGCGCCGCCGCCACCAGCCCGTAGATCTCCCGCTGCCAGTCCGCCACGTGCCCCAGGACGACGGTCCGGGTCATGTCGGAGTGGTAGCCGCCGACCGTGGCTCCGAAGTCGAGCTTGAGGAAGTCCCCGTCGCGCAGGACCGTCGCGTCGGGGCGGTGGTGCGGGATGGCGGAGTTCGCCCCGGTGGCGACGATCGTCTCGAAGGACGGCGCCTCGGCACCCAGGGCGAGCATCCGCGCGTCCAGCTCACGGCCCACCTGCAGCTCGGTCCGCCCGGGGCGCAGGGCGCCCTCGGCGGCCAGCTCGGCCAGCGCCTGGTCGGCCACCGCGCAGGCGCGCCGCAGCAGCTCGATCTCGTCGTCGTCCTTGATCGCCCGCTGCGCCTCGACGGCGCGCCGGATCGACACCAGCTCCGGCACGCCGCCGCCGGCCGCCGCGTCGGCGAGCACCTGCTCCAGACCCCGCAGCCCGTCGACGGTGAGGTCGTGCGACTCGTAGCCGATGCGCCGGGCAGGCGGGCGACCCGATCGGGGCCGCACCGCCTCCCGTGCGAGCGCGGGCACGGTGGCGCGGTCGACGAGCACCGGGACGTCGGGCACCTGCACCGACGCCTGGGTGGTGTACCGGCCGTCGGTGCCGAGGAGATCGGAACCGTCGGCACCCAGCAGCAGGGCACCGTTCGAGCCGGTGAAGCCGGTCAGGTACCGCACGTTGACCAGGTTGGTGACCAGGACGGCGTCCAGCCCCCGCTCGGCGATGACGGCGCGGAGGACGTCGCGGCGCGCGGCCTGCCGGGTCATGAGACCCCCCGGAGCGTCATCCACTGGAGAGCCAGCACGTACCCGTGCACGCCGAGGCCCGCGATCACCCCGTCGGCGACGCGGGAGACGTAGGAGTGCTGCCGGAACTCCTCCCGGCGGTGGATGTTGCTGATGTGCACCTCGACCACCGGCGCGGTCACCGCGGCGAGCGCGTCGTGCAGCACGACCGACGTGTGCGTCCAGCCGCCCGGGTTCACCACGATCGGGGAGCCCGCATCGGTGGCCTCGTGGATCCAGCGCAGCAGCTGGCCCTCGTCGTCGGTCTGGCGCACCTGCACCTCGATGTCGAGCTCGCGCGCGGTGGCCTCGATGATCTCGACCAGCTGGGCGTACGTGGTCGTGCCGTAGACCTCGGGCTCGCGCGTGCCGAGCCGCCCGAGGTTGGCACCGTTGAGCACCTGGATCGTCATGCATCCACTCCTGAGACGGCCGCCCAGGCGGCGTCGAGCCACTCCTGGTCCGGGTCGGGAAGGATCCTGGGGTTGCCGAGCCCGTCGAGGACCACGAACCGCACCGTCGCGCCGCGGGCCTTCTTGTCCACCCGCATCACCGCCTGCAGGCGGTCCCAGTCGCCCGCGTAGCGGGTGGGCAGTCCCATGGCCGTGACGAGGTCGCGGTGGCGGGCCACCTCGGCAGGGCCGAGCAGACCGGCCTGCCCGGCGAGCTCGGCGGCGAACAGCAGGCCGACGGCGACCGCCTCGCCGTGCCGCCAGCCGAAGTCCTCCACCCGCTCGATGGCATGGCCGAGCGTGTGCCCGTAGTTGAGGAACTCCCGGCGGCCGGTGTCGTAGAGGTCGTCGGCCACCGCGTCGGCCTTGACCCGCACGGCCCGCTCGATGAGCTCCTCGGTGTCCCGCCGCCCCGTGGGGTCGGCCTCCAGCAGCTCGAGGATGCGCGGATCGGCGATGAACCCGCACTTGACCACCTCGGCCATGCCCGACCGGAACTCCGCGTCGGGCAGGCCCTCCAGCAGTGTGGTGTCGGCCAGCACGGCGGCCGGCGGGTGGAACGCACCGACGAGGTTCTTGCCCGCGGCGGTGTTGATGCCGGTCTTGCCCCCGACGGCGGCGTCGACCATGCCGAGCAGGCTGGTGGGCACCTGGACGACGCGGATCCCGCGGGTCCAGGTGGCGGCGAGGAACCCCGCGAGGTCGGTGACCGCTCCGCCGCCCACCGCCACGACGGCGTCCGAGCGGGTCAGGCCCAGCCGGCCGAACTCCTCCCACATCTCCGCGGCGACCGCGGCCGTCTTGGCGGCCTCGCCGTCGGGGACGACGACCGCCTCGGCGGCCACGCCGGCGGTCTGCAGCGTCTCGACGGCGGCGCCGGCG
>DASPIH010000286.1:0-6044 GCA_035629195.1 Blastococcus sp. | reverse complement strand
CGGGCCACGCCAGGGCGGGCCGACCGGGGCGATCGCCTCCGGGTACTCGCGCCCGCCTGGTGCCCGGGGGTCGACGGCGACCCGCGGCTGCAACGGTCGTCGGTCGCAGGTGGCGGGTACGGGTTCCTGACCTGCGCTGGTTGCAGGTGGATCACGCGCGCCTGAAGTGACGTCCGTCAGGCGCGCGTCTCGCTCCGTGCCGGCGGAGTGTGGGATCTCGTCGAATGCGCGCCGTGCAACCTGACCGGGAGTGACCGGCTCCCGACGTCCGCCGAGCTCTCTCGGCTGCTCGCGAAAGCGAGGCCACCGCCGGATCGCACCGCTGCGCCGAGGGCTTGCGTCCAGCGTGTCCGGTGCCGCGCCGCCCCTGTCGTCGGAGGCTGGTGGACTCACTCGCCACTGACCGCGAGTGGTCAGGCGCTCGCACGTTGCGGCTTGAGGATCTCTGTGCGGCCATCCGCTGGGGTCACGTCGGCTCGCGCCTCGACGGGACGGGCGCGCGATGCGTGGCCGGTGGCTGGGCCGTCCGGTCCTTGCCGTCCGGGGGCTCGGCGAAGGCCAGCCACACGAAGCACAATCCGACGAGGAACACTCCTCCCGTCGCCATGCCGGCGAGCTGCAGGGGCGTGAGCGAGAACGTGTTGCGTGGCACGAACGCCACCGCGCCCATGGCCGCGTAGAGCGCTGGGTCAACACTGCGAAGGATCCTGCTCGACAACGCGTCGGATCTTTTCTGGCGCCGCATGAAGGACACCGCTTCGGCGAATCCGATCAGGCCGGCTACCAGGAAGGTGGTCCGCCAGATGAGGCCGTTCGTCGTTCCGACCGCGAGCATGGACGCCAGGCTGGCCATCCCGGGCAGGAGGAAGTGCAGTGCGGTGTGCAGGTTCGCGCGGTGCCGTCGTGGGTCGGTGCGCCGATTTTCGGGGACCAACTGCAGCACGGTGAACCACAGGCCGAGCAGAGTGAAACTGACTCCGGCCAGCGCCTGGTAGAAGGTGATCGCCGAATCCATCGACGCTTCCCCCCATCCGGCGGCCCATGCAGTGCCGGTCACCACGTGCGTCCCTCGTCGGCCGTGCTCTGGCACACGGGTCGATGGACGGGTCGTCCACGTGCTCGCCTCCGCTGGGACGATCGTCGAGGGTCCGTGTCACGGTGGCGTCACCGCTTCGCCACTGCGCCCGTCCCGCACTGCGGTCGGCCTCTGTGGTCCTTGAGACATCGAGGGAACGCGCCGACAGCAGTAACGGGAAAACTCCTACGGCTCAAAGGCCGTAGGGCTTCATGCTGGTGGCCGAGGGGCGACGTGAGCACCGGGAAGTGGGAGCCGTCCCACCGGTTTCTCCCGGTGAGGGGGTGGGGCGCGGTGTACGCGGCGTCATGGACATGGTCGGAACACAGCGTCCTGGTTCGACTCGCACGATCGTCCGCCAGCGCCCGACCGGCTCAGGCGCCTTTCAGCAGTCCCTTTCAGCTCCACCTGGACGTGCACTGGCCAGCTGATGCCGGTCCAGGGCCGGGCCTCGCACTCCACGTGTGCGACCAGGGAGCCGACGACGTAGCGCTCCGGGTCACCGCGGCGCCGAACCGGCTCGTCGTCCGCCACGGGTAGCGGCTGCGGCACTTCCGCCCGCCCGTCGGCGTGGGGGCGGCCGTGGAACTCCTCGCCGGGGTGCTCCGCCTGGCGCGACGGTCCGGTCGTATGACCGCACAGCAGACGGCATGGCAGCCGCGCGACTCCGGGCTCCTCGAGCACTACCTCCTCGGGCGTGCGGGCCGCAGCGCCCCGGTGCGGCCCGCGATGGCCCGCCATTGCGTGGACCACCCGGAAGGTCCGACCCGCTCTTCCCGTGGACGGTCGGCGATCACCCCGAGGGCGTCTTCGAGAGAAGCAGTGTCCGCGACCGTGCCGAACGGACGAGCCTGTTGTTCTTCGACCACTACCTTCCCCGAACGGGCGGGTGACCGGACAGCTCTGGTGCACGGCGGCGCGTTGAACGGAGACGGCCGCCAGGCGGTCGGACCGCTCCGCCCCGCCGCTCGAGACCTGAGCCGGGGCCCGCGAGGTATCGCTGGGGCGTCGGGTGACAGCGGCGTGACGCTCGAGTGACGGCCGGGCCCGACACTTCGCTGAACAGTCCTGCGACGACCGGCCGAGAGCCTCGGACAGGCCAGAAGCCGGGGTCGCGCCGATGTGCGACCGGAGGCAGCAATGCGCGTCATTGAGGTATGGCGGCGGCCGGAGCGCGACGTCATCGCGCGGTGGCTGGTTCTGGCCGCTGGCAACGGAGTCGCGCACGATCTCGGCCACGACGTCGCGTTGCCCGGTCCGGGGGGCGGCCGCGGCGCCCACGTCCTGCGGGCCCCCGCGGGCTGTGAGCCCGGAGTGATCTTATGACCGGTCCCGTCGTCACCGACACCACCTGCCAGGCGTTCCGGCTGCTGTCCCCCGCGTCGCTCCAGGACGGCCGGATCCACCGGTTCGTCGTCGGCGAGGACGTTCGTGTCCGCGTCCTCGAGACAGAGGAGGCGTCGCGGGAGTTGGGCGATCGCTTCGCCACCGCGCTGCTGCTGCGCAGCGAGTTCCCGCGCACGGCCGGGGAGGCCCTGGAGGCGCTCCAACGGGAGGCACCTGAGCTGGGGGAGCCGCTGTTCTTCCTGCTGGGCGAGGGCAGTCAGATTCCGATGAGCGCAGCCGCAGCCGGCGTACGGCGTCGGCTGCGGTTCCTCGTCGCGTACGGCGTGGGGCCAGAGGGTGCCGACGTCCTGATCAGCGCTTTTCATCCTGAGGTGGGCGACGTCGAGCTGATGGCCTGGGACCACCGGTCCGGCGGCTTCAACTACTACCAGACGGTGGGCGAGAGCTCGGCGTGGGTGTTCGGGGGCAACTCGAGGCACGCGCTCAGCGAGCCGACCCAGGGGAAGGGACCCTTCGAGAGCCACCTCAGCGGGAACGTCGTCATGAAGGAGCTGCGGTTCCCCTGGCTGCACTGGCACTCGTTCAAGGCGAACATCCTCCCGTCGGTGCTGCCGGAGGACCCACCGCTCGTCGGCCATCCCTGGGTCTCGGCCGGCAAACCCGACGGTGCCGATGTCTGCGAGACCGCGGTGGCGATGCCGAGCATCCGCCGCTGGACCCGGGCCCGGTTCGACCGGTTCCTCGCCGACGGCGGGACGATCGACGCCCCCGGCCGGCTTCTGCTGCAGGTCCTCGGGACGCCGAGCGTCAACATCGTGTCCGGGCCTCAGCAGACGCCCGCCCTCGCTCCCGGCGACGACGTGATCCTGCCGTCGGCCTTCTTCGTGGACCTCGAGGCACTGGCCATCGTCAGCAGCCTGCCGCGTCCCGAGGACGGCGGTCCGCCGCCTCTGCAGCCGCAGCTGCCGGCGCCGCCGGTGTTCACGGTCCCGTTCGAGATCTACCGGCAGAACCTGATCGACTTCCGCGTGCGGCTCGACGACGGCGACGGCTTCGTCCGTCCCGGTGACACGTTTTTTCCGTTCGCCGTCCCGGAGACGGCCTTCGAGGACCTCGCGGTCCTCGAGGAGGCGATCCGCCGGGGGCTGCTGACCCGGGAGCTGGCCGCCTGCCTGCTGATGACGGACTTCCCCAACCCCGTCTTCTCCCTGCGCCGCGCGGCCCTGCTGGCCCACGTGCCGGTGGCGGCGACCCTGGCCGACGGGGCGAGCACGTTCTCCGACGAGATGGGCGACGCCATCGCCGCCGCCGCGCCCGCGTCGCCCGTGGGCAGCCCCGAGCGCGAGTTCGCCGACCGCTGGAGCCGGCGGGACGACCTCGCGTCTTTCGGTGCCGAACTACTGGCGTACTACGACGCAGTGACCGCCCGGCTGAGCACCCAGGCCGGGTTCGACGACTACGTGCGCCTCGCCGAGGCGCGCCGGGACCGCGTCCGGCTCATGCCGATCTTCGAGAGCCCGCTGCTGTTCGCCCGCACCAACGTCCCGAAGCGGGCCCGCGAGATGCGGGCCGACGGCTCCGTCGTGGAGGTCTGAGCCATGCCGAAACTGCCGAGATTCGACACGCCTGCCCGGCTGCCCGAGCCGGCCGAGGCTGACCGCAAGGCGTGGGACGCCCGCATCGGGGGTGTCGTCGCGCAGCTCGCCGACGAATTCCCGCAGTTCTTCGACCCCCGGTCGACCGATTCCGGCGCGGACGCGATGGCCCCGGCCGTCGTCTGGCCCGCGTTCCCGGCCACCCTGATCGACGGGGCCACCACGGAGGAGCAACGGTGGGGTGACGCGGACGCGTCCCGGAGCGTGCAGGACGAGTACTGCGAGTGGGGCGTCGAGCGGGACCCCGACGGCGTCATCACCCGGGTCACCTTCACGACCGAGGTGCCCGAGTACTTCGACCACCTTGCGGAGCGCGATCCCGACCGCCTGCTCGCCACCTACCACGAGCTGATCGGCCCGCACGTGAAGTTGGAGGAACTGATCCAGGACGGGGCGTACATCCGGAACAACGTCCACAACCGGTCGACCGAAGGCCGGCCCGCGCACCTCATGCAGACGACCAACACGCTGGTCGCAGCGGTCGTCCTGGCCGCGCAGGCCACCGTCCTCCGCCACGACGCCGCAGGAGAACCGGTGACCACGGCCATGGCGCTGGTCCGCTGCGGCCGGCTGGGGGAGCCCCGCCGCAACAGCGACCCTCAGATCGCCGCCGCGGTCAACGACGCCGCCGCCACCGGCGCCGAAATCTCCCTGCAGGACCCGCTCGGCCTCTATCTCGACCGGTTCATCGTCGGCGGTCTGCGTCGCCCCGACGGGCTGGACCCCGCGGATCTCTGGAAGATCGAGCGCGGCACGCCCGAACACGCCGTGCGCGCCAGCTACGCCGTCCCGCCGGAGTTGGGGTTCCGGGTCGGAGACATCACCGCCGGCGGCCGGCCGATCGAGTTCGGAGCGCAGCTTGCCGACCGCGTCCGGGTCCGGCTGACCGCGCTGGTGCGGCCGGCCGGCCACCGGCCCGAGCGTCAGCCCTGCATCGGCTGACCGGCCAGGACAGGGCCCCCTGCCACCAGCGGGGGCCACGCGGGGAAGACCCGGTACAGGGCGTCGAGCCGCGCGACGTCGGCGTGCAACCACGACGACAGGCGACGCCGGTAAGCCGTGACGACGCAGTGCTCCGGCGAACACCCCCCCGGATCGCCTCGACCGCGCTCGGCCCGGCGACCGCGGAGCGTCCTCGATCCGGACGGTTGCCGACCGCGGAGACCGGCTCGGCCCGGTGATCATCCCGGCCTCAACCCGGCCCTCGACCCCGGTGCCGGCCCGACCCTCGGCGCGACCCGCGGCGCGTCCTTCGGCCCAGCTGCCGCCCGGGGCGGTGGTCGGTGCGGGTATCGGTCGACGCGCGACGGTCATGAGCGCGCCGCCGGAGACACCGGCGGGACATCATCCGGCGGTGCAGCCGGCAGGGAGGAACCAGCCGAAGTCGGCCGGAGGCCACTCCGTCAAGCGCGTCGTCCAGCCCACCGGCAGTAAGCCGGCGCGGTCGCCTCGGTCGGCTCGACCGGCGACTCGTATGACTGCTCTGGCCGAGCCGTTCAACTCCCTGTTCAAGACCGAGCTGGTGCGCAACAAGGGCCCGTGGAAGGGCTGTCCCGCCCCGGGTTTTAGTGGAGGCGCGTACCCGGCGCCAGACGCGCCGTTTGGCAGTTGCAAGAGCTCGGCGTGCGGAGAGATTGTTCCGAGGTCCGCAGCCTGGGCGTGCTAGACCGTGGGCTCTACGGATCGGGCCTCAAGGCATCGGCGAACGTGGGTGACCCTCGACTGCTGGGCTTCCAGTGCGCCCGTGGACCTTGCGACTGAGCCCGGCGGGAAGCTGACCAACGCCATGCCGGCAAGAATCTCCGGCCGGCCGCTCCAGCACGAGGGGGCTGGCCGCCGGAGCGTCGGAAACCTGCCAGCACGAAGCTGCCGGCGTGACAGCTGGTGTCACAGGCGCCGCGGCAGTGCCAGTGCCGGCCGCCGACAGCGGCGGTCACGAGGCGGCGGCTGGCTCTGGCGCGGACAGC
>DASPIH010000285.1:0-2526 GCA_035629195.1 Blastococcus sp. | reverse complement strand
CGCCAGCAGCCGTCGGCCTCGCGCCGGAGATCGCCGGTGTAGATGACGCTGGCGCCGAGCTGCAGCCCGTCGCTGGCGACCGTCACGACGCTGTAGGCCAGGGCCTTCGCCGTGCCGGCGGCGAGATCGAGCTCCTCCACCAGGACGTTGCTCATGAGGTGACGGCGCTGATCGTCCTGGTTCCGGATCCGTTCCGGCAGGACGTCCGCGATCTCCTGCCGGGACTCGAGACGGGTCCGCACCTCCAGGCTTCCCTGGACCACCTCGAACACGCTGTCCTCGGTGAAGCACGAGCTCAGGACATCGACGCGGGCCTCGTCGAAGGACATGCCGAAGCGGTGGAAGGCCTCGGCGATCTGCGCGCGCGCGGCGAGGGCCTCGGGGCCCCAGTCGCCTGGCTCGAGCGGACGCATGTCGATCTTTCCGACCTTGTGGGCCCATGCCTGGCCGGGCAGACCCGATGCTGTGCTCGACGAACCCACGGCAACCTCCATGTGGACGGGAAAGACGACGTACCGCTGACGACGAGCGCCACTGCTCGCACGACCTGCGTGCGAGCCTGCCGCAGCCCAGATGTGGCGCTGCTCACTGTGCGGGCGGAGTCAACCATCTGGTTGATCAACGTGTCAACGGGCCCGAACTCCCCGTTCGGCGAACCGGGCAGGCACCTGACGCCGGGGGCGGCGCGATTCCCGACCACCCGCACAGGAGTTCGGGGCCCCGAGCGCACCGGCGGAGCATCCGTGATCCACGTGGAACACCACCCGGCTGCTCCCGGCCCCGCGGACCCCCGCCGCCCGGCGGTGGGAGAGTGGAGCCGTGACTGAATCGACTCCGGCCCGCCGCGCGGTGCTGCACACCAACCACGGCGACATCACCGTGGACCTGTTCCCCGACCACGCTCCCAAGACGGTGGCCAACTTCGCCGACCTCGCCGAGGGCCGTCGCGAGTGGACGCACCCCGCCACCCGCGAGAAGACGACGGACAAGCTCTACGACGGCACGGTCTTCCACCGGATCATCTCCGGCTTCATGATCCAGGGCGGTGACCCGCTGGGTCAGGGCATCGGCGGCCCGGGATACCAGTTCGGCGACGAGATCCACCCCGACCTCGCCTTCACCAAGCCGTACCTGCTGGCCATGGCCAACGCGGGTCCGGGCACCAACGGATCCCAGTTCTTCATCACCGTCGCCCCGACCGCGTGGCTGACCGGAAAGCACACGATCTTCGGTGAGGTTGCCGACCAGGGCAGCCGGGACGTCGTCGACCGCATCGCCGCGGTGCAGACCGGCCGCATGGACCGCCCGGTCGAGGACGTCGTCATCGAATCCGTCGAGGTGCAGCGCAGCTGAGCACCGGACCCGACGGCGGGGGCGCGGGCGAGCAGCCGGCGCCCCCACCGCCCACCTGCTACCGGCACCCCGGCCGCCCCACGGGGATCGGCTGCACCCGGTGCGGTCGGCCGATCTGCCCCGAGTGCATGATCCCGGCGTCCGTGGGGTTCCAGTGCCCCGAGTGCGTCCGGGAGGGCGCGGCCAGCGTTCGGCGGGTGCGGGGCGCCGGTGTGCCGGGTGCCGTGCGCCGGTGGGGGGCGGTGACCCTGGGGCTCATCGCGATCAACGTGGTCATGTTCCTCGTGACCGCGGTGTCCGCGGGCCTCGCCGGTTTCCCGCCTCTGGACAACCACCGGTCGCCGGTGTTCGCCGCCCTCGCGCAGGTCCCCCTCCTCGTGACGCTCGGCGAGCCGTGGCGGTTGCTCACCGCGGCATTCCTGCACATCGGCGTGGTGCACCTGGCGCTGAACATGCTGTCTCTCCTGGTGTTCGGGTCGGAGCTCGAACGTCAGCTCGGCCGGTGGCGGTACCTGGGGCTGTACCTCGTGTCCGCCCTGGGCGGCGCCACGGTCATCGAGCTCTTCGGCGAGGCGCTGCGGCCCGTGGCCGGGGCGTCGACCGCCATCTACGGCCTCCTGGGCGCCCTCGGCGTGCTGATGGTCCTCCGCCGCCAGGACGTCCGCGGGATCCTCGTCCTGCTGGCCATCAACGTCCTGATCAGCTTCCTGCCCGGGGTGTCCCTGCTGGGTCACCTCGGCGGGCTGGGAACCGGCGCGCTCGTCGCCCTGATCCTGGTGACCGCCCGACGCCGCCCGGCGCTCCAGGGCGCCGGTGTCGCGGCCGTCGCCGTGGCCCTCCTCGCCCTGGCGCTCACGGTCCCGCGCATCGCGATGGTCGGGCTCTAGCCTCGGGCGGACTCCAGAGCACGCGCCACGTCCGCCGGATCGGCACCGAGGTCCCAGCGGCCGAGGACGACGAGCACGCCGTCGTCCTCGGGACCGGTGGCCGTGTCCAGCTCCAGGGTCCGCACCGTGGCTCCCCACCGCCGGGTCGAGCGCACCCGCACTCGCAGCTGCCCCCACGGCAGCACGCGCCGGCCGGTCAGGGTCCGCACCTCGACCGCGTCCCCGGCCGCCGCCAGTCGCGGGCGCAGCAGGGCGTCGCGGGCGGCCAGCGCCAGGAGCAGCAGCG